>CAYUVU010000250.1:0-1819 GCA_964448205.1 uncultured Acidobacteriota bacterium
CTCCCACGCCGGGGCCCCCGGACGTCGCGCCCTTCTTCAAGGACACGGCGCCGTTCATCGAGCACGGAAACAGTCTCGAAGCGCGCCTCGAAGACATGCCGGACCTGATCACCCCGAACGAACTGTTCTTCGTCCGCAACAACGGCGGCAGCCTGGGGATTCGCGAAACCGACTGGCGTCTCGTCATCGAGGGCGACGCGGTGGAGAAAGGGATCCGGATTTCCTACGAAGGAGTCCGTTCCCTGCCGGCGCACACGCTGACCGCCTGTCTCGAGTGCGCCGGGAACCACCGGGCGATGTTCGCCCGGGTCCAGGGACGGCCCGCCGAAGGCACCCAGTGGGGTACCGGCGGCATCGGGAACGGGGTCTGGCGCGGCGCCCGCCTCGCCGACGTGCTGGAACTGGCGGGGATCGCCGGGGCGGCTGCGTCGGTCCTCCTGATCGGGCTCGATTCGGAAGCGCCGGAAGGGGGATTCCGGCGCGCGCTGCCGGCGGAGAAGGCGCTCGCCGACGTGCTCCTCGCCTACGAGCTGAACGGCGAGCCGCTACCCTGGGACCACGGGTTTCCCGTGCGCGCCCTGGTTCCCGGCTGGGTGGGGAGTTCCAGCATCAAGTGGCTTGGCCGGATCGAGGTCTCGAGCGAGCCGCACTGGACCCGGAACAACACGAGCTCCTACGTCCTGATCGGCGACAACTATCCGCCGGAAGGCCGGGCGATGGGCAAGGTCGCCACGGTCCAGGCGATCAAGAGCGCCCTCGCCCTGCCCTGGCCCGCGGAACTCGGCCACGGGCCGCATACCCTGCACGGCTTCGCCCAGTCGCCCGAGGGGCGGATCGACCGGGTCGAATGGAGCGACGACGGCGGCGCCAGCTGGAACGAAGCGCGACTCACCGGCGTCCAGACGGAGCTGAGCTGGCGCCGCTTCGAGTTCGACTGGGCGCCCGCGCCGGGTGACTACACGGTCATGACCAGGGCCACCGACCACACCGGGGCCACCCAGCCGGAGTCAGTCCCGTGGAACCGCAAGGGCTACCTCTTCAATCAGCCCCTGCCCCATCCGTTCAGGGTGGGGTAGGCGTCCGGAACCACCGGGCGTTCGGGCCGGGTGCGTCGTCGTTATTCCGGGCCATCCCGCCGAAGCCGTGCTTCGGCCTCCTGGGCGAACTCCGGGATGGTTCGTTCGCTCACGCCGCTTTCCAACCCCTCCCGTATCGCGGCCTGAAGAACGCGGAAGGACGCCTTCTCCTGCCGGTCGCGCCGAATCAGGTGGCGGATGTACTCGCTGTCGTTGGCGAAGCGGCCCGCGGCGATCTGGGCCTTGACCCACCGTTCCTGCTGGCTGGTCAGGGTGATGGTCTTGCGGACGGTCGTCACTGAACTCACCTCTCGGCGCGCTCCTCAATTCATGGGAGTCCCGCCGGCTTCGCGCTATTCCCGGCGGTGGTCCTCGAACCAGCGGAGGATGTGCGCGACCTTGGCGATCAGGTGGCTCGGCCGGGCGGCGATGCTGTGGGAGGCCCCCGGAATGCGGACCAGCGCCGAGTCGATCCCGCGCAACTGGAGCGCCTGGAAGAACTGCTCCGACTCCGACATCGGGGTCCGGTAGTCCTCCTCGCCGGTGAGCAGCATCGTCGGGGTGGTCACGTTCCCCACGTGGTGGAGCGGCGACCGTTCCAGGTAGTGCTCGGGGTGGTCCCAGGGGAACCCGGGGAACCAGTAGCGGTAGAAGAACCCGTAGGCGTCCGCGGTCAGCACGAAGCTGTACCAGTTGATGACCGGCTTGGCGGCCACCGCGGCGGCGAACCGGTCGGTGTGGCC
>CAYUVU010000251.1:0-3571 GCA_964448205.1 uncultured Acidobacteriota bacterium
GCCTTGCCGGCCCGGCGCCTCGCCGCTCCCGGTGCTCGCGAGGATTCGTCCACGGACTGCTGGCGGTCTTCAGCCTCCTGCCCGCCGTCCTCACTGCCCAGACCGGCGGCGTGGAAGGCCGGGTCCTCGATGCCAGCGGCCCTCCCGTCTTCGCCGCCAACATCCTGCTCGCCCTGCCGGAAACGCCGGACCAGGTGGACCGCGTCGCGGAGTCGGATCGCTTCGGCTACTACCGGATCGAGAGCCTGGCGCCCGGACGGTATCTGCTTGGCGTCCAGCGAATCGGGTATGGCGAAATCATCCAGCCCATCGAGATCGTCGCGGAGCGGCGCATCGAGGTCGACGTCACACTGACCGCCGCCCCCGTCGCGCTCGAGGGCGTCTCCGTCAGTACGGCGGAAACCCGTGAGCGCAGCCGCTTTCTGGAGACCGCGGGCGTGACCGTCCGCGAGATCTCGCAGGCGGAGCTCCGCCTCGTTCCCGGACTCGCGGAAGCCGATCCGATCCGGGCGGTCGAGGTTCTGCCCGGGGTGGTGTCCACCTCCGACTTCACGGCGTCCTTCAACGTGCGCGGCGGCTCCGCGGATCAGAACCTCATCCTCTTGGACGGGGTGCCCATCTTCAACCCGTTCCACCTCGGCGGGATCTTCTCGGTCTTCAACGCCGACATGGTGGGACGGGTCGAGCTGAGCTCGGGTGGCTTCCCGGCCGAGCACGGCGGACGAGTGTCGTCCCTGCTGCTGGTGGAGAGCGACCCCGGGACCGACGACTTCAGCGTGCGCGGGGGCGTGTCGCTGCTTGCCGCGCGCGCAGCTCTCGGAGGCAGGGCACCCGCGGTGGTGGAGCGCACGCTCGGCCTGCAGCGTCTCAAGTGGCGAGCCTCCGGCCGCCGCTCCTGGTTCGACCAGCTGCCGAGGTCCGTCCCCTATCACCTCACCGACTTCCAAGGCGTGGTGGAAGGGTGGACGCCGGGCGGAAGCCGCATCCTCATCACGGCTTACACGGGCGACGACGTCTTCAACCTGACCGAAGTCGATGAGGACGATGAAGACGGCTTTCCCCTGCGCGCGGCCTGGGAATGGGGGAACGATCTCATCGGCATGCGATGGACCATGCCTCGCCGCGACGGGGGCGCGTTCGACGTGCGGGCCGGCTACACCCGCTTCAACTCCGCGCTGGCCTTCCCCGATTTCTCGGATACTGAGTTCAGCAGCGGCATCTCGCAGCTTTCGCTGGGCGCCGAACTGGAACATGCCCTGGGTCGCCGGTGGACGCTCAAGAGCGGGGTTTCGGCGGACCGGATGACGCACCTCAATCTGGTCCGGGCGGGGGGCACGCAATTCACCGACAACTCGGGCGAGGGATGGCTCGGAGGCGCCTTCGCGCATGCCGAGTGGAGGGGCGGGCTGGCCTGGCTGGTCGAAGCCGGACTGCGGGCGGACCGCTGGGCACCCTCCGTGGACGATCCGATCAACCAGTTGGCCCCCAGGCTGGCGATAAAGCGGTTCTTCCGCGGCGGCGACATCGCGGTAAAGGCCGCGGCGGGACGCTTCACCCAGTTTCTGCACTCGGCACGCGACGACGAGGTGCCCATCGGCATCGACGTATGGGTGCTCACCGGGCACCTCGCGCCGCACATCGCCTCCGACCAGGTGCAGGTGGGGGTCGACGCATACTTCCCCGGAGGGTGGTTTGCGTCGCTGGAAACCTACGAGCGGTTGTTCGATGGCGTCACCACCTTCAATCCGGTCGACGACCCGAACCGCGGCGACGACGACCTGTTGCCGGGGAGCGGCCGGTCACGCGGGATCGATTTCTTCGTGCGCAAGACCGGCGAAGGCGTGACCGGCTGGGTGTCCGCTTCCTGGCTGCGCGCCACCCGCACCTTCCCGAACTTTCTGAGCGGCCGGAACCCGCCGCCTGACCACACCTATCCACCGATCTTCGACCGCCGGCTGGACGTGGACGTGGTCCTGCGGATTCCCATGCCCGCGGGCCTGCGCGGGGGGGTGCGGTGGAACCTGGGGACCGGATTGCCCTACACCCGTCCGCTGGCCTCGTTCGCGTACTTCTCGCCCCAGAACGTGTCCGGCGGGCGACTGACCTGGCAGGAAGACGAATCCAACGCCATGTTGCTCGGCTCCCGCAACGGCACCCGCTACCCGGCGTACCACCGTCTCGACCTGAGCATGCGCCGCCCCTTCACCCTGGGCTGGGGCACGCTGACGCCCCACCTGGACGTGCTCAACGTTTACAACCGCAAGAACGTGCTCTTCTACTTCTTCGATTACTCCGCGGAAACGGCCACCCGCTCCGGCCTGTCGATGTTCCCGATTCTGCCCACGGTGGGGGTGGAGGTAACGTTCTGATGAGTCGTAGCTTCGGCACCACCTGCGCCCTTATGGCACTCCTGGCGTCGGTCCCGGCGTGCGAACTTCAGGAGATCACCGTGGCGCAGTCCGAGGACGTGGTCGTCTCGGAGGTCTACCTCTCCTCCGATGTCGACGGTGTCTTCGGCACTGCGTGGATCCATCGGACGCTGGGGAATGCAGGCTCGATGCAGAAGATGTCGTTTGCGGATGTGTTCCTGCGCGCGGAGTCCGGCGTCACCACGGTTCGTCTCCGTCTCGCCGAGCCTTCCGTCTGTGCCGGCGACGAACTGCCGGAGGACTTCGGGGGATCGTGTTTTTTCGCGGGACCGCTCGATCCCCGCTACTTCGGTCCGGGTTCCTTCGTGGAGGCGATCATCCGTCTGCCGGACGGGGGTCGCATCACGGGCCAGACGCGCGTTCCGGGACGCTACGAACTCCTGAGCCCGCGCACCAACCGCCGTCGGATGTGCTCGGTGGAACCGGCCCGACGCCTCACCGTGGAATGGACCCGCGCCCAGGGGGCGTGGGCCTACATCTCCGAGACCCAGATCATCAACCTGACCGCAGCACTCGAGGACTCGAACATCGAAGTCGAGGAAGACCCGCTGCTGCTGGTGGGACTATCCGTCTCCGAAATGGACACCACCATCGTATTCCCGTCCGAATTCGGCCTCTTCGATCGTCCCAACCTGGGTCGTGATCTGGCCTTGGTCCTGCAGGAGGGACTACCTTTCGGAACGCAGGCGGAAGTGGTGATCGCGGCGGCTGACCGCAATTACGTCAACTGGGTGCGGCGCGGCGTCTTCAACCCGTCGGGCATCGTTCGCACTCCCAGCCTCCACGGGGACGGGACGGGTGTCTTCGGGTCGGTCGTTCGCCAGCGCTTCACGGTGGACGCCGGTCTGCAGATCCCCACACCGGGACCCTGCGAACCCGTGGAGCCGTAGAACCGTGACGGGGGCGGGCATCCCTTGGCGTCCCGCGCCGTGTCCGCAACAAGAGGTGCGAGAAGAAGACGATGGCGAACATCATCATCCCGCCCGGGTGGCGGATCCCGGAATCGGAGGCGACACCCCGCGACGTGTATCTGCGGCGTCGCGAATTCGTGCGCGCGCTGGGACTCGGGGTAGCCGCGCTGGGGTCGGCCGCGTGCGGCTCCAAGTTCATCGCGAACGAAGAAGATCCCGTCGAGCCGGATC
>CAYUVU010000252.1:0-1704 GCA_964448205.1 uncultured Acidobacteriota bacterium
CTCGCTGAGCGAAGCGCCGAAGCGCCGGAGTCCGGGCCGTGAGCGTTCCGACCCGTCCCACCCACCACTGCGCGGCGCTCGGCCTCGAGCACGCGGGCGCCGGCGTCGTACTCATGGGCTGGGTGGAGCGCATCCGGGACCTGGGCGGGCTGCTCTTCCTCGACCTGCGCGACTACCGGGGCGTGACGCAGATCGTGGTGCGCCCCGGGTCGGAACCGGCGGCAGTGGCGAAGCGCCTGGGGACGTGGTGGGTCATCGCCGTCGAGGGCGGCGTGCTCGCGCGGGAGGCGGCGACCGTCAACCCCGGCATCGACACCGGCAGCATCGAGGTCGAGGCGGAGCGCATCCACATCCTGAGCGAAGCCCGGACGCCGCCTTTCGCCCCGACGGATTCCGAGGGCGTGGCGGAGGAACTGCGCCTCCGCTACCGCTACCTCGACCTCAGGAACCCCCGGCTGCAGCGCAACCTGCGGATCCGCGGCCGCCTGGCCGCCGAGATCCGCGGTCATCTGGACGACCACGGATTTCTCGAAGTCGAGACGCCCTTCCTGACCCGGTCCACCCCGGAGGGAGCGCGGGACTACCTGGTGCCGTCCCGGGTCCATCGCGGCCGCTTCTACGCCCTCCCGCAGTCGCCGCAGCTCTTCAAGCAGTTGCTCATGATCGGCGGGACGGACCGCTACTACCAGATCGTCCGCTGCTTCCGCGACGAGGACCTGCGGGCGGACCGGCAACCGGAGTTCACCCAGGTGGACGTCGAGATGTCGTTCGCGGATCCGGACCAGGTCATCGAGGTCACCGAGGGGCTCTTCCGGCGGGCCCTCGGAGCGGTGGGCATCGAGGTGCGGCCGCCCTTCCCCCGGCTCACCTACCGCGACGCGATGGACCGCTACGGGGTGGATCGCCCCGACCTTCGCTTCGGCGCCGAGATCCGCGATCTCACCGAGTTGGCGCGGGGAACCGGGCATCCGCTCCTGGACCGGGTGCTCGAGGCCGGAGGCTCGCTCCGGGGGATCGCGGCGCCCGGGTGCGCGGGCTTTTCCCGGAAGCGTCTCGACGGCTTGCAGGCGGCGGCCGTCGAGGCCGGCGCCGGCGGCCTCCTGTGGGCGGCCTTCCGCGACGGCGAGGTCCGCTCTCCGCTGCTGAAGACGCTGGGGGCCGACCGCCTGCGGGCGCTGCTGGAGGCGGCGGGCGGAGGTCCCTCGGATCTGCTGCTCATGGTCGCCGGCGAGGCGAAGACCGCGTGCGAGGCTCTCGGGGCGCTCCGGCGGCAGCTCGGGGCGAGCGAGGGTTGGACGTCACCCGGCCAGTTCGCCATGGCCTGGGTTACCGAGTTCCCGCTCTTCGACCACTCGGCGGCCGAGGGACGGCTCACTTCGGTCCACCACCCGTTCACCAGTCCGCACCCCGAGGACGTGGAGCGGCTCGCGACCGATCCGCTCAGCGTGCGCTCGCTCGCCTACGACGTGATCGCGAACGGCCACGAACTGGGCGGCGGCAGCATCCGGATCCACAACCGCGCCATGCAGCAGCGGGTCTTCGAGGCCCTGGAGATACCGCCGGCCGAGGCCGCCGAACGTTTCGGGTTCTTTCTGGAGGCCCTCGAGTACGGGACTCCGCCGCACGGCGGCATCGCGCTTGGCTTCGACCGGATCGCGATGCTCGCCTCCACGCCCGCCGGCGAGCCGGTCATCAGGTCGGTGG
>CAYUVU010000253.1:0-2958 GCA_964448205.1 uncultured Acidobacteriota bacterium
GGCGGCGCTCCGAAGCAGTTGACGTTCTATCCGGCGACCGGGCCGATGCCGACCCGCTGGGGCTTCGACAACATCGTCTACGACTGGTCGCCGGACGGCGAGCGCATCCTGTTCCGCTCGCTCCGGGACGGCAACGGGGTGGCCGAGGGCCGGCTCCACGAGGTGGCGCGGGGCGGGGGACTGCCGACCGCGCTCCCCATGCCGCGCGCCGGGGCCGGGGCCTGGTCCCCCGACGGCGGGAGCGTGGTCTATTCGCCGCTCTTCCGGGACTTCCGCGCCTGGAAGCGCTACGCGGGCGGCTGGGCGCAGGACCTCTACATCTTCGAGCTGGAGAGCCGTGAACTCACCCAGATCACCGACCACCCGCGCTCCGACCGGGACCCGATGTGGATCGGTTCCCGGATCTTCTTCACCTCGGACCGCGAGGGAACGAACAACCTCTATTCCTACGACACCGAAAGCGGCGAGACCCGGAACTGGACCGACGCGGACACCTGGGACCTCCGCTGGCCGGGCGCCGACGCGGAAGGACGGATCGTCTTCGAACAGGCGGGCACGCTGCATCTCCTCGACACGAACGGGGACGGAACCTCGGTCCCCATCGAGATCACGGTCCCCACCGACGGCCTCCACAGCCGTCCCTCCCGCGTCTCGGCGGCCGGGAACGTCGAGCACTTCGACATCTCGCCGACCGGGAAGCGCATGGTCTTCGCCGCGCGCGGGGAGCTCTTCTCGGCCCCGGTGGAGAAGGGGGCGACGCGCACCGTCGTCGCGAGCCCCGGCGCCCACGAGAAGTGGCCCGCCTGGTCTCCGGACGGGACCCGGATCGCCTACATCTCCGACGCGAGCGGGGAGGAGGAGATCTACGTGGTCCCCCAGTCGGGCGGCGAGGCGGAGCAGCTCACCGAGCGGGGGCGGGCGATGCGCTACAACCCGGTCTGGTCCCCGGACGGCGACCGGATCGCCTTCAGCGACAAGGAGGGCCGCGTCTTCGTGGTCACCGTCGCGGACAAGACCGTTGTCGAGGTCGCGGACGAACGGCACGGCCAGGCGAACGACTACGTCTGGTCGCCCCGGAGCGGCCACCTCGCCATGAGCCTGAACGATCCGGGCGGGTTCTCCTCCATCTACATCTGGTCGGCGGGCGACGGCGAGCTGCGCCGGGTGACGGGGCCTTACTTCAACGAGTTCTCGCCGGCGTGGGGGGCGAAGGGCGACTACCTCTTCTACATCAGCGACCGGATGTTCCAGCCGCAGATCGCGGACTTCGAGTGGAACTACGCGCTCGACCGGGAGAGCGGCATCTACGCGGTGGCGCTCCGTCCCGACGTGCCGCATCTCTTCCCGCCGGAGAGCGACGAGGAGGCGGCGCCGGCGGCGGAGGGGGCCGAAGGGGGTGATGACGGGGAGGATGCCGAGGACTCGGACGCCCCGATCGGGATCGCCTTCGAGGGCCTGCAGGACCGCGTGATGCGGGTGCCGGTGGACGAGGACAACTACCAGGGGCTTTCCGCGGTGGACGGTTTCCTGCTCTACGCCAAGACCTCCGCCTTCTTCTACGGGCGGAGCGCCCCGAGCCCGCCGGAACTGAGGGTCTTCGACCTGGGCGAACGGAAGACGGGGACCCTCGCCACCGGGATCTCGGGCTACGCGGTGAGTGGCGACGGGAAGACGGTCGCGGTCCGCGAAGGCGGCGCGTTCAACCGCTACAACATCGGGACCGACACCGGGTCATCGAAGAAGACGGTCTCCACCGCCGGGCTCGAGGCGGACCGGGACCCGAAGGCCGAGTGGGTCCAGATCTTCGACGAGGTGTGGCGGCGGTTCCGCGACTTCTTCTACGTCGAGAACCTGCACGGCCACGACTGGGACGACCTGCGCGCCCGCTACCGGTCGCTCCTGCCCTACGTCGAGCACCGGTCCGACCTGAACTACGTCATCAACGAGATGATCGCCGAGCTCCAGGTCTCGCACGCCTACATCCAGGGCGGCGACATGGAGATCCCGGACCGGCCCGGCGCCGGCTTCCCCGGGGCGCGGTTCGCCTGGGACGCGGACGCCGGGCGCTACCGGATCGCGCGGATCTTCGAGGGCCACAACGAGGAGGCGCGCTACCGCTCGCCCCTCCGGGAGGTCGGCGTGAACGTCTCCGAGGGGGACTACCTGCTCGCCATCGACGGCGTGGAGCTCCGCGGGGACGAGAGCCCCTACCGGCAGCTCCTCCACAAGTCGGGCCGGCCGATCGAGTTGACGGTGAACGCCGAGCCGACCTTCGAGGGGGCGCGGAAGGCGACCTTCCAGCCCGTCGCCAACGAGGACCCGCTGATCTACCTGAACGAGATCGAGGCGAACCGCCGGCGCGTCGAGGAGGCCACGGGAGGCCGGATCGGCTACCTCCACATCCCCGACATGGGCGCGAACGGCATCCGCGAGTTCATCAAGTGGTACTACAGCCAGGTCCGCCGCGAGGGGATGATCGTGGACGTGCGCCGGAACGGCGGCGGGAACATCTCCCAGATGCTGATCGAGCGCTTCCGGCGCGAGATCCTCTCGCTCGGCTACTCGCGGACGAACGAGGCGGCGAGCACCTATCCGGGCGTCGTGCCGCCGCCGCACCTCGTCTGCCTGCTCGACGAGAACTCGGGCTCCGACGGCGACATCTTCCCCGCGATGTTCAAGAAAGCCGGACTCGGCCCCCTGATCGGCAAGCGGAGCTGGGGCGGCGTGATCGGGATCACGAACCGCGGCGCGCTGATGGACGGCGGCGGGGTGAACGTCCCGGAGTTCGGTTTCGCGTCCGCGGAAGGCGAGTGGGTCATCGAGGGCTACGGCGTGGACCCCGACATCGAGGTCGACAACGACCCCAAGTCGGTCATCGAGGGCGGCGACCCCCAACTCGAACGCGCCATCGCCGAGATCATGGCGGCGGTGGAGGCGGACCCCCGTCCGCTCCCACCC
>CAYUVU010000254.1:0-2118 GCA_964448205.1 uncultured Acidobacteriota bacterium
GCCGACGGGCGCGCACCTCCAGCCCTACCCGCGGCGCACTGCCCTCCCCGACCAGTGCGCCCGGCGGCGGGGTGATACTGGCTGACTCCGGCGCCGGACGCACTCTCTGCCGGACCCCCCCATCGGCCTGTTCACCCTTGACAAAAAGGTAGAAGGTCCGGCGCTCCGAGGTCGGCGTTGCGAGCGGGAATGCGCCGCCGCCCGGTTACGATTCCGGGATGGCCGAGGCACGGGCGCGGGCGGGCGCCCGACAGGAACCCCGGGCCGGCAGCCGCGAGGAATCCAACCCGTTGCTGTACTGCGCTTTGGGCCTCGTGGTCCCCGGACTCGGGCATATCGCGCTGGGCCGGCGGGGCACGGGTGCGGTGTTCCTGGTCAGCATCGGGCTGCTGTTCGTCTTCGGCCTCCGGATGGAGGGCGAACTCTTTCCGTTCGAGGCCGCCGCCCCGCTGACGCTGCTCGCGGGACTCGCCGAGGTGGGGTCGGGTGCGTTCTACGTGGCGGCCCGCATGCTCGGGCTCGGAGCCGGGAATCCGGAAGCGCCCACCTACGAGTACGGGTACGCCTTCCTCATCGTGGCGGGGCTCCTGAACATGCTCGTGGTCCTCGACGCCTGGGACATCGCGACAGGAACCAAGGAGTCCGCGGAAGACACGGCATTTGCCGGCGAATCCGGGAGCACGGCGTGATGAGTCACTTCGGCGCGCTCGTCCTCTTCGCCGCCCTGGTCTCCCCCGCCTTCGCCTGCCTGATGCGCGAGGGATGGGCGGCGCGGCTCCGCTTCACCGCCTGGGCGTTCCTCAGCTTCGTGGGGTTTGCGGTGGGGATCGGCTGGATCATGTATCTGGCGGGCGCCTGAGCCGAATCCCGACATGGCGGGACTCCCGGTCCTCGGGATCGCGGTCCTGATCGGGATCGCCTGGGCCATCTCGACCGACCGGCGCCGCTTCCCCTGGCGGGTGGTCGCCTGGTCGCTCGCGATCCAGGTGGCGTTCGCGCTCCTGGTCCTCAAGAGCTCGGGCGGCGCCGCGGTGCTCTCTACGGTCGCGAACGGGGTGGATCTCGCGCTCCGGCAGGCGAACGCCGGCATCGAGCTCCTCTTCGGGCCCCTGGCCGACCGGGAGCGCTTCGGCGTCATCCTCGCGATCTCGGCGCTCCCCGCCATCGTCTACGTGGCGTCGGTGTTCTCGGTCCTCTACTATCTGGGCATCCTGCAGCTCGCCGTGGTCGGGATGGCCAAGGTGATGGTCCGCACCTTCGGAACCAGCGGCGCGGAGACGCTCGCCGCCGCCGGCAACGTGTTCATGGGCCAGACGGAGGCCCCGCTGCTGGTAGCGCCGTATCTCGAGCGCATGACGCGCTCCGAGCTCCACGCGGTCATGGTCTCGGGGATGGCGACGGTGTCCGGCGGGATGCTCGCCGCCTACATCGCGCTGGGCGTGGACGCCCGCTTCCTGCTCGCGGCGAGCCTCGTGAACGCCCCCGCGGCGCTCATGATGGCCAAGATCATCGTTCCCGAAACCGCGAAGCCCGAGACCGCCGGACGCGTCGAATACAGGGTCGAGCGCTCCGCGGTGAACCTCATCGATTCGGCGGCGACGGGCGCCTCCGCCGGAATGAAGCTCGTCCTCAACGTCGTTGCGATGCTGATCGCGTTCCTCAGCATCGTGGCGCTCATCAACCTGCCGCTCGGCGCGGTGGGCCTGTCGCTCTCGGACATTCTGGGATGGGTCTTCGCCCCCATCGCCTTCCTGGTGGGCGTTCCGGCCGGCGAGGTCAGCACCGTCGCGGCCATGCTCGGGAAGAAGGTCATCCTCAACGAGTTCGTCGCCTATCTCGACCTGACCGCGCTCACGGCGGCGGGAACGCTGTCCGCGAAGAGCGAGGTCATCGCGACCTTCGCCCTCTGCGGTTTTGCGAACCTCGGGTCGGTCGGCATCCAGATCGGCGGCATCGGAGCGATCGCGCCGGGGCGCAAGAAGGACCTGGCCCGCCTCGGCCTCCGGGCCCTCGCCGGGGGAACGCTCGCGACCCTGGTCACCGCGGCGATCGCAGGGATGCTCGCGGGGACGGCATGAAGGCGGACACGGCCGCCCGGCTCCGGGAGGCGGCGGGGAG
>CAYUVU010000255.1:0-3796 GCA_964448205.1 uncultured Acidobacteriota bacterium
CCGTCGGCGAGGCCGAAGTCCGTCGAGCGGTTGACGCCGATCACCCGGGGGTTCCGCTCGCGGACGAGTTCCGCCACCCGGGCCCACTGGTCGGGTTCGGTCTCCGGATCCCAGGCGCCCGGAATGCCCCCGATGTCGTAGCGCGCCACCGCGAAGCGCTCCACGCCTTCCTCCGCGCCGCGGTCGTGGAACACGAGCACGGTCCGCCGCCGCGCCGCCAGCCAGGTGTAGGGGAGCATGGTGCGAATGACCGGGTCCTCGTTGTATTCCCGCGCCGCGACGATCCACAGGTCCACGCCCTCGCGCCGCATGATCTCGGGCAGGACGGTCTCGAAGCGGATCTCGAGCCAGCGGTCCACGAGCGCCGCCCGCTCCCGCAGGGGGAGGACCGTGGGCGCCGACTGCCCGGCCGCGAGCACCGGCAGCACGAGGGCCGCGAGCAGAGCGGGAATGACCAGATTCCGGTTCCAGCGCATGTGGGTTCTCCTTTATCCGTCGCGGCGGACGGCGCGGGCAGCATACCGATAGACTCGGGCGCCGCCCGTTCCCGCCGACCCGATTCTCGGCCGGAGCGGCCCGCGGAGGAAGACTCATGGCCCAACGCTCGTTGCGAATCGCGCTCCTCTTGACCGCGGCGCTCGCCGCCGGCTGCGGCGAGCCCTACGACGTGGTGCTGGCCGGCGGGGATGTGCACGACGGCCGCGGAGGCGCCCCCCAGGTCGCCGACGTGGGCATCCGGGACGGCCGGGTGGCGATGGTGGGTGATCTGTCCGGCGCCCGGACCGAGACCCGCGTGGACGTGTCGGGACTCGCGGTGGTGCCCGGCTTCGTGGACCTCCACAGTCACGCCGTGCGCGGCGTGCTCCGCCATCCGCTGGCCGAGAACTACCTCCGGCAGGGGGTGACGACCGCTATGGGCGGGCCGGACGGCGGCTCGCCGCTGCCCATCGGGGAGTGGCTCGCGGAGTTCGAGGCCGAGGGCTCCGCGATCAACATGGGGCTGATGGTCGGCCACGGCACGGTCCGCCGCGAAGTCATGGGCCTCGAGGACCGGGCGCCCACCGAGGCGGAACTCGATGAGATGCGCGCGCTCGTGGACCAGGCGATGCAGGAAGGGGCCTACGGGCTCTCCACCGGCCTCAAGTACCCGCCGGGGACCTTCGCCGAAACCGAAGAAGTCATCGAGCTCGCGAAGGTTGCGGCGCGCTACGGCGGCATCCACGTGAGCCACATGCGGGAGGAGGGCCTCACGCTGATGGACTCGGTGCGCGAGACCATCCGGATCGGCGAAGAAGGGGGCCTGCCGACGCAACTCACACACCACAAGGTGGTGGGCGCTCCCATGTGGGGGCAGAGCACGGAGAGCCTCCGTCTCGTGGACGAGGCCGTCGCGCGCGGGGTGGATGTGACCATCGACCAGTATCCCTACACGGCCTCGTCCACCGGGCTGACGATCCTCTTTCCCGGCTGGAGCCTCGCGGGAGGAAACGATTCCCTGCTGGAGCGCCTCCAGGACCCCGAGACGCGCGAGCGGATCCGCCAGGAGATCAAGACGAACATCGAGGTGGACCGCGGCGGCGGCAACCCCGACAACGTGCAGATCTCCCGGTGCGCGTGGGACCCCTCGCTCGAGGGGAAGACCATGGGCGACATCCTGCGGGAGCGAGGGCTGGAGTCGAACCCGGACAACGGGGCGACCCTGGCGCTCGAGCTCCAGGAAAAGGGCGGCTTCGGCGGCGTCTTCCACGCCATGCACGAGGATGACGTCCGCCGGATCATGGCCCATCCCCGCACGATGATCTCCTCGGACGGGGGGGTGGTGGCGCCCGGGGAAGGGGTGCCGCACCCGCGCAACTACGGCACCTTCTCGCGGGTGCTGAGCCTCTACGTCCGGGAAGCGGGCCTGCTGGCCTTCGAGGAGGCGATCCGGAAGATGGCGTCCTTCCCGGCTGAGCGGCTCGGTCTCGACGGACGCGGCGTCATCGGGGAAGGAGCCGTTGCCGACATCGCCGTCCTGGATCCGGCGGCCGTGGAGGAACACGGCGAGTTCGGCGATCCGCACCACTACTCGACCGGAGTGCAGCACGTGCTGGTCTCCGGTGTCTTCGTTCTCCAGGACGGGGAGGTGACGGGGGCGAGGCCCGGGAAAGCGCTCCGCCTGAACGCTCCGTGACGCCCGCGGCAGGCGGCGGATCGCGGCCCCGGGTGGTGGCGGCGATCGACCAGGGCACCACCAGCAGCCGCTGCCTCCTCTTCGCCCGGGACGGCACGATTGTCGGCTCGGCGCAAGAGGAACACCGCCAGCTCACCCCGCGTCCCGGCTGGGTGGAGCACGACGCCGTGGAGATCTGGGACCGGACCGGCGACGTGGTCGCCGGCGCGCTCCAAAACGGCGGGCTCGAAGGGAAGGACGTCGCCGCGGTCGGGATCACGAATCAGCGCGAGACCACCGTGGTGTGGGATCCGGCCACCGGAGAGCCGCTCGCGCCGGCGATCGTGTGGCAGGACACGCGCACCGCCGAACTCGCGGCGGCGCTCGAGGACGCCGTCGGCGCCGCGCGGCTGCGCGAACTTACGGGGCTCCCCGCCGCCACCTATTTCTCGGGGCCGAAACTGCGCTGGCTGCTCGACCACCACGAAGGCCTTCGGGACCGCGCGCTCACGGGCCGCGCGGTGTTCGGCACCGTGGAGTCCTGGCTCGCCTGGAAACTCACCGGCGGCGCGGTCCATCGCACCGACGCGACCAACGCCAGCCGGACCCTGATGATGGACCTCCGGAGCCTGCGGTGGAGCGCTGAGCTGCTCGATGCGCTCGAGGTCCCCGCCGCCATGCTTCCGGAGATCGCGCCGTCCTCGCACCCCGAGGCCTGGGGCCGAACCGCCGCGGACGGCCCGTTCGCGACCCCGGTGCCGATCACCGGTGTCATCGGCGATCAGCAGGCGGCGCTCCTCGGCCAGTTGAGGCGGCGTCCCGGAGAAGCGAAGTGCACCTACGGCACCGGCGCCTTCCTGCTGATGCACACCGGAAACGACGCGGTGGCCTCGGAGGCGGGTCTCCTGACCACGGTCGCCTACAGCGACGCCGCGGGGGTGGACTACGCGCTGGAGGGTTCGGTGGCGGTCGCCGGTTCGCTCGTCCAGTGGCTCCGGGACCAGTTGGGGTTCGCCGGGTCGGCGGCCGCGGTGGAGCGGCTGGCGCTCCAGGTCGAGGACTCCGGCGGCGCGGTGATCGTGCCCGCGTTCTCGGGGCTCTTCGCGCCCTGGTGGCGCTCGGACGCCCGTGGGGTGATCTGCGGCTTGACGCGGCACACCGACCGGCGCCACCTGGCGCGTGCCGCGATCGAGGCTTCGGCCTTCCAGGTCCGCGAGGTGATCGAAGCGATGCGTGCCGACGCCGGCCACGCGCCCGGAGAACTGCGGGTGGACGGCGGCATGACGGTGAGCGAACTCCTGCTCGCCTTCCAGGCCGACATCCTGGGGATCCCGGTGGGGGCTCCAAGCCGGCGGCGCGAGCTTGGCCTACACCCAGTCGAGACTGCGCTCCACCGCCTTGTTCCAGGCGGTGAGCCGCTCGTCCCGCTCGGCGTCGGGCATCCCCGGTTCGAAGCGGACGTCCTCTTCCAGAGCGCCCGCCAGTTCGGTCTCGGACTCCCAGAAACCCACGGCCAGGCCGGCCGCGACCGCCGCTCCGAGCGCGGTGGTCTCGATGCACCGCGGACGCACCACCGGGATCCCCAGGATGTCGGCCTGGAAGGCGAGCAGGAGTTCGCTCACCGTCATGCCGCCGTCCACCCGC
>CAYUVU010000256.1:0-9185 GCA_964448205.1 uncultured Acidobacteriota bacterium
GGCTGACGCGTACGGCTTGGAACGCCGGCTTCAGCCGGCACGCGCGGTGCTCCGCACCGCGCACGTCGTAACGCTGCTCGCGCAAGGTGGCGCGTACGGCTTGGAACGCCGGCTTCAGCCGGCACCCGCCGCGCGGAGCGCGGCGGAACCGCGTACCACTGCTCCCCCCGGATGACGCGCCCGGTACACAAGTGAACCCGGCGGTCCTCCGGTTCCGTCCTACGAGGGCGTAGGTGGGCGTCGCATGCCGGGCTCGGGCTTCCCGCCCGGCGCCGATTGGCGCCGCATGGCGGGAGGCGCGTCCCACCCGGCAGTGGTGACTCCCGTTCGGTTCCATAGCCGGAAGCGTGGACCGCTCGGGTTCACTTCGCATTGTAAACGCGCTCGCGCACCGGCCGGCACACTAGAGTTGGCCCGTCCCGATGGACAACGAGCAGAGCGAGCACCGTCCGGATTCGGGCAACCGCGTCCGCGGTGCCGCGCGTCGCGGCTGGCTGCCCGGTGCGGGAGCCGTTCTCCTGCTCGCCGCTGCCGGATGCGGCGGGCCATCCACCGTTCCGGTCCCGGGCCTTCCGCCGATTCCCGGGGTTCCGCCCGCCGACCCGCCATCCGCCCCGGAACTCCCGCGCGCCCTGAGCGCAACCGAGGTCGATGTCATCGCCGCGGGCAACCGGTTCGGCTTCGACTTGCTTCGAGAAGCCAACCGCCCCGGGGACAACCTCTTCCTTTCCCCGTTCTCCGCTTCCATGGCGCTCGGGATGACCATGAACGGGGCGGGAGGCGAGACCTGGAACCAGATGCGTGACGCACTGGGTTTCGGCGGGCTCACCGAGGAGGAGATCAACGCCGGCTACGCGTCGCTGATCCAGGTCCTCACCGAACTCGATCCCGCCGTCGAGACCGCGATCGGGAACTCCGTGTGGACGCGGCTGGGGTTTCCGCTGCGAGCGGAATTCGTGGACGTGCTGCGCGAGTTCTTCGGCGCCGAAGCGGCGGAACTCGATTTCGCCGGCCCGTCAGCGTCCGGACGCGTCAACGAGTGGGTCCGGTCCGCGACGGGCGGTCATATCGAGGAGATCGTTCCCGACCCGATTCCCCCTGCGGTCCTCATGTTTCTGATCAACGCGATCTACTTCAACGCCCCCTGGACCTTCGAGTTCGATCCGGACGACACCCGAACCGAGCCCTTCTACCCCGAAGACCGATCCCCCCGGGAGGTCCCGCTCATGACGATTCTGAGGGACTTCCTCTACCTGGAGACGAGTCGGTTCCAGGCCGTGGACCTGCCGTACGGCGGCGGCGCGTTTTCGATGACGGTGCTCGTTCCGCGGGAGGACGTGAGGGTTGACGACGTGGTCGCGTCGCTCGATGCGCCGGCGTGGAGTGACGTCACCGGGGGCTTCGAGGAGACCGAGGTGGAACTCTTCCTTCCGCGCTTCCGGATGGAGTACGAACGCGAGCTGAAGGACGACCTTGCCGCGCTCGGGATGGTGGACGCATTCAGCCCCGGGAAGGCGGACCTCACGAGACTCTCACCCGTTGACCTGTCGATCTCCAGCGTCCGGCAGAAGGCGCTGGTCGAGGTGACGGAAGAGGGCACCGAAGCGGCGGCCGCAACGGTGGTCATCGGAGTGACCTCGGCGCCCCCTCCCCCGGTCACCGTCCGGGCCGACCGTCCCTTCCTCTTCTTCATCCGGGAGCGCCTCACGGGCGCGATCATCTTCGTCGGCAAAGTCGCGCACCCGCCGCCAAGGTAGTCCTCGGCGGTACCGGGCTACGTCTCAGGAGCGGTAGACCAGTTCAGGGAGCACCACGCTCCACCGGTCCTGCTTCAGGTAGGACTGGAAACTCTCCGCGGAATCCGATCGATAGCGCGTCGTGATCGCGTGGACGGTGCCGTTCACGAAAGTGGCACCCTCGGGTGGCGCAAACTTCCGGGCCAGGCGCCCGATCGCCACGCCATCATGGTCGACGATCAATGAGCGGTCGCCGTCCTGCTTCAGGCCGACCGCATCGCCCGCCGCTATTCGGTCGAGCGACGCCGCTGCCCGGTTTCCGTCGGCCAGTCGCCCCGCGAAGTCCAGGTCGACCTCTGAAGGATTCAGTGTGCGGTAGATCCTGGCGCAATCGGCAACGTCGAGACCCTTTCCGTCTGGGGCGCGACGCGCCACGGCGGGTCCGTCAAGCTCATCGACATAGGGATGACGGTCACCCATGGAGAGCAGCGCCAGGCTTCGGCGGGCCCGCGTCATGGCGACGTAGTAGAGGCGCCGCTCGGCGTCTTTGTCCTCGCCGTTCGATGGCCGGTCCCAGCCGCCGTCGAGAATGACCACGTCGTCGAATTCGAGCCCCTTCGCCCGGTGCGCCGACAGGAGCAGCAGGCCGGTCTGGCGTTTTCGGGCGTCGCGGCCCCACTCGGCGAGCCACTCGATCACGTCCCTGCGGTCCGTCTCGCGGCCGCCAAGTTCACGGGACAAGTCGTCGAGACCCTCTCTGAGCAGCGACCACCAATGGCCGTGCGGTTGCCGGTCCATCCAGTCGGCGATGTCGGCGGCCCGAACAGCAGAGTCGGAACGCCTCCGAAGCCAGTCGGCCAGACTCTGCGTCTCGCGCAGACGCCAGACGTTCGGCGGATGGTCGGATGCCGTCTGGACCGGAATCCCCCGCGCCGAGCAATAGCTCCTGACCGGATCAAGTTGGCGCCAGGCGCGGGCGATGACCGCTGCCTTGGCCCACGTCCATCCACTTGTCTGCGTCTTGAGGCGCTCCAGCTCGCGCACCGCCAGAACCGCCTGGACGGCCTCGTCCTCGGGTACGCACA
The DNA here is from genome assembly GCA_964448205.1 of uncultured Acidobacteriota bacterium. Lineage (GTDB taxonomy): Bacteria > Acidobacteriota > Vicinamibacteria > Marinacidobacterales > Marinacidobacteraceae > Marinacidobacterium. The sequence continues at coordinate 2,822 of CAYUVU010000256.1, forward strand.
GGATCTGCACGCGCCCCCGCCCGATCCGGTCGAGCCACGCAAGCTCGCCGCCCGGAGGGTCCTTCCGCCGGCTCCGGTTCACCACGATGTCGTGGCCGGCCTTCATGCGGTGCGCGGCGGGCGCGATCAGCATGTTGGCCGCATCGACGATGTTGGCGGTCGAGCGGTAGTTCTCGATCAGGTGGACCGGGCGCGCGGCATAGTCCGCCTCGAATCGCCGGATGAACGCGACGGACGCCCCCTTGAAGGCGTAGATGTTCTGGTCGTCGTCGCCGACCGCAAGCAGGCTGAGGCGGCTGTCCGCGTCTTCGGTGGACCGCCCGGCGATGGCGGCGATCAACTCGTACTCGTCCGGTCCGATGTCCTGGTACTCGTCGACCAGGATCCAGCGGTATCCCTCGATCACCGTGTCGCGCCGCGCCTCGGCCTCGTCGGGGGAGAGTCCGTCGCCCCGCAGCAGGACGACTGCCTGCTTGAGGATCCTGTCGAACTCCTCCTTCGCAATGTCCCCGGACTGCCCGGCAAAGCTCGCCCCGACCAGACGCATGGCCAGCCCGTGACAGGTAGAGACCGTCACGCCGCGCGCATCCTCACCGAGCAGATCGAACAGGCGCCGCCTGATCTCCGTTGCGGCGTGACGGTTGTAGACCAGCGCCAGGATGCCCTGTGGGTCTTGCCGCCGGACACGGACGAGATAGGCGATGCGGTGCACGAGGACACGCGTCTTGCCGGAGCCGGGGCCGGCGAGCACGAGGACACTCGTCTGCTCCCGGTCGTCGGCCACGATCCGGGTCTGGTCGGGGTTGCCCAGGGATTCGACGATCGCACGCCAGGATTCGGGCGTCGTCTGGCGGCGCAGCGCGGCTCTGTTGCGGGGTAGCCACTTCTCGACAAACGCCTCCCGTCCGAGCGTGAAGTAGTCGCCCATCAGACGCATCGCGTCGCGCATCGAGTCCAGGCCGCACTTCGCGTAGGTCGCCATGATGTGGGTCTGGAGCGTCTGCTCGTCATAATGGATGTGCAGCGGCCGGAAGTCGGTCTCGGTGAACTTCCGGCTGCCCCGCCGGAGACGGACGGTGATCGCCGGGCGGAAGATGGTGAGGCCCCGGCCCAGCGTTGCCGCCCCCTGCTCGTGCAGCCAGAGGAGGGCGTGGTCGAGCAGGCTCGAGGGGTCGGTGATCTCCTGGGACAGCTCAAGGTCGCTGGTCAGCGCCGAGATCAGGGCGCCGAGAGTGGTCGCGACCTGCACGTCCTTGCCGCGAGCGTTCGCCGGTGCGGACCCGGTGAGCGATGCGAGCAGCACGGCAGCGGCCCGGCGGCGCAGCCGGGAGGTGAGCGTGAGCTTTTCCCAGCTCCGTTGCAGGCGGAGCCGGAGGTGCTGGCGATCGATCTTGCGGACCTGGAAGCTGGCAACGCCCTCCGCATCCTCCCGGCCGTCCCGGGCGATTCCGCGAATCAGCTTCTCGACGATGTCGGGCCGGACCGTCGGGTGACCCGCATCCCGAAGCTGCTGCGATGCGACCCTGAGGTTGAGGGTGGACATGTCGCCCGGCGAGAGATCGGGTGCGAGTTCCCGGAGCTGGTCGATCAGTTCGCCTTCCAGAGCCGAGACTTCGGCGAGGCGCCTACTGGAGGAGTCCTCCCCGCCGAGATGGATGAAGACCGTGATCGCGGTGTCGTTCGAGGCAATCCCGAGCGCTTCGAGGAAGTGGAGCGCCTTCCGCAGCCGCGCCGGCGTGAACCCGGACTCGCCGCAGAGGTCGTCCGTGGAGATGCCACGGTCGGGTGGGGAGTCGAGCAGGCTCCTGACGAGCCGGAGGAGCCTGGCCCGATAAGCCGGGGTGGTGTCGGCGGCCTCAATCCGCTGGCGCGCTTCGTCGATGGTCCGGATTCGCAACGACGACGGAAAGATCCGCACGAAGTTCTCGTCGCGCTTTAGCAGCGCCGCCTCTTCGAGCCACGAGACAGCGATCTTCACCCGGGTGTCCTCGGTGTTTCGGTCCCGTCCGAAGTCGCCGTCAGCATCTTCCTTGACGATCTCGCCCGGGGTGGCGATCACCTCACCTTTCCGCCTGGATCGCCGGCCGAGCCGTCGCAGGGACTTCAGGATCGCGGCGATCTCCTGCTTGTCGAGCCGCGAACGCGCCGCGAGCCTGAACTGCTTCTCGATGTCGTCGTCGCTGTAGAGCAGGATGCAGCGGGCGGGCTGGCCGTCGCGCCCGGCGCGACCGGCCTCCTGAACGTAGTTCTCGAGCGAGCTGGGGATGTCGGCGTGGACGACAAGACGGATGTCGGACTTGTCGATCCCCATGCCGAACGCGTTCGTGGCGGCGATGACGCGGAGGTCGCCGTTCGTGAACCGCTCCTGCGTCTGCAACTTGGCTTCCGGCCTCAGTCCCGCGTGGTAGTGGCCGGCCGGGTAGCCCTTCTCCTGCAGGAAGTCCGCCACCCTCTCGGTCGCGCGTCGCGTCGCGCAATAGACGATCGCGCCCGAGGCGCCTTCCACGGGAAGCGCGTCATCGAGAACCGAGACGATGTCGCCGAGTTTGCCGGTCCTGTCGGACTCGATGACTTCGAAGGAGAGATTGTCGCGGTGCGCGCCGCCGTCGATCCGCTCGAGGCTGACGCCCAGCTCCCCCTCGAAATGCTCGCAGATGTCGTCGATGACCCCGGGTTTGGCCGTCGCGGTCAGGCAGGTCAGCGGGGCCACTTCGCCGTCGCCCGAATACTCCCGGATGAAGCGAGCGATGTAGCGGTAGTCGGGCCGGAAATCGTGGCCCCACTTGGAGACGCAATGCGCCTCGTCGACCACCCAGTAGCCGACCTCGCGCTGCTCCAGGACCGACCGCACCGAGGGGTTTCTGAGTTGTTCCGGCGAGATGAGCAGCATCGAGGCATCGCCGAGGCGGACGCGGTCGAGCGCGTCGTGACGTTCCGGGAGCGACAGAAGGCCGTTGACGGTGACACAGGACGGGATCCCCTGGCGCTTCAGGCTGGCAACCTGGTCGGCCATGAGCGCGACCAGCGGTGAGATGACGACGGTGAGCGCACCGGTCCGGTGATACCCGGCGAGCGCCGGCAACTGGTAACAGAGCGACTTGCCGGTGCCGGTCGGGAGGATTCCGAGGACCGAGGACTTGGCGACCGCCGCTGCGACAATCGTCTCCTGCAGGGAGCGGCCGTCGTCACCGGCCGGCTTCGGCCGGAACCTCTCGAAGCCGAACCACTGTTCGAGAAGACTCGTGGGGTCCTTCCACGACCGGCACCAAGCGCAGGCGGGGTCCGTGCAGGACGTGTCACGGAGCCTTCGGACGAGCTCGCCGGCCTCGGGAAACTGGTGACGCACCCAGGGCGGCATGACGGAGTTCTCGCCGGCCACCGAGATCCAGGAGAGCGCGTAGGCGAGCGACCAGCCGGTTCGCTGGGCTTCGGTGATTGCCAGTTCGATCTGGTGGGTGCAGGCCCGGCCGGCGAGGACTTGCCGGATCGCACGTTGCGCCTCGGTCGAATCCGGCCTCGGCGCACCCGTCACCGACCTGAAGAGCGCTTCGCGGCCCTGCGGCTTCTCGCTCGCTGTCGTGAGCCAACGGAGGGCTGTCAGTAGATCGGGGGCGTCCCGGGCGAGCTTTTGCAACTCGGCGAGTTGGTTCCGAACGACAGTGAAGACGAGCCCGGCGTCGATTTCAGGGTCGCTGGCGCTCCCGGCCTGGAGCCGCCCGTCCTTGTAGTGCTTGACCAGGCGGTGATAAGGGTTGCGGGGAAAGGCGAGAGGGTTGAGCCAGAGGGTGTCGATTGGAGGCTTGGTCAGAAGGCGCAGGCTGGAACTGGCTTCCCTCAGATAGGGCAGATCGTGCTTGATTACGTTGTGTCCGAGAACGAACTCCGCGCCGGCGGCATACTCGTCAAGCGCACGTAGCGCGATCGCAAGGTCGCCGCCGTGGTAGGTGCAGGTGTCGGCAGTTGACGAACGGCGGGCGGCGAAGGCGCGAATCCGGCCGGAGTTCGGATCGATCTCGAGGTCGATCGAGACGCATCCTGAAAGAAGCGCTTCGGTCCCCGCCGTGTCCAGCGAGTCCTTGCCGTCCAGGAAATCGCGCCGGGTGGTGCGGTCCTTCCCCCGCGCGATCGTCAAGTCAGCGAAGATCTCGACTCAGCGGTGGCCAAGCCGGAACTCGCCACGCGCCCACCCGATTCCAGATGGCTCAGGGCGACGCGGGGCCGAGGTCATCACGGCGGTGATGCCGGACGTGATGGTTGGTGCTGGAGATCGCAGGCAATCGGAAGAAGGAACAAAGGTTCAGGATGTGATGCCCGTGGACCAGCGCGAAGCGCCGGGTGGTTCGGAAGGGGGTCCCTACCCGATCAGCGCCAAGAGACCCGACGGATCACACCGTGTGGCCCCTGTGCGGACCACTCGACATCACAGGGTAAGTATGAAACGACGTTACACCCCTTCACAAAAGAGGTACGACCAATCGGAACTCGCCGAAGTGCGCTTGAGCGCGCGAGGGAGTCCGGCTCTCGACTCCGTCCCTCAAAGACAGGCGGCGCTGGACCGTCCGCGGCCCTGCGGGCCGCTGTGCCGGCTGAAGCCGGCGCTCCAAGCCGTACCGGGAGCGGGGCTCGAACCCGCACGTCCCGTGAGGGACAGAAGATTTTAAGTCTCCCGCGTCTACCGATTTCGCCATCCCGGCAAGCTCGTCCCGCGGCGAAATTCGGATCGCCGCAAGACCCGGAAACACACACCGAACGCGCCGCCCCGGCGCATCCGGTCAGGTTAAGCGGCGGAGGCGGCGGGCGGATTCGAACCGCCGAATAGAGGTTTTGCAGACCTCCGCCTTGGCCACTTGGCTACGCCGCCTTGACCCACGTACGGCTGGAGCGGGACACGGGATTCGAACCCGCGACTTCAACCTTGGCAAGGTTGCACTCTACCACTGAGTTAGTCCCGCTCGCCGGGCGGCGAGTATAGCCGTGCGGGCGAGGGACTCTTGGCCAAACCGGGTGATGGGCTTGGGATTTCGCCAGCCTCCGGCTGGCGGTGCCGGTCTGAAGACCGGCGGTCCCGAGCTCAGAAGGCGCCGCGGCGAATTCGCACAATCGGCGGACGCAGGGCCCCTCGCAAGCGGGCCAGGATGCGCCGCGAGCGAACCGCCGGGAACCAGACCTCCACCACGTCCATCCGGAGCCGGGACCCAGGCGGGATCCGCTTCCGGGAGGACTCCCGCCGCCACATGCGGGCGGCGGAGCGCCGGATCCGGCGGCGCTTCTCGCGGTCCACCCGCTCCGCCGGATCGCCGAAGCCGCCGCGCCGGGTCTTCACCTCGACGACGGCGAGCGTCTGCCCCTCCCAGGCCACGATGTCGAGTTCCGCATCGCTCCGGCGCCGGCCCGGTCGATAGTTCCGGGCCACCACCCGGTAGCCCGAACGCCTGAGCGCCCGGGCGGCGATCCGTTCGCCGCGCGCGCCGAGTCTCAGGTGGGGGGCTCGTCTCCGGAGTGGCCAGCGGGCTCTTTGCCGCCAGGCCAATGTCAGTCCTCGCGCCGCCGCCAGATGGTGCCGGACGGCGAGTCCTCGAGAAGGATCCCGCGGGCGGCCAATCCGTCGCGGATTTCGTCGGCGCGCGCGAAGTCCCGGCGTTCGCGGGCTTCCTGACGCTCCCGGATCAACGCCTCCAGGTCGGCCGGCTCTTCCCCGTCTCCGGCAGCCTCCTGCCCCGTGTTCATCTCGAAACTGCCGAAGACCGAGTTCATCCTGCGGATGGCGGCCGCCCACCCCGCCGCCTCGGCGGCTCCTCCGGACGAATGAAGCGCCCGGTTGCCCTCCTTGAGGGCGATGAACACCTCGGCCAGCGCCTTCGAGGTGTTCAGGTCGTCATCCAGCGCTTCTTCGAAGCGGACGAGCGCGGCCGCGGCCTCCGCCGGCGGTGCGGCGTCGTTCCCGGCGGCAGCCTCGTCCGAGCGCCGCAGGAAGTCGTCCACCCTGCCGATCGCCACCTCGGCCTGCCGGAGGCCGGCCTTCGTGAAGTTGAGCTGCTGGCGGTAGTGCACGCTGGCGAGCAGGTGGCGGATGGCGGCCGGGGCGAACCCCTCGTCGAGCAGTTCCCGGACGGTGAACTGGTTCCCGAGCGACTTCGACATCTTGCGGCCGTCCACCAGCAGGTGTTCGCAGTGGAACCAGTGGCGGACGAACGTCTCGCCGGTTGCGGCCTCGCTCTGGGCAATCTCGTTCTCGTGGTGCGGGAACACGAGGTCCACCCCGCCGCAGTGGAGATCGAAGCCGGAGCCCAGCAGTTCCAGCCCCATCGCCGAGCACTCGAGATGCCACCCGGGACGGCCCGGCCCGAACGGCGCCTCCCAGACC
>CAYUVU010000257.1:0-2794 GCA_964448205.1 uncultured Acidobacteriota bacterium
ACCAGCGGGAAGCGCCGCCCGTGGCATGGAGCCACGACCCGCCGCCGGCGGGGACCATGATCACGCGCGCCGAGCACGTCACCCGCGAGGGCTCCCATGTCGTCCTCGACGGCTACGCGCAGGTGGCCTACGGAGGCCTCCGGATCCAGGCCGACCGCATCGAGATCGACGAGGAGGCACTGAGCGTGCGTGCGGAGGGCAACGTCGTCTTCGAGCGCCGGGACGAGAAGATCGTCGCCGAGTCCATGGAAGGCAGCCTCGAGGATGGAACGGCGGTCTTCCGGAACGCCCGGGGGATCCTCGGCCAGGACTTTCACTTCGTCGCCGAGACCCTCGAGGAACTGGACGACGGGGCGTTCGCAATCGAGCGGGGCGCGTTCACCACCTGCGCCCAGCCGAATCCGCGCTGGAAGTTCACTGCGACCCGCGCGGTCGTACGGCCGGAGAAACACGTGTGGCTGCGCAACGTTGCGTTTCGCGTCAAGGACCTGCCGGTGACCTACTTCCCGGCGCTCTACTACCCCCTCGAGGAGGACGGCCGGCAGACCGGCTTCCTCATCCCGCGCTACAGCCGCTCGGACCTCCGCGGGCACCTCATCAGCCAGGGCTTCTACTGGGCCATCAACCGCTCGATGGACGCGACGTTCAGCGTGGACCACTTCACGGTGGCGGGCACCGGACTCGGCATGGAGTACCGCTATCGGGGGAACAGCGGTTCGCGGGGCGAAGCGGAGGGATTCGTCATCAACGACAAGACCACCGAGAACCGCGAGTACTCGCTCAGCTTCAACGTGGCGCAGCGGCTGCCGGCGCGCTTCCGTTTCAGCGCCGCCGGCGACATGTTCTCGAGCTTCGACTTCAGCCGCCGTTTCCAGGATTCCTTTTCGCGTTCGACCCGGCGGTTCCAGCGCTCCAAGGTCGACCTCAGCGGCCAGCTCTTCCGCCACCGCATCAAGTTCAAGATCGACCGCAAGGACACCCAGTACACGTCGAGGAGCAGCCGCCGCCAGACGATGCCGCAGCTCTCGATCACCCGGCGGAACCTGAACCTGCTGGGCCAGTTCGTCCAGCTCGGTTACGAGGCCAACTACGTGCGCGTGGGCCGCTCGCGCCGTGACGACTTCCAGGAGTGGAACCGGCTCTTCGTGGGGCCGACGCTGGGGCTTTCCCTGCCCGAGATCCCGTTCCTGCAGCTGCGGGCGGAGATCGACGCCGGGTATCTGCGCTACGGCGGCTCGATCGACCCCGAGACGGACGAGTTCAATCCGGAACTGGGACTGAGCCGGCGGTTCTACGGAACGTCGCTGCAACTGTCCGGTCCCAAGTTCGAACGGATCTTCGACACCGCCGGCAACTTCTACGCCGCCCGCTTCAAGCACCTGATCGAGCCGGAAGCCAACTGGGAGTACCGCAAGAGCGATGACAAGTCCGACTACGTCAACCGTTTCGACCGCTACGACAGCTCCACGCAGGCGAACCAGATCAGCTTCGGGCTGGTGAACCGCCTGCTCGCCAAGCGTTATCGGGACGGCGTCGAGGAATCGTCAGCGACCGACGTCATCACCTGGCGCATCCAGCAGAGTTGGTACTTCGATCCGACGGCGGGGGCGTACGACTCCCGCTACGTGTCCTCTTCCTTCGAGGAGAGCGAAGTGGAGATACGGAAGTCCCCCATCCGCTCGGATTTCCGTTTCACTCCGGACCAGAGCGTGAACGGCGACTGGACCATGGAGTGGGATCCGGACGAGCGGCTGTTCACCTCCATCCGGACCGGGTTGCGCGTCGGGGATCGTCTTTCCAACCGGAGGTTCAACTTCAACTGGTCCCGCCGCGCGCGCCGGGTCGGCGGCCCGGACAGCGAGGAAGTGGACGCGAAGAGCTATCTCCGCGCCGGGACCGATTTCTTCCCGACCGAGGTGATCCGTACCGGTTTCGACGTCAACTACGACATCACGGAACGGAGACTCTCCAACATCCGGCTGCGCACCGATTTCCTGTTCCAGTGTTGCGGGCTGAACGTCGAATGGATTCGCTACAACCTCGTGAGCAGGAGCGAGAACATCTTCCACTTCAGCGTCACCCTCGGCGGACTCACCAGCTTCGGCTTCGGCGCGGGTGGCCGCGACAGCTACTACTGATGCCCGGAACGCCGGTCTCCAGACCGGCACGCGCGGCGCTCCGCGCCGCGCACGGCCCAACGCTACCCGGAAGAGGTGATTCCTGCCTCGGCGTGGAGCCCAGGAGCGGCGGTGACGCAATCACCAGTTTCATTCCCGCCGCATAACCGACCGTGCTTTCCCTCCTCGCGCTGAACGGCGTCCTCGCCTTCCTGGGCTGGCGGCTCCGAACCGTGACCGGCGCCGGTGCGCTCGCGGGGTTCGCAGTCGGCGCCGCGGTCGTCTGGAGCCTGGGCTGGCCCGGGTACCTGGTGCTGCTCCTCTATTTCGCGCTCGGCGCCCTCGTGACCCGCCTGGGCTGGACCCGGAAACGGGCTCTCGGGATCGCGGAGGCCCGCGGCGGCGCCCGGGGACCGATGCAGGTGGCCGCGAACGGCGGACCGCCCGTGCTCTTCTGCGTGATCGCGGGACTCTTCCCGGCTTCCTGGAGCGCCCTCGCCACCGCTGCGTTCGTCGGTTCGCTCGCCACCGCGGCCGCCGACACGGTGTCCTCGGAAGTGGGGAAATCCCTGGGAGGGACGGTACGGCGGCTCCCCGGACTCTCGCGGGCGCCCGCCGGAACGCCCGGCGGAATCAGCTTCGGAGGTTCGGCCGCCGGGCTCCTCGCCTCCCTGGTG
>CAYUVU010000258.1:0-14078 GCA_964448205.1 uncultured Acidobacteriota bacterium
ACCGGGGTGCCCTACTACAACCGGTTCTTCCTCGGCGGGGAGTACCAGATCCGCGGCTACTACATCCGCTCGGTCGGCCCGCGGAACGCGCGGGGCCAGCTCCTCGGCGGCGACAAGATGCTGCTGTTCAACGCCGAGTACGCGATCCCGCTGGCCGGCCCGCTGCGCGCCATCCTGTTCTTCGACGCGGGGAACGCCTTCGCCGAGGAGGACAACTGGAGCTTCTCCATGCTCCAGGATTTCCGGACCTCGACGGGCATCGAGATGCGGGTGTTCATCCCCATGCTGAACGTGCCCTTCCGCCTCATCTTCGCCTACAATCCCCATCGGGACTACTACCATCGGCCCACGGCCTTCGTCTTCGGGATCGGAACCACCTTCTAAGCGGCCGCGGGAAGCAGCCGCGTTCCCCCGATCGAAAAAAGTGTCCGAGCAGAGTTTCAGGGAGTTGACCAACGTCATGAATCGTTTTGCCCGCCGCCTCCGGAGCGGCTTTCCGGGAGTGGCGCTGATCGGGCTGTTGCTGGCCGTCCCTTCCGTCCTCGTGGCCCAGACCGCCGAGCCCACCCGGGTCGCGGTCATCGACATCGACCGCGTCGCCCAGGAATCCGCCCGGGGGCAGACGATGTTCGCCGAGTTGCAGACGCTCCAGGAAGAGATCCTGCGCGGCCGGCAGACGCGCGAGCAGGAACTCCGGGACCTGAACAACCGGGCCCAGTCCCAACTGCTCTCCGCCGAGGCGCGCGCCGACCTGCAGCGCGACATCGAGCGCAAGACCACCGACCTCCAGCGCTGGCTCGAGGACCAGCAGCGCGAGTTCAACGAGAAGCAGACCTCCGGATTCGGCGCCCTCGAGGCGGACCTCGGACCGGTCGTCGAAGAGGTGGCTCGCGAGCAGAACATCCAGTTGATCCTCCGCGTGACCCCGGGACTGACCTTCATCATGGATCCCGCGCTCGACATCTCGGCCGAGGTGATCGAGCGGTTCAACGCGCTGAGCGGCGGCGGCGAAGGCGAGGACGGCGCGGAGCGGTAGTCCCGCCGCCCGCGGGCCCGGGATGACGAGCCTGGAAGGAGCCCCACCCCTCCTCGACGACCCGCCCGCGGTCGAGGACGAGGCGCGGGGCGCCATCACCGGGCGCCGGTGCGTCCCCGCGGACGAGCCCTTCTTCGCCGGACACTTCCCGGCGATGCCGGTGGTTCCGGGCGTCTTCATGGTGGAAGCGCTCGCCGAGTGCGCCCGCCGTTCGCTGCCGCCCGGCGCGACGCTTGCAGCGGCGCCCCTCGTGAGGTTCCGCCGCCGGGTCGGCCCCGGAGAAACTCTCGAACTCCAGGTGACTCCGGCCGGGGCGGAGGGAGGGCGGCGGCGCTTCGACGCGATCGCTGCGGTGGACGGCCGGACGGCGGTGCAGGCCGTTCTCGAGTTCCGGGTGGAGTCCGGGGCCCGGTAGCGATGAGTCCCGACTTCCAGGGGCTCGGACTGATCGACCCCGAAGAGCGCGAGGCCGCTTCCACCGGGGGAGGCAAGGCCCCCCGCCGGCCATCCGGAGCACCCCCGTTCCGCCGTTCGCGTTCCGGCCCGCCGCCAGGGCCCGGCGCCCGCGGCCCGGACCCCGTCACCGGCCGGCTGCTCACCGGCCTGAGCCGGGGAGGGACCCTCGACGACCTGACCGGCGTCTCCGTCCGGCGGCGCGCGGCCGTCGCCGCCGCCTCGACCGGGTTCCACCTGTTGCTCCTCCTCCTGTTCGTCGGCGGGCTCGTTCCCGTGGCGGTCGAGCCCGAGGCGGTGGAATCCGAGGAGGAGCCGCTCCTCTACGCCTTCGAGGCGCCCCCGCTCGAGGAGCCGGCGCCGCTCGAGGCGCTGGTCGAGCCGCTGCCTCCGGTTCCACCGCCGGAGGAAGCGCTTCCCGAGGCGCCGGAGGCGCAGCCGGCGCCGCCACCACCCCCGCCGGCGGGAGGACTCGTCATCCCCGAGGCGCAGATCGCAGTCCCCAGCACCGGCTTCCAGAACGACCTCCCGTTTTCCGAAGGCGAGGACGAGGAGTTCTACATCGATCACGAGATGGGGGACGAGCTTGCCGCCGAGGACGACGCGAGCGCGAGCGCCGACGCGCCGGAGCTGCTCGCCGAGATCCCGGCGCCCGAGGAAGCGGCCGATGCGCCCGGCGAACCGGCCCCCGAGGCCCCGGGCTCCATCGCGGAGGAAACGCGGCTCCGGTTCGACGCCGACGCCTTCCGCCGTCTCATCAACGACCCGGCCGCCGACGTGCGCCGGCTCGGCAACGAACTGGCGATGCGCGAGGCCCGCGCGCAGGCGGAGGCCGAGCGCCGCAAGCAGGGAGCGCCCACCGACATCTGGCGTTTCCTCGAGGGCAAGCGGTTCCGGAACCCGGAGGGCGGACTCGTCTCGAACCGCAACAACACGCTCTACTACGACGACCGGGGCGCCAACCTGGTGCCCTGGATCAGCCGGCTGATCGCGGAAGTGCGGCGCAACTGGTACATCCCCTACGCGGCCAGCTACGACCGGGGCCACGTGGCGATCGCCATCAGCGTCCTGCGGAGCGGCGACCTCGCCTGGTTGCAGGTGGTGGTCCCGTCGGGGGTCCCCGGTTTCGACAACGCCGCGGTCGGGGCGCTCCGGGGCGCCCAGCTGCTGCCGCTCCCGGACGACTATCCCGGCGCCGACTTCGAGATCATGCTGGTCTTTTGGTACAACGAACAGCCCTACGACCTGTTCTCGACCCAGGACTGACGGCCTGGAACTCCGCTGAAGCCGTGCCGGAAGGGACCGCCGGCCAGTCTCCCGGTGGGGGCCTTCAGACCGGCACGCGCGGCGCCCCGCGCCGCGCACGTCGCAACGCCATTCCGCCTCGCCACGCGTACGGCTTGGAACGCCGGCTTCAGCCGGCACAGCCCGCCGGAGGCGGGCGGCAACACCGACCTCATTCGCCGGGACGGCTCGGCTGCCCGCGCCAAGGCAACTGGGGTAGCGACGAACCGCCCGCGGCCCTGCGGGCCGCTGTGCCGGCTGAAGCCGGCGTTCCAGGCCGGCGGCGCCATCACGGCTGTTGGCCAACCGACAGGGCTGCGTTCTTCCGGGAACCGGTGCGCCGCGCACGTGGTAAGGCCATTTCGCCTCGCCACGCGTACGGCTTGAAGCGGAGCGGTCTCACCTCTCCCTCGGCTCTTCATCTGCTCTGTCTGGCGATCCTCGCGCCCGCCCCGGCCGCCGCCCAGGCCCCCGACCCCCGCGAGATCCGGATCGGCCTCGCCGACGCCGTCCCGGCGGCCCGGATCTCGGCGGCGGCCCCCTTCGTCCTGCGCGCCGGCGAACTCGCGATCGAAACCACGGACGCCCTCGTCTCGCCCGAAACCGGGGCCGGGGAATCCGTTCTCGCACTGGGTTCCTTCGCGGACGAGGCCCGGGCCCGCGAAGTCGCCGAGGCCTTCCGCGAGGAGCGTCCCGACGGTCCCGAAGTCCGGGTCCGGCGCGATCCCGAGACCGGCCGCTATCTCGCCGTCCTGTCCTCGGGCCCCGGCGCCGAGGCGGACGGCGCGAGCCTGCGGAGCGCCGGCTTTTCCGAAGCCCGGACCTTTCGGCTCCCGGCCCCGGTGGGGGAGGCCCTCATGGTCCGCCCGTTCGGCGGTTCACCGATCCGCTTCTCCGCCGGGGTGTCCCTGACCGCCGACCCTCCCGCCAGCGGGTTCCTCGAATGGGAGGGGAGGCCGTACCGCGGCTCGTTTACGGTGTTCCGCAGCGGGGACGGGGTGACCGTCGTCAACCGGACGAACCTCGAGGAGTACCTGTTCGGCGTGGTGCCGCGCGAGCTGCCGCCCGATCTCTTTCCGGAGCTCGAGGCCCTGAAGGCGCAGGCCCTCGCGGCCCGCACCTACGCCCTCACCCCGCGGGACGCCTACCTCCGGCGCGGTTACGACCTCTGCGCCGGACCGGCCTGCCAGGTCTACGGCGGCGTCGCCGCCGAGCACCCGCTCTCCACCGCCGCGGTCCGCGAGACGGCGGGCGAAGCGATCTTCCACGACGGCCGGCTCATCGACGCCCTCTACACCGCCGCCTGCGGCGGCCACACCGAGAACGCGGAGAACGTCTTCTCGAATCCGACCCCCTACCTGGTGGCCCGGGCGTGCATCCGGGAGGCCGGCGGGGTGCGGCTGGAAGGCGGGCCCGCGGACGGTCCGCTGGATGCCGCCCTCGTCCGGCTCGCGGGGGCGCCGGTGTCCGGCTGGAGCGGCGCCGGACTGTCGGCGCCGGCGACCCGCGAGGAGGCCGCCGGCGTCGTTTCGGCGGCGGTCCGGTGGCTCGGGCTCCCGTCGTGCGAACCGGACGGCGCCCCCGGCGGAGAGCTGCCACTCGGCGCGTTCGGCCGGCTGGTGGAGGAGGTCCGCTGCCGGGCGCTTGGGACTCCGGCGCTCGGCCCCGGCCCGGACGGCGGCGAGCTGGCCCGCGAGGGGGATCCGGCGCTCGGCCGGCTGCTCGCCGAGGGCCTCCTCGATCCGAGCGAGCGCGGGCTCGACCCGGCCCGGCCGGTGAGCCGGCGGGAGGTGATCGGGGTTGCGGCAGCGCTGCTTCGCCGGGACGGGACGCTCTTCCGGCGCGGCCAGATCCGGGAGGTTGCGGTCCTGGACGGGTGGGTCCGGATCAACATCGAAGAGGAGCACGGCGAGATCGCGCCCGGAGAACCGCGGATGACCCGGCTCGAATCAGGCGGCGGCGCCCTCCTCTTCCGGGAGATCCGTCCCACGCGCACGCCGGGCCGCGACGATCCGCCGCCGCTCGCGGTCCCCGCCGGCGCGCTGCGGCTCCGCGTCGGGGACTTCGTGCGCTATCACGCCGCTGCGGGCCCGGGGCGGGACGAACCGGTCCCCTTCGACCTGCTGATCCTGGAAGACCTCGGCGACGCCGCGGACCGCTTCTCCCGGCAGAGTTCGTGGTTCGTTCCGAAGAACAACGCCGATCTCTCGGCGGCGGTGAACGAAGTGAAGCCCATCGGCCGGATCGTCGCCCTCGAGCCGCTGGAGTTCGGCGCCTCCGGCCGGATCGTGCGCCTCGAGATCGTCGGGACCACCGGGAGTCTCGAACTGCGGGGACTGCGCATCCGGCGTCTGCTGGGGCTCGCCGAGAACCTCTTCCGGGCGGAACCCCGGCGCGACGAAACCGGCGGCGTGACCGAGTGGTGGTTCTCCGGAAGGGGCTGGGGCCACGGCCTCGGCCTCTGCCAGGCCGGGGCCTACGGGATGGCCGCCGCCGGGGCCGGCTACCGGGAGATCCTGGCCCACTACTACCCGGAGACCGAGATCCGGCCGGCCCCGTGAGCTGGCGGGCCGGGTTCGTTTTCTCGCCGGGTCAGTTGCGCGCCGGCGGCGTGCTCGTCCTCGTCCTGCTGCTCGTCGCCCTCCTCCGCCGTCTTGGGTAGTCCGTCCCCGGAGGCAGGCCCCGGGCCGCTCGTCCTGGCGCTCGTGGGACCGACCGCCAGCGGGAAGTCGGACCTCGCGCTCGAAGTGGCGGACTCGCTCCCGTTCGCCGTCGAGATCGTCTCCTGCGACGCCTTCCAGATCTACCGGGAACTGGACATCGGCTCGGGGAAACCGGCGCCGGAGATGCTTGCCCGCCGGCCGCATCACCTCCTCGACGCGCTCGAACCCGACGACCCGTGCACCGCCGGCCGCTACGCGGCACTCGCGGCCGCCGCGGTGCGGGACGCCTGGCGGCGCGAAGCGGTCCCGCTGGTCGTGGGCGGCAGCGGCCTCTACTTCCGGGCGCTCCGCGACGGGATCTTCGAGGGACCCGACCCCGGTCCGCGCCTCAGGGCGAGGCTCGACGCGATCTATCGCCGGCCGTCCGGCCCCCGCTGGATGGAACGGCTCCTCGCCCGTCTCGACCCCGCGGTGCACCGCCGGGTGCATCCGAACGACCGGGTGCGCCGGGTCCGGGCCCTCGAGGTGGCCCTGGCCGCCGGAGAGCCCATCTCCCGGCTCCAGGCGACCCGCCGCCCCCCGCTTCCGGAGGCGGCGTGGCGGATCGCCGGGCTCGACCCGCCCCGCAACCTCCTCGAAGCCCGAATCGCCCGCCGGGTCCGGGGCATGTTCGCCGCCGGCCTGGTCGAGGAGGTCCGGAGCCTCGCCGGCCGGTATCCGGGGGAATGGCCGGGCCGGCTCGCGATCGGCTACCGCGAGGTGCTGGGCGCGCTCGCCGCGGAGGACGGGGCCCGCGATCTCCCGGAGCGACTCCGCGCCGCCGAGGAGCGGGTGGTGATCGCGACCCGGCGTTACGCGAAACGGCAGCTCACCTGGTTCCGCGCCGAGCGGGAGGTGACCTGGATTCGTGGCGCGGCGGGCGACCCGGCGGCGCGTGACGGCGTCGAGCGCGTCTTCCGCGGATCGGCCTAGTCCCGCCCGGGACGGCCGGTCTTCAGACCGGCACGCCCGGCGCTCCGCGCCGCGCACGGCGCAACGTCGTCCATCCTCACGGCGGACCAAGCCGGCGGCGCCATCACGACTGACGCGCGGCGCACGTCGCTTCCCCGGGCGTTGGCCGCACGAATCAGCGATGCGCGGCCTTCAGGTCCTCCAGACTCTCGTATTCGGTCAGATCCTCATGTTCCCGAGCCTGCCTGAGGGCTTCGCGCGTCTCCGCATTGGGCAGCCTCACCGCGAAGGGGAGGCCCCGCTGGAGCGTCGCCTGCTTGTAGAACAATCTGATCGCTTGGGTAGCTGACAGCCCGAGCTGGGAAAACAAGGCCTCGGCCTGGCTCTTGAGTTCAGGTTCGATCCGGGCGCGGATCGTTTCGGTCTTGGGCACGGGACTTCGTTCGGGGACACAAATGTAGCACGAACGGGGAACATTCGTCATAGCCTCCCAGCATCGTGTTGCCTAGAATCTCCCCGTTCCGTGCGTCCGCTTCTCCTGCTCCTCGCCGCGGCTCCGCTCCTCGGGGCGGCCCCCGGCCCACAGTCCCCGGCGCCGCCCGGCGACCCCCTCGAGGGCGGCGCCTGGCTCAAGATCTTCCAGATCCGGTCCGGATCTCCCGAACCGGTCCTGCTTTCGGAGGCCGAGGTGAACGCGCTCCTCGGATCCGTCCAGCTCACCGCCTTCCTGACCGAGCAGGCCGGCCTTACGGAGGTTCGCGTCGAAATCCTTCCTGGCGAGGTGCACCTCGGCGGTCGGGTGGATGCGGAGCGGCTGAGCGCGGTCCTCGGTCCGTTCGCCCCGCCGCCCGGCACTCCGCCGCAACCGGTGGATCTCGCCGTCGAAATGCAGGGGGCCGGAGGATCGGGAACGGTCACGATCCTGCGGGGCGCCGTCGCCGGAGTGGAACTGCCGCCCGACGTCATCGCCCAGGCCGTGCTGGGCGGACTGGTCGGCGTTTCCGAGGCCGGACGCGAACAGGTCCGTGGCCCCATCCTCGAGGGGGAACCGTTCCCCCTTCCCACGGGACTCGCCGGGATCGAACTGAGGGCGGGGGAAGTCCTGCTCGTGCCCGCCTCTCCCTGACGGGCTCCCCGCCACCGCGACCTTGCCCGGAATCACCCCGGACACCGAGGTCCGTTTCCTTCCCGGGGTGGGCCCGCGGCGGGTGGCCGCGCTCGCCGAGGTCGGGATTCTCAAGGCTGGCGACCTGCTGCTGCGGCTGCCGTTCCGCTACGAGGACCGGAGCGAGCACCGTCCGGTCGCCGAACTCGCCGACGGGGATTCCGCCGCGACCGAAGTACTGATCGCTTCGCTCAACGTCCGCCCCACCCGGCGGCGCAACCTGCGCATCGTCGAGCTGCGGGGACACGACGCGAGCGGCCCGGTGAAGGCGACCTGGTTCAACCAGGTCCACCTGAAACAGATCCTGAAGCCGGGAGCGCGGGTGCTGCTGTTCGGAAAGGTGAAGAAACCCTTCGCCGGCGCGGTCCCCGAGTTCGCGAATCCGGGCTACGAGCTGGTGACCGCCGACCGGGAACGGTCCGCGGCAGGTTCGATGCCGCTCCTTCCGGAAGCCGGCGGCGCAGCCGCGGAACCCGCGGCCGGGGACTCCGGACCCGGCGCGCACGCCGGCCGGATCGTGCCCATCTACGAACGGGTGGGCTCCCTGACGCCGCGGCTCCTGCGCAGCGTTCTCCATCGGCTGCTCGACGGCGGCGCCGCGGTGGGGCCGGGTCAGCTTCCCGAGGAACTGGTCGGACGGATGGGGCTGCCGTCCCGGAGGGAGGCGCTCGAGGCGGTCCACTTTCCCCCCGACGGGGCCTCGCTGGCCGAGCTCGAGCGCCGGCGCTCCAGCGCTCACCAGCGGCTCATCCTGGAGGAGTTCTTCGTCTTCGCCCTCGGGCTCCGGATGCGCCGCCGGCAGGACCGGGTGGACCGGCCGGGCCGGCACACCTTCACCGTGGACCACGGCCTGCGGGACCTCGTCCGCCGGGTCCTGCCGTTTCGTCTCACGTCGTCGCAGCGGGACGCCCTTGCCACCATCGCGGAGGAGTTCCAGTCCCCGCTCGCCATGCGGCGGCTCCTCCAGGGCGACGTGGGTTCCGGGAAGACGATCGTGGCCGTGATCGCGGCGCTCATCGTCATCCACCACGGCGCCCAGGTAGCGCTCATGGCCCCCACCGAGGTCCTCGCCGAGCAGCACTTCGCGACGATCCGGGCGCTGCTCGAACCGCACCGCATCCGGGTCGTGCTGCTCACCGCGGGGCTCGGCGCCGCCGACCGCCGCGACACGCTGCAGGCGGTGGCGAGCGGCTGGGCCCAGTTCGTGGTCGGCACCCACTCGCTGATCCAGGACGGCGCGCGGTTCCGGGACCTCGGCTTCGCCATCGTGGACGAGCAGCACCGCTTCGGGGTGGCCCAGCGCCGCACACTCGTCGAACGGGGCGGGGGCGCGGACCTGCTCGTGATGACGGCGACGCCGATCCCCCGCACCCTGACCCTGGCGCTCCACGGGGACCTCGACCTGTCCGAACTCCGCGAACTCCCCCCGGGACGGCAGCCGGTGAGCACCCTGATCCGGGATTCGGCCGGCCTCCCCGAGGTCTACGCGCGGGTCCGCGAGGAAGCGCGGAAGGGCCGCCAGGCGTTCTACGTCTGTCCGCTGATCGAGGACTCCGAGGAACTCCCCGGCGCGGGGGTCGAAGTCCGGTTCCGGGAGCTTTCCGAAGGGCCTTTCCGCGGCCTGCGGGTGGACTTCGTCCACGGCCGCGTTCCCGCGGCGCGCCGCGAGGCGGCGATGCGCGCGTTCGCCTCGGGGGAGCTCGACGTGCTGGTCGCCACCACCGTGATCGAGGTGGGTGTGGACGTGCCGAACGCCACGGTGATGGTCGTCGAGCACGCCGAGCGCTTCGGCCTGGCTCAGCTCCACCAGCTCCGCGGCCGGGTGGGGCGGGGCGCCGACCCGGCCACGGCGATCCTGGTGGTGGGAGGGAAGCCGACCGAGTCGGCGCTCCGCCGCCTCCAGGTGCTCGAGGCGACCACCGACGGCTTCCGGATCGCCGAGGAGGACCTCGCCATCCGGGGCCCCGGCGACTTCCTCGGCACCCGGCAGTCGGGCATCCCCCCGTTCCGGGTGGCCGACATCGTCCGGGACGCCGAGTTCCTCCGCCTCGCCCGCAAGGAGGCGAGCGACTTCCTCGCCTCGCCGGCCGCGGCGACGGACGAGGGCGCGCGCATCCTCGCCCACGTCCGCGACACCTGGGGCGAGCGCTTCGGCCTCACGGCGGGCGGGTAGCGGACGCACCGGCCTGGAACGCCGGCTTCAGCCGGCACGCGCGGCGCTCCGCGCCGGGCACGTCTTCCCGCCGCTCTCTCCGATGGCACCTACGACGGCAAACGCCAGACCCCAGCCGGTGACACACACGGCTTGGAACGCCGACCTCCCGTCGGCGCAGCGGGCCGGAGGCCCGCGGACGACGGGCCGCTATGCCTACTGGGCGTCTGCGGCTACCGAACTCCGCCGGACGCGGCCTGCGCCGAGTGCGCCTCCAGATGAATCTCCATCAAGGTTTCCAGCCGCGTGATGCGATCCGAGAGGCGCTTCTCCATTCCGCTCATCCGATCGGAGAGGCTCTTTTCTGCCCCATGGATCCGATCGGAGAGTCCCGCCGCCAACCCGCCGATCCGGTCCGAGAGGTCTTTGTCCGCGTCGTGTGTCCGATCCGAGAGTGCGTTGATCCGCTCTCCGAGTCGGTTCTCCATGTCGGCCATTCGGCCCTGGGTGCTCGCGGTCGTGTAGAAGAGCGCCACGATCAGGGTGCCCAACAGGACAGGAACGGTGCTGTCCTTGACCTTCCCCCACTTGGACTCTGTCATCGGGGCATTCTCCGTCCGTTGGGCGCCATGCTAGCAGGGGCACGGGGCGCGGGGTCTTGCAACGATGGGTCGCCGCACAGAAGTTGCACGCTCAACTTGCCCGGGCCTCCGCCGCCGGCGCTTCCGTCTCGTCAGTGACCTGCGCCGCCTCGTCTTCTTTGCGCTGCGCTGCCGCCACGTCCTCTCCCGCGCCCAGCGGATGAACGGCGTCCCCGTCCACGGTGGGGCGGCGGAGGGCCTCTCCGATCGGATCCAGCGTCCCGCCAAGCCCCGCCGCTTCCCGGAACTCGGCCTCGACCGATTCGGGGAACCAGCAGTCCCGGGTTCCCTGCCGAAGGACGCTGGCCCGGGCCGCCTCCCGGGTGAGGAAGACCGCGAAGTCGTGCGGGCCCCCGGTGCGCCAGCGGCGCACCGTCTCGGGGAGCGCCATGGGGTGTTCCGCCGCGCGATCACCAAGGACGCAGCCGGGGCGGTAGGTGCGGACGGCGTTCCCGAAGACGCTGTACTTCCGTCCCACCCGATCCGTGAGCGCGTAGGTCATGGGACCCGTCAGAACGGCCACGTGCGCGAGACCCACGGTGCGGTGCGCGAGGTCCCAGAGATCGACGGGGGCCGATTCCGGGTTCGTCTCGCGGGGCGCGAGCCCGGTGGCGAAGACCGGGCGGATCCGCTGCCGGCTTCCGATCAGGTGGATCAGCCCCTCCACCCCCTCCTCGTTCTCGATGATCCAGGGGGCCGGCAGCAGCCGCCAGCCGTAATCGGTCAGTCCCGGGGACCGCGCGAGCCAGCGCACGATGCCGGGTACCCACAGCGGCGTATCCCGCTGCTCCAGCCGACGACGGGGAGCGAAGAGCATGGCGCGAAGTCCGGTCGTCGATCCCGCGCGGAAGAGGATCACGACCGCCTTCCAGGCGGCCAGTCCGGCGAAGGCGCCCGCCTCGAGCGAGACGCCGAAGTAACGGCTCGATCCCGCTTCGCGGTCGACGGCCCGTACGATGGCGCCTGCCGAACGATGCCGCTCCACGTGCACTCTCTCGCCTTCCGGACGCGAAGCGGGGTCGAAGCCCGGGGGAAGGGGGCCGACGTGCGCCTCCAGCCAACGCAGGACGTGGCGGCGCCCGAGGTCCCACTCGCCGCCTTGCCCATCCGGCGAGACCTCGGCGGAGACCGCGACGGCGGGACGGAGTTCGGAGCGGCTGGCGATTGCCCTGGGCAGCCGCGCCCGCCGCACCCGGGGCGTCCGGATGGCCTCCGGGGCGAGCCGGACCGGACGCCGGGTGGGGTCAGGGAGGGGTGGGGAGGTTGGCATGATTTCTCCTGGAGGCGAGGCGCGCGACCCCGGAAGAGCCGGGTGCTCGCGCGCGAAGGGGAGATCCGACGATGAGCGTGCGGATCTCGGGTGGCGTGTTTCGGGGCCGGATCCTGGCCGGTCCTCCGCGCCCCGATTCCGGCCGCCGGCGGGCGCCGGCGGCCGAGCGGGCCCGGCCGAGCGCGGTTCGGCTGCGAAAGAGCCTCTTCACCGTGCTGGCCGAAGAAATGGCCGGGGCCCGGGTTTTGGACCTGTGCGCGGGGGTGGGCACCCTGGGTTTCGAGGCGCTCTCGCGCGGCGCGCGCGAGTGCGCCTTCGTGGAGCGGTCCCCGCGGCTGGGCGGGTTGATCGAGCGGAACGCGGCCCGGCTCGGGACACGGGCTTTCGAGCTGATGGTCGGCGATGCGCTCCGGGAGGTGCGCCGGCTTCTCCGGGCCGGAAGGGAGTTCGACGTGGCGTTCCTCGACCCGCCCTGGGAGGTCTGGGAATCGGAGGCGGGAGTGGAACTGCTGCGGGGGGCCGTCGGCCTCGCGCCGCTGGTGGTGGCCGAGCACCGTTCCTCCTGGACGGCGCCGGCGAGCGTGGCCGTCCGCCCGGAACGCGACCCCCAGTCGGCGAGCTGTCCACTCCTCGGGGTGAAGATCCGGACGACGGCCGCCGGAGACGGTGCGTTCTCGCTGTACCGGCGGGGAGAGGCGAGCGAACGAGTGGACACACGTACCTAGACGTAAATCAGCCCGATTTCTTCCCACCTGGCCGTCCAATTCGGCCCAAATGTGGAAAAGTCGAAGCGAAGCGGCGTTAAGGGCCGCCTGGATTGGCTCGTGCGAGGCCGTCCGCACGGGACGGAGCCAACCCGACGACGCGCTGCCCGCGGGTCCGTATGCTAGGTTTCGCCCGCGTCTTCCTGCGCCTATAAGGACCCGCGCTGAACTTGGAACCAACCTCCCGCCTGGCCATCTGCCCGGGGTCCTTCGACCCGCTGACGCTCGGGCACGTGGACATCATCCGGCGGGCGGCCCGCCAGTTCGACCGGGTGGTCGTCGCGGTCCTCCACAACACCGGCAAGGCGCCGCTCTTCACCGTCCCCGAGCGTCTCGAGTTCATCCGGGCCACGTTTGAAGACAACCCGCGGGTGGAGGCGGACGCGTTCTCGGGGCTGCTCGTGGACTACGCCCGGCGGCGCGGCGCCGCGGCGATCGTGCGCGGCATCCGGGCGGTCTCGGACTTCGAGTACGAGTTCCAGATGGCCCTCATGAACCGCCGGCTGGCGCCCGAAGTGGAGACAGTCTTCCTCACCCCCGCGGAGGAGTATTCCTACGTCAGTTCGCGCCTGATCAAGGAGATCACGGCACTTTCCGGGGATGTCAGCGGCCTCGTCCCCGATCCGGTGGCGCGCCGCCTCGCCGAGAAGTTCCCCGCCGCCCCCGAAGCCGCCACGGACGGCTGACCGCTCCCGAACCTGCTCATGACCGATTCCGGAATCCACGTTTCCGCGCGCGTCGGCGCGATCTCGCCCTCGCCCACCATGGCCGTGATGGCGGAGGCGATGCGCCTCAAGGCCGCCGGGGAGAACGTCGTGGACTTCTCCGCCGGACAGCCCGACTTCGACACCCCGTCGGTGGCGCGGGAGGCCGGGATCCAGGCCATCGAGTCCGGCTACACCCGCTACACCCCGAACCCGGGCGCTCCCGACCTGCGGGCGGCGGTGGCCGACTGCTACCGGCGGGACTTCGACCTCGATTTCGGGGCCGCGAACGTCCTCGTCACCTCGGGCGGGAAACACGCGCTCACCGGGCTGCTGCTCGCCACCTGCGAAGAAGGCGACGAGGTGGTCATTCCCACGCCGTTCTGGCCGACCTTCCCCGAGCAGGTGAAGATCACCGGGGCGTCCCCGGTGCTGGCCCCGGCCGGCGAGGAGGGCTGGTTCCGGCCCACCCGCGCCGTCATCGAACCGGCGGTGACCGACCGGACCCGCTGCGTCATCCTGAACATTCCGGGGAACCCGTCGGGGGTGATGCTCTCGCCGGGCGAGCTCGAGGACGTCGCGAACCTCGCGCTCGAGGCCGACGCCTACCTGCTCTGGGACGACACCTACGCGCGGCTCACCTTCGAGCCGCCGCCGGAGGGTTGTTACCGCCGGATGCAGGACATCCTGGGGCACCGGTTCGTCGTTGCCGGCGGGGCTTCCAAGACCTACGCGATGACCGGCTGGCGGCTCGGGTGGGCGATCGGCCCGGAGAAGGTCATCAAGGGCGCCGCCTCGCTGCAGAGCCAGATGACCTCGAACGCGAGCTCCATCTCACAGAAGGCGGCGCTCGCCGCGGTGACCGCGGACCCGGCGGGCTTCGCCTGGATGACCGAGGAGTTCGCGCGCCGGATGGTGCGGATGCGGGACGGTCTGCTGGCGATCGAGGGCGTGCGCTGCGGGGCTCCGGACGGTGGGTTCTACCTGTTCCCGAG
>CAYUVU010000259.1:0-11699 GCA_964448205.1 uncultured Acidobacteriota bacterium
TCGTGGCACTGGCCTCCGGCAGGTTGCTTCCGGCGGGTCGGCTAACGGGGTTGATGAGGACGGGCCCTCCGGCGCTGCTCACGCCGGGGGGCCCATGAAAAACAACACCGCGAAAGGTATAGGCCTCCGGCCGGCATCGCCCCAGTCCTCCCGGTGGGGGTCCACAGGGAGGCGAAAAAGCCGTATCGCTGGCCCGGCGACTCCGACTCCCCGCCTGATACCCTCGTGCGATGAGCCTGATGGGGCGCGCGCTCGGCACGCGCGCGCCGTTCGTCGCCGCCGGTCAGATCGACGAGGTGCTGAGCGACGAGCAGGTGCTCCTGCTCGACGTGCGCACGGCTCTCGAACTGGCCGAGTCCGGGACCATCCCCGGAGCGGTCCACATCCACCTGGGAGAGTTGGCGGACCGGCTGGACGAACTGCCCCGCGACCGTCCGGTCCTCACCACCTGAATGGTGGGACCACGGGCCGCGCGTGCCGCGGCCATCCTCGAGAACGCCGGGTTCGACGTTGTGGGTTTCTCCGGCCTCAAGCAATACACGGGCGCGCGGGAGTACCGCCCGCTCGACTGACTCCCGACAGGAGGTTCCACGTGAGAAGGACACTTTCGCTTGGCGCTGTCGCCCTCGCCACGGCCGTCTGCGGCTGGGGCTGCGGCGGCGGCGAGCCGGCTGCCGAAGAACCGGCGGCCCCCGAAGAGGCGGCGCCCGAGCCGGCCCCCCGCGTTGAGGCGCCGGACATTGACGCCGCGCTTGCGAACGGCGCCGTGCTGCTCGATGTCCGTACCGACGAGGAACTCGCCGAGCACGGCACGATCGACGGCTTCGTCCACATTCCGATCGACGAACTGGAGGCGAGGATGGGAGAGCTCCCGTCGGGAGTCCCCGTCCTCACCGCTTGACAGGGTGGCGGAAGAGCCGCGCGTGCCGCGGAGCTGCTACAAGCGAACGGATACGAAGTCGTCGGTTTCTGCGGTCTGAGGGACTACGAGGGCGAGCGGGTGTACCCGGGCGCCTCTGACGAATAGCCCTTACTCGCGTACGGTCCGGAACCCCGCCATGATGTCGCGGCGTTCCGGGCCGAAGAAGTTGCGATAGCGGCCGGTCAGCGTCCGGCTGCGGGTCGCCCAGGCGCCGCCGCGCAGGACCTTCGTCCGGTGGAACTGCGTTTCGGAGTAGTCCCGGTAGGAATCGGGCCGGAATCCGGGGAACGGCTCGAAGGTGTCCGCCGTCCACTCCCAGACGTTGCCGAGCATCTGCCGGCAGCCGAAGGCGCTGTCCCCCTCGGGAAGCGCCCCCACCTCGATGCACCCGAGCGACCAACCGTCGAGGTTTGCGCGCCGGGGGTCCGGAGGCGCCTCGCCCCACGGGTAGGTCCTCTTCGTCGCCGCCAGCCGGTCTCCATCGGGTTCTCCGAGGGCGGCGGCCTCCCACTCGATCTCGGTGGGGAGCCGCCGTCCGGCCCAGGCGCACCAGGCGTTCGCCTCGAACCAGTTGACGTGGATGACCGGCTCGTTCAGCGGCAGCGGCGCGGTCTCGTCAAAGCGCCGCAACCGGAACGCGTCGGCTCCGTCGGAGAGCCAGTAGACGGGATGCGAGGCCCCGGCCCGCTCCCGCCAGGCCCAGCCCGTCTCGCTCCAGAACTCCGGCCTCCGGTAGCCCCCGGCGTCCACGAACGCGGCGAAGTCGGCGTTCGTGACCGGCGCCCTCGAGATCGAAAACGGCCGCACGTCCACCGGATGCGCCCACTTCTCGTTGTCGTAGCGGAAGGGCGCGTCCCGCTCCGCTCCGAGGCGGAAGGTCCCCCCGGGGACGCCGGCGTCGCCGGGACAGTCGCCGGACGGTTCGCGGGCGGGATTTCGGCCCAGCCGCGGCGCCGGGTAGCCGAGAGTCTGCCGGGAATAGACGTACGCCTCGGTGTGCATGTCCTCGTGGAAGGTGGCGAACTGGTACATGAAGCTGTCCCGCTCGCTCGCCGTGCCCGGACCGAGCCGTTCCAGGCAGCGGTCCTTGACGGTCTCGGCGTA
Organism: uncultured Acidobacteriota bacterium; assembly: GCA_964448205.1. GTDB lineage: Bacteria > Acidobacteriota > Vicinamibacteria > Marinacidobacterales > Marinacidobacteraceae > Marinacidobacterium. The sequence goes on from CAYUVU010000259.1 coordinate 2,027, forward strand.
GCGGATCGTTTCCTCCATCCCGAGCAGCGGCAGATCCCAGCGAGTCTCCTGGAGGACGGCCGCGGAGTCGTACAGTTCGTCGCCGTGCGGAAGGATCGGTGCGTGGCCGCAGAGGTCACGAAGGATGAAGTTCTCGTAGAACCACGCGACGTGCCCGATCTCCCACCGCAGCGGATTGACGATGGACATCTGCGGCCCCATCAACTGGTTGTCGTCGAGGCCGCTGGTCAGCGCGATGGTGCGCCGGTGGGCGTCCTCCATGATGGCCGCGAGATGCTCGGCCGGAACACGCTGGGTCATGCTGGTGGCGGGTTTCGCCTGTGCGAATCATTCTAGTAACCCCCGCGGGCCCGCGGTCCCGCTTCGGGAACCGGATCACCGCGAGGCGCTGGGCGGCGGTGCTGCGGTCGCTCGGCCACCGGGTGGCGATCCGGACGGCCTGGGACGGCGCGTCCGGGGAGGCGCTGATCGCCCTCCACGCCTGGCGGAGCGCCGCTTCGATCCACCGCTTCCGGGACCGCTTTCCGACCCGTCCGCTGATCGTGGCGCTGACCGGGACCGATATCTACGGCTTCCTGCACACGGAGCCCGAGATCACCCGCCGCTCGCTCGAGTGCGCCGACCTGCTCGTCGGGTTGCACGACCTCGCCGGGGAAGCGCTGCCGCCCGAGTTCCGCGGCAGGGTGCGGGTGGTGCACCAGTCGGTTGCCGTCGGGAGCGTGGGGCGCCGTCCCTCGAAACGGACATTCGACGTGTGTGTCGTCGGGCACCTCCGCCGGGAGAAGGATCCGCTGCGGGCGGCCGCGGCGGCGCGGGAGCTGCCGGCGGACTCGCGCCTGCGGATACTCCACGCCGGAGGCGCGCGTGACCCGGACTGGGCGGAGGCCGCGCGCCGTGAAATGGCGCGCAACCCGCGTTACCGCTGGCTCGGCGAGGTGCCGGCCTGGCGCGTGCGGCGCCTCTACGAACGGACGCACGCGATGGTGATCTCCTCGCGGACGGAGGGGGGCGCCAACGTGGTGTCGGAGGCGGTGGCCGCCGGGCTCCCGGTCATCGCCTCCCGGATCCCGGGGAACGTCGGCCTGCTCGGTCCGGACCACCCGGGCACGTTCCCGCCCGAAGATACCGGGGCGCTCCGGGACCTCCTGCGGCGCGCGGAGACGGACCCCGTTTTTCTCGGGGACCTCGCACGGCGCCAGGCGGCGCGGGCGCCGCTCTTCGCTCCCGAGCGCGAACGCGCGGCCTGGGGGCGGCTGCTCGAGGAGCTTCGCTGACCCCGGTCAGTTGATGAGGAAGATCTTCTCGTTCGGCGGCTGGAGCCACTCGATGCCCTTGCTGGTCACGACGTGGGGGTTCGAGATGTTGATCGCCAGCGGGAACCCGGGCCGTTCGGGGATGTTCATGTGCACCATGTACTCGTACGCGAAGAGGTGGTTCTCCTGGATCACCAGGTGGTGGCGGTCGGCGCGGAAGTTCGTCACCGAGGGGCCGACGGTTCCGGTGCCGACGGTTCCGTAGGCGTGGTGGTCGATGGCGAAACCGGGCTGGTCGCCGTCGCCGAGCCCCTCCTGGACGATCACATAGTCGAGATTGCGCATGCCGTCGGGGGTCCGTCCGACTCCCTGGATTCCGGAGTTGACGAACGGCGTATAGATGTAGCCGGCCTCCTCCATGGCTGCGACCATGGCGTCGAGCGACTCCTTGGCCGTCATGCCCACCCGCATGTGGGGCCGCATGATCCACTGGCCGGCGATCGCGAGATCGAACAGCTTCTGGATGCTCTCCGGGGGAGCGGTCTCGCCCTCGCGCAGGATGTAGGCGTGGGTCTTGGTGTCGGTGCCGAAGCCCATGTAGTTGACCCCGACGTTGAAGGCGAAGAAATCACCGCGCTGGAAGACGTAGTCCTCGTGCCAGATCCAGTAGCGGGCGTCCGGCGGGTAGGGCGGATCCTCGGAGACCGCGGTGTAGTAGAGACGGATGCCGCCGCGTCCCCCGGTGCTGAATCCGGCCAGGTGCCGGTCGTAGGCCCACTCCCGGGCCCAGGTGGTGATCTCCCGGATCGTGGTGCGCCCCGGCTCGATCCGGGCCAGGGCCTCCTGGGTGAGCTGGCGGGCGGCCTCGAGGTTGTTGATCTGCTCGGCCACTTCCCGCACCGTTCGCCGCACCAGGAAGTCGTTGATGACGTTCTCCGCGGAGACGATGCGCTCGGTGTAGGTGGGCCCCAGGATCTTCACCAGCTTCAGGTAGGAGGTGTGGGACAGCCCGTCCGCCTCGGCCAGCCACTCGGAGGTGTTCACGGCGATCGTCTGCGGGTCCCGCTCGGCGACGAACTCGGTGAACTCGTCGTAGACCTCGTCGCCGTAGTTGAACGCCATCTGGTAGCCCCGGCCGTAGCTGGAGATGGTCCGGGCGAAGTCGTCGGAACCCCGGACATCGATGTCCGCGACCGCGCCGGCGCTCCCGAAGGCGGCCCGCTCGATCCGGTCGCCGCGGTCGGTGAAAACGAGGTAGCCGTAGGTGTTGCCGAACCAGTAGGCCATCGGGTCGGGATCGCCGTGGCGGGTGACGTGGATCCACATGTCCACGCCGTTGTCGCGCATGGCGCCGGGCAGGATCAGGTCGAGCTTGTCCCGCCGGAGGAGGCGCATCACCTCGCCTCCGCTGCTGGAGCTGTGGACACCGGGCTGGGCCGTTGCGAAGGTGGCTGCCAGGAGCAGCGAGATCAGGATGGATGGGGTTCGAACGGGCATGGGTCGCCTCCTGCGCCATCAGAGTACGGGAGGGACGACTGCGTGCGCCAGTGGCGCAGCGGCGGACGGCGCGCGCGTTCTGGTCCGGGGTGCCGCTTGGAGTATTCCTGCCGGCGCGCTCTGCGCGTGTCGGCGGCGAGCCGCCTGCGGGCCTGCGGCCCACGTGCCGGCTGGAAGCCGGCGTTCCAAGCCGGAGAGGCCATCCGGCGCCGGTGGCGTCAGGCCGTGCGCGGTGCGGAGCACCGCGCGTGCCGGTCTGGAGACCGGCGTTCCAGCCGTTACGCCGCCATTTTTTGGGCGGCGTCGAGGACCGTGGCCATCTTTGCGGCGCCGCGCTGCATCTCGTCCATCGTGCCGATGGAGATGCGGCAGCGGGTCCACAGCGGCGGGAACGGCCGCCCGACGCGGACGCCTTCCGCGGCGCAGGCCGCCTGGAACTGCTCGATCGGCATCCCGGTGTCCACGAAGATGAAGTTCGTCTGGGCGTCGGTGGCGCTCAGACCGCGGTCGGCGAAGAACTTGATGATGAAGTCCCGCGCCTCGGCGTTCCGCTTCTTCTCGTTGGGGAGGTAGTCGGGGTCCGCCTTGTCGCGCTCGAGAGCGGCGTTCGCGGCGACCAGCGCCGGGGTGCTGACCGAGTTGCCCAGGTGGAACTCATCGAGTTCCGCGATGGTGTCCTCGTGGGCGATCGCGTAGCCGACGCGAAGCCCGGCCATCCCGTAGGCCTTCGAGAAAGTGCGCGCCACGATGAGGCGCGGGTTCTGGATCGCCGTCGGGATCATGGTCTCGTGGCCCGGGGTGGTCACGTAGTCGATGTAGGCCTCGTCCACCAGGATGCGGAGGTTCCTCTCGGCGTCGAGCGCCCGCATCAGGAAGTCCGTGCTCTGGGACGGATCCACGAGCGTCCCGACCGGGTTGTTCGGGTTGCAGTAGAAGAGCATCCCGCTTCCCTTGCAGGCGTGGAGCGTCTGGTCGAGATCCATCTTGAAGTCGGCGGTCAGCGGCACCGCCTTGGTCCGGTAGCCCATCAGCGCCGCGTAGCCGAAGCATTCCTCGTAGGTCGGCAGGGACCCGACGAGCGCTTTCTCCTTGCTCGCGTACTGGTGCGTGCAGTCCACCAGGATCTGGGTGGAGCCGGCGCCGACGAGGACGTTCTCGGTCTTCACACCCCACTTCTCGGCGATCGCCTCCCGCAGCGGACCGGTGAAGCGGAACGGATACCGGCCGGCGATCACCCCTTCGGGGCCGATGACCGAGTCGAGCGCGTCCATGACGAACTCGCCGGGGCCGAGAGAGTTCTCGTTGTTGGCCAGGTTGATCGCCTCTTCCGGGGCGATCCCCATCTGGGCGGCAAACGCGTACTGCTCGCGGAGTCGCGACTGGACGAAGGTCGCGGCATAGAGGCCGGCGGCGCCGGCGGAGGCATGACTCAGGAAACTGCGGCGGGAGAGCATGGGGTGGCTACCTCCTCGTAGCGGTGGATTGCGGCTTCTTCGGCGGCTACTGCTGCTGGTTGTCGGCGGTGGAGAGCCCGAGCACTTCCGCGAAGACCGCGGTCGCGCGCTGCATCTCCTCGAGCGTGCCGATCGAGATGCGAGCGTGGCTGTTCTCGTAGGGAGGGAAGTCCCGGCCCACCATGATGCCCCGCTCGGCGCAGGCCGCGCGGAACTCGCTCGCCGGCCGTCCGATGTCCACGAAGATGAAGTTCGTGTTGCTCGGAACCGGATCGAGGCCGTGACCCGAGAAGAAGTCATGGGTGAACTTGCGGGCCGCCTCGTTCCGCTGGATCTCGTTCTTGATGTAGTCGGGATCCTCGAGCGATCCCATCGCCGCGGCGATGGAGAGGACGGAGGTGCCGAACGTGAGCGCCAGCGGCGCGATCTTCGCGATGGTGTCGGCCTGCCCGAACCCGTAGCCGATTCTCAGCCCGGCCATCCCGAACGCCTTCGAGAAGGTCCGGCCCACGAACACGTCGCGGTACTCCATGGCGAGCGGGGCGCCGGTGTCGAAGCCCGGGTGGGCGACGTAGTCGTAGTAGGCCTCGTCGAGCAGGATGGCGGTGTAGGGCGATTCCTTCTTGACGAACCGGACGAAGTCGGTCACGTCGGCGATCGAATGGACGGTCCCGGTGGGGTTGTTCGGGTTGCAGAGGAAGACGAGTCCGGCGCCGATCGCCGCGCCCGCCATCTTGTCGAGATCGAGCCCGAGATCCCCCTTCATCGGGATGGCCTTGACCGGAGCGCCCACATAGCGGGCGGTCCGGACGGGGCTCTCGTAGGAGCACTCGGCGGTGACCAGCGCCTTGCCGGGACCGGTGTAGGCGCGGACCGCGTTCCGCAGGATTTCCCCGGAGCCGGCCGAGAGCGTCACGTTCTCCGCCTTGGCCCCGTACATCTCCCCGATCTTGGTGCGGAGATCCGTCCCGCTGATCTGCGCGTTCATGGGGTAGCGCATGATGGAGGTGTAGGCGCTCCGGAGCGCCGCCACCGCGGAAGGCCCGGGGCCCAGCGGGTTCTCGTTGCTGCTGATCCTGACCTCGTCGTCCTCGGGGGGCGGGACGAAGACCGGGGCGCCGCGGAAGCCGTTCTCGGCTTCCCAGGCCTCCCGGCCCCGGGCGCTGATCGCGTGGAGGGATGCGGCGGTGCCGGCCCCGGCGGGCGCCAGACTGAGGAAACTGCGACGCGTGGTCTTCATCGGGGTTCTCCCTGATCGTGTTGGTGCTCGGCGGTCACGAGCTTCTGGCGAATCACGACGGGCACGTCCCCGTCCCTGTGGCCTTTCATGTATGTGCGTTACGGAGAGTATCCGGTGCGGCGGATACGCCGCAACCCTCCAGATGGTTCCGTCGGAGCCTTCGTCAGTGGACCATCAGGTCGGTGACGAGCGCCGTGCTCCCCCACTGCATCTTGAGGGTGCCGTTCATCCCGTCCGCCATGAGGCTGATGGTGAACATCTCCGCGGAGTCATCCGCCTTCTCGACTTTCAGGGGGTGGCTGAACAGGTCCTTCTCCGGATCGTGCGCGAGGCCGGACTGTCCGGTTTCACTGTTGACCAGCAGGTCCCAGCCGTCGTCGGTCTTCTTCGCGAAAAGGCTGTAGGCGCCCGCGGCCGCCATGTTGGAGCCGATCATCAGGTCGCCCTCGGTGGTGATGGTGGTGGCGTTCTCCGAACCGAGCCGCCACACCATGCCGGCAGTGGCCTGCCCGAGCATGTCCCGGCCGTTCAGGCTCGGCCGGCCGTACTCCACGGTGACGGCCTTGCCGTTGAAGCTGGCTTCGGCCTTGCCGCGCGGGTTGTGCGCGAGCGCGATTGCGGCGATCGCCAGACAGGCGGCGAGCGCGGGAACCAGTCGGTGCTTGGGGAAGTAGGTCATGGCGGGTGCCCTCCGGCGGCGATTCTAGCGGCGCGCGCGTCGAGTCGTTGCGGCGCCCGCGGACGGCGCGGTAGGCTCACTCGTGAGTGGCGCCGGTCCATGATCCCGCGCACTCCGGAGCCTCGCCACCGCCGATGAAATCCCGCTGTCACCGTCTGCCGTTCACGTTGTCCGCCGCCGGACTCGCGCTGCTCGCCGCCTCCCTCGCCGGAGCCGACGAGCGGGTGGACCGCCTTCCCGAGGAGCACCGGGTCTGGCTCGAGGAAGAGGTGGTCTACATCATCACCGAGGCCGAGCGGGAGGTGTTTCTCGGGGTGGAGGGATTCGAGGAGCGCGAACATTTCATCGAAGCGTTCTGGCTGCGGCGGGATCCCGTGCCGGCGACGAAGGAGAACGAGTTCAGGACCGAGCACTACGAGCGCCTCGACTACGCCAACCGGTTCCTGGGGCGGGACGCCCCCCGGCCTGGCTGGCAGACGGACCGGGGCCGCTACTGGATCATCCTCGGCGAACCCCGCACCCGGGAGCAGTTCGACGGACGGAACGAGATCGTGAGCGCGGATCTGTGGATCTACCAGGGGGACACCTCGCTCGGATTGCCTCCCCGTTTCAATCTCCTGTTCTTCAAGAGGGAGGACATCGGCGAGTACGAGCTGTATCACCCCTGGTCCGACGGACCCGACGCGCTGGTCCGCCGGGGAGAACTGCTCCGGAACCGCCAGCACGCCGCGGTGGACCTCATCGAAATGGTCTCCCTGGACCTGGCGCGCGCCACCCTGGTGGTGGACCTCACGGACCCGCACGCCGACTTCCTTTCGGCCACCAACACGATCGCCCCCCGGCTCGACACCGTGCGGCCTTCGATGAGTGTGGACAAGAACTTCATCGACATCAGCGAGTCTCCCCACAAGATCGTGGATCTCGAGGAGATCGAGGGCTATCTTCGCTACGGCGACCGGGTGACCGCCGAGTACTCGTTCCGGTACGTGAAGAGCGAGGCGGACTTCCGGGTGCTGCTGGGACCCCGGAACACCCCGTTCATCCACTACAGCGTCAAGCTCGCCCCCGAGGATTTCGCGCTGGAATTCGATGAGCGCGAGAACGTGTACCAGACGACCCTGGACGTGGACCTGGAACTGCGGACGATGGACGGCCAGCTCGTGGCCTTGCACCGGAACCAACCCCAGATCCGCCTGACCGAAAGCCAGCAGCGGAGCGCCGGCGGCAGTCCCTTTGCCTACCGGGACAACCTGCCGGTGATTCCCGGGGAATACGAGGTGAGCGTCATCGTGCGGAACCGGGCCACCCAGCAGTACACGGTGGCGGTTTCCGAGGTGCGGGCTCCGGCGACCGGGGCCGGCTCGGTGGGTCTGGCCGATCTCGTCCTCGCGTACCGGACGGAACGGGAGCCCGAGTTGTCGGGTATGCGCTTCGGGACTTTTCAGTTCGGCTCGACCGTGATGGAGCCGTCCGTCGGGGGGACCTTCGCCTCCCGCGACCTGCTGAGCGTCGCCGCGCAGCCGGTGAATGCGGGTGGCGAGCATCGGACACGGTTTCGCATCTTCCCGGATGCCGGCCTCGGCGAGGAGGAGCTCGTTTCGGCCACTCCGCTCGTGGAGCGGACCGTGGCGGCGGGGAGCGCGGATGCGCCCGCCATCGAGGAGTTCCCGCTTGCGGACCTTGGCGCCGGCAGGTACCGGGTGACGGCGGACCTGCTGGACGGCGCCGGCGAGGTGATCGCATCCCGCGAGGCTCCGCTCCTGGTTTCGCCGCGGGCCGCAGTCGGTCGGCCCGGATTCATCGTCCGCCGTTCCTTCGCGACCCAGTTCCCGGAGTTGCTCGCGTTGGCGCTCGGCGATCAGTTCATGGCCCGCGGACGGATACCCGAGGCCACCGTCGCGTTCCGGGAGGCCACCGCGAATCCGGACCTGCCGATGGCGCGCTGGAAGCTGGCGAGCGCCCTGCTCTTCACCGGGGAAGCGAACGAGGCGCTCGATCTGCTGCTTCCGATCGAGGCGGACTACCCGAACGAGATCGACGTGACCGAGGGAGTGGGCTTCGCCTACTACATCCGGGGGGAATGCGACGAGGCGCTGCCGCGGCTCGAGCATGCCCTCACCCTGCGGCCGGCGGACCCGTCGCTCCTGAACGCCCTGGGCGACTGCCACGAGCAGGTTGGCGCACCCGAACGGGCGCGGGAGATGTTCGAACGCTCCCTTGAACTGAATCCTGGCCAGCAGGGGGTTCGGGACCGCCTGGCGGGGCTCGGCGATCCCCGCTGAGCCCAGGGTCCCCCCGGGCCGCGATCACCCGATGGGCTCGGGACCGGGTCCGCTGCCCAACGGAAAGCGCTTTCGGCCGAACCACCCGCTCGCGCCGCTAACGACGCTCGGGCTCGGAGGACCGGCCGACTGGTTCATCGAGACCAGCTGCGAAGCGGAACTGCTCGGGGCCTTCGGCGCGGCGCGGCGAAGCGGGTTGCCGGTCACCGTGCTCGGGGGAGGGTCCAATGTGCTGGTGTCCGACCACGGGATTCGCGGTGCGGTGATCCGGGTGAAGGGGGGCGGCGCCCGGCAGCTGGACAGCGGGACGGTCCGGGCTTTCGCCGGCATGACCATGAACGGGCTGGTTCGCTGGTGCATCCAGCGCGGGCTTGCCGCACTGGAGTCCTGGGCGGGCACCCCGGGCACCGTGGGGCGTGCGATCCACGGGAACGCTCACTTCGGCGGCCGGGAGGTGGGCGAACTGGTGGAGGGCCTGCGGGTCGCCGACGACGCGGGAAGGGTTGAGAGCGTCCGCGCGGAGGCCGGGGGGTTCGGGCCCGGAGGCCTCGCTCTCGCGGGACGGGGCCGAGTCCTGCTTTCGGCCGACTTCGGGGTTCGGCCGGAAGACGCCGCCGTCCTGCGCCGGCGGGCCCGGGCGTCCCTCGCGTTCAGGAAACGGACGCAGCCGCTCGCCGTCCCGAGCGCCGGCTGCGCTTTCCGAAACCCGGATCCGGAGGAGGCTTCCCTGCCACCCGGCGTCCCCTGCGCCGCCGGAGCCCTCCTCGACCGGGCCGGCATGAAGGGGGCCCGGGTCGGCGGCGCCCGCGTATCCGAGATCCACGCGAACTTCCTGACCGCCGCACCGGGCGCTACGGCGGCCGACGTGCATGAACTGCTCGGCAGGTGCCAGGCGGCCGTGGCGGCGGCCTTCGGCGTGGAACTGGCGCCCGAGATGATTCTTTTGGGAGATTTCCCGTCGTGAGTCGGGAGGCGCCGCCACCGACCACCCTGATCGTCGAGGGCGGCGCCCGGCTGGAGGGCCGGGTGCGGGTCGAGGGGAACAAGAACGCGGCGCTGCCGCTCCTCGCCGCCTGCCTCCTCACCGACGAGTGGTGTGAGCTCGACAACATGCCCGACATTCGGGACGCCGCCACTATGTGCGGCGTGCTCGAGGGCCTCGGAGCCGAAGTCGAGGGGGTCGGGACGGAGCGGGTGCGGGTCCGCGCGGCGGACCTCCGGAGCGAGGAGCCCGACCCCGCCGGGGTGGGGCGGCTTCGCGGCTCGGT
>CAYUVU010000260.1:0-12540 GCA_964448205.1 uncultured Acidobacteriota bacterium
GGTCTCGATCAACGTGCGGCCGCCGTCCACCGTGGTGCTGAAGAGCACCGAGGCGAAATAGACGCGGTCAGCGTCCGCCGAATCCACCGCGATCCGGACGTAGTAGGGCGCGCGCTCGGCGAGATCGTGGTGGGTCATCATGAGCCGCCACGAGTCCCCGCCGTCGTCGGAGCGGTAGAAGCCCGGACTCGCGTCCTCGATCAGGGCGTACCAGCGGTCGGGGTCGCTGGGGGCAATCCCGACGGCGACCTTGCCGATGGGATGCTCGTCGCCTCCCGGGAGTCCCCTGCCACCGCCGGAATCGGATTTCGCGCCCGAGATCCGTTGCCAGGAGTCGCCACCGTCGCGCGAGCGGTAGAGCCCGCTGCCCGGCCCGCCGCTCCGGAGCCCGCCGGTGTCGATCCGGAGCTGCCACATCCCCGCGAGCAGGCGCTCGGGGTGCCGGAGGTCCATGGCGAGGTCGGAGCAGCCGGTGTGCTCGTCCACGTGGAGGACCAGCTCCCAGCTGGCGCCGCCGTCCCGGGTCCGATAGACGCCGCGCTCCGGCTGCGGCGCGTAGGAGTGCCCGAGCGCGCACGCGTAGACGAGGTTCGGGTCCTCGGGATGGACCAGGATCCGGGCGATGCGCCCGGTGGCTTCGAGTCCCCGGTGGTGGAACGACCGCCCGCCGTCGGTGGAGCGGTAGATGCCGTTCCCCATCGCGAGCGCCGGCCGGATGATGAAGGTCTCTCCGGTGCCGGCCCACACCTGGCCGGGATGCGACGGTGAAACGGCGAGCGCGCTGATGGAAGCCGCCTCCTGATCGTCGAAGACCGGCTCCCAGGTGACCCCGCGGTCGCTCGTCTTCCAGATCCCCCCGGACGCGGCGCCGAAGTAGATGACGTCGGGGTTGCCCCACTCGCCGGCGGCGGCGCTCAGCCGGTTCCCGTCGGGCCCGATGGTGCGCCAACGGAGGCCGCCCAGTTGCGAAGGATCGATCGTGACGGGCTGCGCGGAGACCGCGTTCGGGAGGGGCTGCAGGAGGCACAGAGCCAACCAGAGAACGAGACGAACAGGGAGGCGATCCGGCATGTCCGGTGGACGGTAGCAGCCCGTGGCTGGAACGAGGCCGCCGCCCTTTATCCTTCCCGACCGCACGAGCCGTCGTCCGCAACATCCCGGGACGCCTCGCCGCAACCATCACGAGCGTTCCCCCGCGTCAGACCGAAAGAGAAGACCGATGCGCAACTCGCCGGAAGGCCTCCGCAACACCCTGCTCATCGCCCGACGGCAGTTGGGCGCGATCCGCCATGACGGCTTCGTCCTGTTCCTGCTGGGCCTCGTCGTCGCCCTGGGGCTGGTCGCGGCGCTGGGCGCCCGGCATCACGTCACGAGCGAGACCGAGCAGCGCGACCGCTACCAGGCGATGGTCGATCGGCAGTGGGTGGAACAGCCCGAACGCCATCCGCACCGGGTCATCCACTATGGATTCCTGGTCTTTCGCGAGCAGGCGCCGCTCGAGTTCTTCGATCGCGGCGTCAGCGACTACGCGGGAACCTCGATCTACCTGGAAGGCCATCGCCAGAACACGGCCAACTTCGGCGAGGCGCGTCATTCCACCGGGATGACGCGCTTCGGACGCCTCACCCCGGCGAGCGTGCTGGCGCTCCTGTTGCCGCTCCTGGTGGTTGTCGCCGGTTTCGCCGCGGTCAGCGCCGAGCGAGAGGGGGGAACGCTCGGCGTCCTCCTGACACAGGGGGCGACGCCGACGCAGATCCTCGCGGGCAAAGTTCTCGCCACGGGAGCGGTAGGGGCGCTGGCGACGCTTCCGGTCGCGCTGGCCGTCGGCGTCATGGCCGGGCCGGGGCTCGACAGCCCCGCTTCCGTCACGCGGCTGGGCGTCCTGGCCGGCATCTACGGGATCTATCTCGCGGGCTGGGTGCTCGTCACGGTGCTCGTTTCCGCCGTCCGAACCTCTTCGCGGAGCGCCCTCGCGCAACTGCTCGCGGTGTGGGTGGTGATCTGCGTCGCCGCCCCCCGCGTAGCGGCCTCCGTCGCCGGAGCGCTCTACCCGCTACCCTCGCGCGCCGAGCTCACCGCTCAGGTGGAGCAGGCGCTGAACGAGGTCGGGGATAGCCACCGCCCGGACGACCCCTTCTTCAACGCGCTCCGGGAGGAGTACCTGGAGCGCTACCAGGTCGGCGCCGTCGAGGACCTCCCGGTGAACTGGAGGGGGGTCCTCAGCCGGGAATCGGAAGCACTCACCAGCCGGGTCTTCGAGGACCACCGGCAGGAGTTGGTCAAGGGTCATCTTCGCCAGAACGGGGTCATGGCATGGTCGGGATTCCTCTCCCCGTACCTGGCGGCGCGGGACCTGTCGATGGGCATCGCCGGTAGCGGCCCGGAGGCGATGGAAGCGTTCCTCGCCCAGGCCGAGGCGCACCGCTACACGATCGTTCAGCGTCTCAACGAACTCCACATCCGCGAGATCCGGAACGAGAACGACCGGGCACAACGGCTGTCGCGCGAACACTGGGGGCAGTTCCCCGTCTTCTCGACCGAGCCGCCGCCCCTCGCTGGAGCGCTGGCGGACCGTCCGGTCTCCCTGGCCGCGCTCGGGCTGTGGATCGGCCTGCCGCTGACCGGACTCGGGTTGGCGCGGAGACGGCTGGCGCTGGTCGGAACGGAGCGGTCGTCGTGAGAGCGTGGACGCGGCTGCTGGCGCTGGACCTGCGGCGACTGACCCGGTCGGCCGGGACCGCGGCGGCGATCATCCTTCTGCTCGTTCTGGGAATCTACGGCGCGTGGCGCGCCGGGCGGAACGCGGAAGCCGCCCGGTCTTCGTTGGCGGCGGCCGAGACCGCCTACGACGACCAGCTGGACTTTCTGCTCTCCGTCTATCCGCCGACCACCGACGCGGGAGAGGTGCTCTACTACGTGGCCTTTCCCGCCCCGCAGCCCCCGCTGCCGGTTTCCGCCCTGGCACGGGGCCGGGCCGCGGTGGAAACGGAGAGCCTCCGGATCCGTCTCCTGGCGCTCGAAGGGCAGCTCTACGAGCACGAGACCGTGAACCCGCGGCTTGCCGCCGCCGGCTATCTGGACCTTGCATTCCTCCTCATCGCGCTGCTGCCGCTCTTCATCATCGCGGTCAGCTACGACCTGATCTCCGGCGAACGGGAGGGCGGCACCTGGAACCTGGTCCGCCTGTTCGCACCCCGCCGGAGACTCCTGGCCGCGAAGCTCGCATCCCGCGCGATTCTCGTCGGCGCGGTCGCGGCGGTGGTGATGGCCGCCGGCGCGCTGATGGCGGGCATCGATCTGGACGGCCGGGCCAGCTGGATGTTCGCGCTCGTCGCGCTGCACACGGTCTTCTGGTTCGCCCTCTGCCTCGGTGTCGCGATGGGGAACCGGTCATCGACCGCCAACGCCATGATCCTCGCGGGAACGTGGGTGGTGCTCACGATTCTGGCTCCGGCGGCCCTGAGTCTCGCCAACGCGGTTCTTCACCCCGTTCCGGAAGCGCTGGAGCTGACGGTGCAGCAGCGCCAGGGATACCACGAGGCCTGGGACCTGCCGCCCAGCGCGACGATGGAGTCGTTCTACCGGGATTACCCCGAATGGAGCGGCCAGGCCGTTCCCGAAGATGTGTTCACGTGGGGCTGGTACTACGCCATGAATCACCGGGGAGACCAGGCCGCCCGCGACGCCTCCCGGGCCTACCGCGAGGTGCTGCGCGAGAGGGATGCGTGGGCTCGCCGGTGGTCCCTGTTCGCGCCGCCCCTCGCTACCCAGCTCGCGCTGGATCGCCTCGCCCGGACCGACCTCGCGGCCCAACTCGACTACCAGGACGCGGTGCGCCGATTCCACGAACGCCTCAAGGACCACTTCTTCCCGCACTTCTTCGCTACCGCGCCGATCGATGCGGTGGCGTGGGACCAGGTACCCACCTTCGAGCCGGCGGCGCCTGCGGACAGCGCTGCCCAAGCCGGGGTTCCGCCCGCGATTGCCCTGATCCTGGCTTCCGGGTTGGCGCTGGGAGTCGGGGTGCGGCGGGCTCGGGCCTGACGGCCTGTCCCCTCCGGTACGATGGACGGCCCACCCCGGCGGAGGAATGCCATGAAGAAAGCCCTCGGAAGTGCGCTGTTTGCGGCGGTCGCGAGCCTCCTGGCGGCGCCTGGGTTCGCCCAGCCCGCCTATGACCTGCTGCTCGTCGGAGGAATGGTGTTCGACGGGAGCGGCAACCCCGCCATCCGGGCGGACATCGGCATTCGGGGCGACGAGGTCGTGGCGGTGGGACGCCTCGCCGGGAAGGAGGGGCACGAGGCGGCCCGCACCATCGACGTGGGTGGACTCCATGTGTCCCCGGGCTGGGTGGACCTCCACTCCCACGCCGACCGCTCGCTGGTCGGCGACGACATGGAGGAGCGAAAGGCGCTGAACCTGATCGCCCAGGGGATCACCACGGTGGTGATGGGCGCCGACGGCCGGAACCCCATCTGGCCGATCCGGGACGAGATCGCCGCCTACGAGAGCCAGGGAGTGGGACTCAACGTGGTGCCCGTCGTGGGCCACTCGACCGTCCGTCTCCAGGTGATGGGCGACGACCACGAGCGGCCGGCGACCGACGAGGAAGTAGCCCGGATGGCCGAGCTGGTCCGGGAAGGAATGGAGGACGGCGCCTGGGGCCTCGGGGCGGGCCCGGAATACCGCCCGGCCCGCTTCTCGGAGACCGGGGAGATCATCGCGCTCGCCCACGTGGTGGCGGACTACGACGGGTTCTACTACTCGCACCAGCGCAGCCAGTCACCGATGCCGCGCTGGCAGGTGCCGAGCATCGTGGACGGGCCGACCCTGACCGGGACCGACGGCATGGCCGAGACCATCCGGATCGGCCGCGAGACCGGGATCCGGGTGGTCGGCACCCACATCAAGGCGAAGGGGCCGTCGAGCTGGGGGCACTCCGCGAAGGACGTGCAGGCGATCAACCTCGCGCGGGCGCAGGGGGTCCAGGTCTTTCTGGACCAATACCCCTTCGAGACCTTCGGCGGCGGACCGGTGGGGGTGATCCCCGTGTGGGGCTTCGCGCCGCCGGGGACCGACCGTTCCGGCGGACTCGACGACCCGAAGTGGCGGCGGACGCCGGGCCTCCTGAGTCTGGAGAACCTGGAGGCGAACCTCGCCGACGAAGCCGCCCGGGCCGAGCTGATGATGGACCTCGAGCAGCAGATCGATCTCTTCGGAGGCGCCGACCGCCTGATCGTCGTGCTCTTCCCGGAGGACCCGTCCCTTGTCGGGAAGACAGTGGCCACCGTGGCGGCGGACAGCGGCCGGAGCGTCGCCGAGACGCTGATCGACTTCGCCCGCACGGGGAACGAGGAACTGCTCCACGGGGTGCTGATCCGTCCGATCGCGGGGGACCGGTTCGACGTCGAGACCTACATGGCGCAGGACTACACCGCGACCTCGACGGACGCCGGCATCGCGCTCGAAGCGACGCCGGGCCGGCATCCGCGGTTCTGGGGCAGCTACACCCGCAAGATCGCCCACTACACCCGGGACCGCGGCCTCATCACCCTGCCCTTCATGGTGCGCTCCTCCACCAGCCTGCCGGCGGCCATCGTGGGCATGACGGACCGCGGCTGCCTGCGGGTCGGCTGCAAGGCGGACATCGTCGCCTTCGACTACGACCGGGTGGAGGACAACGCGACCATCATGAGCCCGGACGGTCCGGTGGTCGGGATGCCCTGGGTGCTGATCAACGGTCAGGTCGCCATCGAGGACGGCCAGGCCACCGGGGCGCTCGCGGGGGTGGTCATCAAGCGCGGCGGGTAGGGGCAGGACGCTTCGGGGCACGTAGTCCCATCGCCACAGCCGAAGGCGCCGTTCGGGTGGGAATGGATTCCGGATGCGGCAGTACAGCAAAATCGAAGTAGTGCTTTAGAAAAACATGATAATTTAAAGCGCGTGTTCCCCAGGCGATTGACTCTGCCGCCCCCCGGGGCCCGCACCTTCTTCCTCTGGGGACCGCGCCAGGTGGGGAAGACGACCCTGCTCCGGCAGACCTACCCCGACGCCTTCTGGGTGGATCTCCTGAAGGCGGACGAGTTCCGCCGGTACGCGACCCGGCCGGAAGCGCTGCGGCTGTCCATTCAGGCGGCGGGGGCCGGTCCGTCCCGACAGGTCGTGGTGGACGAAATCATGAAGGTGCCGGCGCTCCTCGACGAGGTGCACTGGATGATCGAGAACCTGGATGTCCGGTTCGCGCTCTGCGCGTCGAGTGCGCGCAAGGTGCGGCGGGGCGCCGCCGGTCTGCTGGGCGGTCGCGCTCTCCGTTTCGAGTTGCGCGGTCTCACCTCCGCCGAACTCGGAACGGACTTCGACATCCACCGCATCGTCAACTACGGCTTCCTCCCGCGGCCCTACCTGGATCCGGAACCCGGTGAACTGCTCGAGTCCTACCTGGCCGATTACCTCAAGGAAGAGATCGCGGCCGAGGGGCTGGTGCGCAACCTCCCCATCTTCGCGGATTTCCTTGAAGCGGCGGCGCTTTCCGACACCGAGATGGTCCGCTTCTCGAACCTGGCGCAGGACTGCGGCGTCAGCAACCCCACCGTCAAGGCGTACTACGGGATCCTGGAGGACACCCTGCTCGGCCGCTGGCTACCCGCCTGGCGGAAGCGGCCGAAACGCCGGGTAGCCCGAACCCCAAAGTTCTATTTCTCCGACGTGGGCGTGGTGAACCGGCTCGCCCGGCGCGGCGAACTCATGCCGGGTTCCGAACTCTTCGGGAAGGCCTTCGAGAACTGGCTCTTCCACGAGCTGAGCGCGTACCTCGCCTACGCGCGCTCGGAAGAACGTCTGTCCTATTGGCGCCTCTCCGGCGGCACCGAAGTGGACTTCGTCATCGGGGACATGCGGATCGCCATCGAAGCGAAAGCGGCGGTCCGTATCGGATCAAGGCATCTCAAGGGACTTCGGACGCTCGCCCAGGATCACCCGGAAGTTCGGCGGCGCCTCGTCGTCTGCCTGGAACCGCGCGCAATGAAGACCGACGACGGCATCGAGATCCTCCCGGTACGGCATTTCCTCGATGAACTGTGGGCCGATGGGTTCGCGGTCTGAAACCGGCGTCGGCGGGATGACGGTTCCTCCGTCGATCCTGCGCGTTCGTAGATGGGCCTGACATGAGCAGGCTCACGAGATTCCTTTCGGCGTTCGTCGTCTACACGGTCATCGACATGGCGTGGAGCCTGTCGCCCCCGGCGGCCGCCATGTACGCGTATCTGCACGAAGCCGGCGGCAACGACTGGAGCTTCGGGAAACCGACGGAGACCTGGGGCGCCCTCGAGATCGTCGCCCTCCTGGTGTTCTTCGCACTGATCGCGCTAGCCAACAGCCAACTGGCGATCGCGCCAGCCATCCGGGAGCGAAACCTCCAGCGGGCGATGAAGAACGCGTTCCTGCTGGGCTGCGCGGCCTACGCCACCTACAGCGTGCCCGTCTTCGCCGCCATCGCCAACTGGCCGGCGGCGCTCATTCCCATCGACATCCTGACCGGCGGTTTGCTGAGCCTCGCCACCTCGACGATCGTCACCCGGTGGGCCCTCCGCCGTCAGGCGGCCTGAAGACGGGACGCGCTTCTTGGGCCGTTGGGCCCTACGCGCTTTGCGGCCCTGCGGTCCGTCGCCGAATCTTCGTAACGTGATGATTTATGGCGACTTAAGGACCCATCGGAAAAGTCCGATATCAGATTCTCTATCAGAGTTGTTGCGGACGGTTGCCACCGTGGCGTAGCGGACGGCCCGGGCGGCCTGTCGGCCTGTCGGCGACACCAGAAACGGAGCGATCACCACGGATTCTATCCGCGTCCGACACCGCGTCCTCGTCGGTTCGCGGGGTCACGCTCGGGGCCGCTTTCGTATGGGACAAGGGGGTCCACCAACGTCGCAACCATAACTCGTTGATCCTCTTATGTTTACGGGAACCGATCCACTTCATTGGCCCCCGCCGAGGTCCTCCGCGCGGGCGGGACTACGTGGGGAGTCTTGGGCCTGTGCGGGACCACGAAGCACGCAAACAGAAGGCGGGCAGGGCCGACAATTCTGCCTCCGCGCCCAGCGTCCGCGACCACGATGCCGAATCGTCTGGCCTACTTCGACGAGCAAGGCTTCGATATGTTGCCCTACAGTGTCCCGGGATCGGTGTTGCGCCACGACGGGATGAGTGCGTTCCAGCCATAACCGCGGAAGCCTGCGCGCCGCGATCAGCCCGCCAGACGGATTGCACAGCCCGAGAGATCGCAGACGACCAGCGGCTCGCCGTCGCACGAGTCGTCTTCGGAGCGGAAGCGTATGGTCGCCTCGGTAGCCTCGGGCCAGGCGATGTCCATCACGTGCCGGACAAGGGATCCCGCGGGCTCGATCCGCCAGTCGGTGACGCTTACGTCCAGGACCGAAGAATTGGGGAACCAATCTTCCGTGGCGAATTCAACGAACGGTCTGAAGCGCTCCTCCTCCCAGTCCCAGGTCCAGTCTCGATATGGCCCGACCCAGTCGAACGAACTGGCCGGCGACAACTCGACGGTCAACACCGTCCCGAACCAGCGATCTCCGCCGGTTCGCTCCTCGCGGGGTGCGAACCAGAGGGGACCGTCGGGCGGAAAGGGACGCGCTCCGCGCACGCGGATTCCCGTGCAGGGTGTACCCCACCTCTCGGTGATCGGAATGAGTGGTCCGGATTCCTGAGTGGCGGCGCTCGCGCCGGGCGGCCGCCGGCTTGTTCGCCCCGAACGCAGGGGGATTTGCAGACCGTCCGTCGTGCGACCTGCTCGAACGCGGACGAGCCGACCGACAACCGTTTCGTCCAGGTCCAAAATGGCAAAGTCCCGAAAACCTCCGTGGGCGTCCAGCTTGTAGGGCGGCTGGACCCAGAGCGCGTAATCGCCCGGATCGAGCCCCTCGATCCGAAACTCGCCCTCTGCGCTGGAGAACACCCCGACGCGATCTCGAAGCGGGTTCGGTCCCAGCGGGAGAGCCCAGACATGAGCATGTGCTGGAGGCTCCTCGGAGTCCAACGTGACAGACCCGGCAATGCTCCCGGTGCTCCGCAGCCATCCGCCAGCAGGTCGCAGGAGAGATGCGCCGACCACGTCGTCAGCCTCCAGCGGGACGGGGGGAAACTTGTAGAAACCGTACGACATGAGTGGGTCGGGGGGGTGTACCCACGAGGCGTCGCGTCCTGGCCGACCAGTATGCCGTACGGCAACTGAGAGAGCGCCCGCATGTGCTAGCCCCAAACAGTGTCCAAACTCATGAATCAGCACATGGTCCCACCAGGGCTCCTCGCCCAATTCCGATGCTGCAGCGGGTGAGAGGGGCACATGGCAGTCCGAGATGCCCCATCTGTCGCTGTCACCAATCCGCTTCGAAAACACAGCTGCGTACGATCCGCGTGTGGCTCCTGGATCGACAAAGATCGTGGGGTGCCCGTCGTCCCATTCGGGTCGCTCCAGACTGTCGTCAACTCCAGACACCTCCCAACGGATGTCAGCGCTCTCAATGTCCGACCACGCTTGGAGCGCGCGAGCGACGAAGGGAACGACCTCAGCCGGGTCTGCAAGCGGAGCGGGGTGGGTGACGCCCCCCTCATCGGTCCAGTCGGACGTCCAACCGGGGTCGTTGGCCACGACCCAGGTCAGCGTCTCTCCTGGAGGCCAGATCTCCGGATGCCACGGTCGCGCGTATTCCGCTTCGACCACGCGCCGGCCCTCGAGACGGCCATCGTTGAAGAACCGATACCCCTCGGCGGACCCCAGGATGAGCCAGCAAGCCGTTCCGAAGGCGACGGTCAAGCACCACCACCCGGGTTGGAGGCTACGTCTTCGCGGGTGTCCGCGCTCGGTCAGTTGCATCCGGTCTTCTTCTCCTCTCTCTGCGACTACCGTCCTACGGGCCGAGTTCGCACGCCCTTGCCGAGCAGGTAAGCCTCGGCGTCTCGCACCTGCCCGCGTCGGAACGGAAGAGCAGCTCCGCCTCGAGGAAGGATGGCCATTCGATCTCGAGCGTGTGCCGGGTGGCCCTATCCACGGTTTCCACGCGCCACGCCGCCACGTTCACCTCCAACAGCGGATAACGGCGACGATCATCCGGTTCGTCCTCGTCGTCGTAGTAGGGCTCGGCCCAGTCGAAACCGCCGCCGGACTGCTCGTCCCAATCAATCACCAGCTCCACCCCGGCGACTTCTCTCCGCATCGGCGGATACCCTCGGACCACCGTGCCGGGACAGGGCGTTCCGATTTCCGGCGGCAGCGGAGGAGGCGGCGGCGGGACCGGCTCCACCGGGGGCTGCGCCGGGCCGGGCGCTGACGGAGCTCCCGCGCCTCCCCCGCAGGACGCGGCGCTCAGCCAGAGAAGAAGCATCGGGGCGAGCGAGCGAATCCGCATCAGACCTGATCGACCGACCGGAGCAGCCTCAGGGACGCGAGGGTCTGCCCCGCGCCTCATTGCCGTCCGCTTCGCATCGGGATCTCGATGCCGTCGGTGACCCGGCCCGCCTCGACCCGGACGGGGTGGGCGACGACCGCGTCCTTCAGGTCGGTCGCCGCGCCTTCGATAACCAGGTGGTGATGGTTCCAGTCGTAGCGCAGCGGCAGCGCCCAGAGGATGTATTCACCGGGCGGCAGCCCCTCGATCAGGAACTCGCCACGGACGTTCGCGAACGCTCCGACCGGATCCCGCATGCCTCCCGCCGTGCTCCGGATCGCGTACACGTGGACGTATGGCGCCGCGGCGCCCTCCACCTCCAGGCGCCCCGACACGCTCCCGACCGAGTTGCCCCAGCCGATGCGCGGCCGAAGCAACGACGCCGCGGTGCGATCGTCCGCGGAGAGCTCTCGCCAGTAGCTGTGCATGAGAGGACCGACCTCCCAAATGCGGCGCGAACCCCAGACCGTTGCGTCACTCCCCGCCGTCCGGCGCAACCACGGGCTACCGGGAAACGGGGCCCCATCACCGAGTCCGAGGCAGCGGCCGAATGCTTCTGCCGCGAAACGAACGATCGTTCTCCGCACATCGTCCAGGTCCAGATCCGCCCGTGGTTCCAGATCGTCCTCGAGCCACCATTGCCACGGCAGCCCGACATCGCATTCCGTCAACTCCCACGCCGAGCGCGTGCGGTTGCGCACCCACCAGAGGAAGGCGCCCGAACGGTAGAAGTAGCGGATGTCGCCCTCGCTGGTCCGCCACTGCTGCCGCTCGAGGAATACGCGGCTCTGCGAATCTCCAAAGCGCGGCTCTTCGTCGGAGACGCTCGCCACTCCGGAAACCCGCCAGGAGATGTCCGCGGTGTCGATCCCCGACCAGATTCCGAGCGCTTCTTCCAGAAGCGGGCGCATGTCCTCGGCGGAGTCGAAGAGCAGGCTCCAGTCCTCCCCGTCCTCGATCTCCCAGACGAGCGTCCTGCCCGGGCCCCACGCGTCTTCCGACCAGCGGAGCGCCTGGTCCGATCCCACGATGTAATCGAGGCCACCGTCGTCGTAGAACCGGTACGCCTCCGTCCGATTCCCGCCGGCTCCGAGTCCAAACACGGCGACCATCGCCAGCGCCAGTGCGAGCCGATGCCGGCGGCGCCCTTTGCGACGCTCGTCTCCGTGCAACGAGGCCATCGACGCCTGTTCGCGGAAGGACTTCCTCTAGCGGGGTCGGGTCGCTGCGAGCAGGCCGGGCATGGCGCGCGCCAGGTCGTCCAGGGTGCCGAGTCCCGTCACTCGCTCATTCCCGGGCTCGGACAGGGCGAACCCCGGCAGGACCGTCTCCTCGCCGTCCTCGCCGATCCGGATGTGGCGCTTCCCCGCTTCTCCGGCGACGACCTCCGGCAGCCGCCCGCTATCTCCAGCCAGGAAGACAAGGGCTCGTTCTCCAATAGCGAAGATCGGGGAGTGCGTGACCGTCAGGCGGGTGTCGCCGACGGTCCCCCCCGGGATCCGGAATCGGATCAGGCTCCGCCCGCCGCCCTTGAAGCGCCGGTCCGGGCGGAGAGTGACGGTGGTGAAGATCTCGCGCCGGTCGACGGTCCACGCCGACCGCATGTCCAGGACTTCTCCGGCGACAACGGTGTCCGAGAGCTCCACAAGTGTGCGGAGCGACGGCCAGGCGTAGGGGCTCCGCATCCGCTCCTCGGGGGACATCCGCTCGCGCTGTGCGGAAACTGACACGCTCAAAAGAATCATCACGGTCGCAAGAGCGACCGTGACATTCGACGGAACGTGAGTCGTTGAGCCTGGGCCGATCATTCGAAACGCTGGCGCTCGGCGGGAACGACGTGACCGGCGGCGTCCCCACCGGGCTGGACGAACTGTCCAAACCTCTGGCTGCCCTCGCTCGGGGGAATGAACTGACCGCCCCCCCGACGGAAGAGGGCGTGAGCAGGGGAGCCCCGCCCTACGTCACTCCAGAATCTTGAATGGCCGGGGGGGGGGGGGGCCCAAACGATTGGGTTTTCCGGGTAAATTCCCCTTGAAACCCCAAAGGCAAACAGGAAACCCCGGGGGGATCTTCCCGCCCC
>CAYUVU010000261.1:0-3502 GCA_964448205.1 uncultured Acidobacteriota bacterium
CAGTCCTCCCGATGGGAGCTCCTGGCATTCCCGCCATCCCGCGGGATGGCGGGAATGCCAGGAGCTCCCATCGGGAGGACTGCGCCTCAGTTCAACTCCGCGCCGTGCGCTGCGCTGTCGCGCAGCACGTGCCGGCTGAAGCCGGCGTTCCAAGCCGGCGGCGCCACGACGGCGGTCAGAACCGGCGCCGACGGAACCGGTTGTTCACCACGTTGTTGAAGATGGACCCGAACCGGAACTGGAACCCCACCTCCATCCGGTAGTCGAAGTCGGTCGGGCGCTGCTGGAGCTGCAGCAGGGCCTCCTCGTCGGTGGCTTCCTCGGCGGCCAGGTAGATCTGGTCGTTGACCTGCGAGACGTTGCCCCTGAACTCGAGTTCGAGGCCCCGGAAGACCCGGAACGAGAGGTTGCCCCCCAGCGACACCAGGCGCTGGCTGAAGTCGTGCAGGAAGTGGGACCCCCGCAGGTTGATCGAGGCGTTCCCCCAGGGCTGGCGCTGGCCGAAGCGGACGTTCATCGCCTGTTCCCAGCGCGTCTCCTCGGTCTCCCCGTAGATCGTGGACTCCGCGTAGTCGCGGTAGGCCGGTCCGATCGTGTAGTAGAAGGTGAGGCTGCGGCGGGTCGCCTCGTCGTAGGGGAACACGCTGTACTCCAGCGCCGGCGACAGCTCGACCCGGAGGTCCTGGTTGTAGGTCAGGTTGCGGCTGGTGTTCGTGTCCATCCCGACCGACCAGTGCTCGAGCAGCGCGTACACGACCTGGGTGTCGAAGCTCCAGTTGGTGCGGGTGTCCTCGAAGGTTCCGTCGGAAAGCTCGATCGAGAGACGGTCGTTCTCGATGTCCCCCGAGAACCGGACGCGCCAGTCGGGGGTGACGCGCGAAGCGGAGAACCCGCCCTCCAGGCTGGTGCGCCGCTCGCTGGTCTCGCCTTCGATTCCCACCTCGCCGTCGACGCGGAACACCCAGAGGTTCCACGGATCCTCCACCTCGTCCCGGGCGACCACCCCGCGGGCCACCGCCGCCTCCTCCCGGTCGATCGGGCTGATGGCGATGAGGCCCCGGTATCCGGCCTCGTCCGCGAACATGGCGAGCCCGAGCTCCATGGTGTGGACGATCCCGTCCAGCGTCTCCCGGTCGGTGTCGGTCGGCAGCGACCGGTAGCCGTGCTCGTCGTCGTAGCTCGCCTGCTCTCCGGTGCCGATGAAATGGAGGAGGTACTCCCGTCCTCCGGCGCCGGTCGTCTGGCTGGTCATGATGAGGTGGACGTTCGAGTCCTCCTTGTCGTTGACCCAGTTCACCCAGGTGATCTCGGTCCGGTAGTAGCGGGAATCGCAGCGGGGGCCGGAGCAGTCGAAGAACACGTTGGGCCGCCCGTTCCCGTTCTGCGCGGCGGCGGGGACTGCCAGGCCGACGATCACGGCGGTCACCAGAGCGGCCGCCCCGAGCGCTCCGCCGGGTTTATCCAAGCGCCGCCCGGGGCGGCGATGCCGGCTGGGTTCCGGTACACCTCCGCCGGAACGACTGTTCATTTCTTCTGCTCCACGCGATCGGTGATTGGTGTCAAGTGTTGGCTCGAAGGCGCGGTCTCCGGCTCCGGGAGCTTAGGTGATCGGGAGACGATTCGGGAACCTGCTCTCAGCGCCCCCACGTACCCCGGTCCCCGGAGCACCCGCCCCGGCAGCTCGCCGGTGGGCTCGCCCTCGGCGATGATCGCGACGCCGTTCACGAAGACCCAGGGGATGCCGGCCGGGTAGCGCTCCGGCTCCTCGAAGGTGGCCTCGTCCTGGACCGTGTCCGGGTCGAAGAGGACCATGTCGGCCTTCATCCCGGGCCGCAGCACCCCGCGGTCCGCGAGCCCGAGGCGGTTCGCGGGCGCCGAACTCATCTTGCGGATCGCTTCCTCCAGCGTCAGGAGTCCCTCGTCGCGCACGTACTTCGCCAGGACCCGCGGATACGTGCCGAAAGAGCGCGGATGCGGCTTGCCCATCGGGGTCCGCATCCCCGCGGCCAGCGCGCTGCCGTCGGAGCCGATGTGGGTGAAGGGCTGGGCGAGCGCCTGGACCAGGTTCACCTCCTCGTTCCCGAAGGAGATCTGGAACCCCTCGCCTTCCTGCTCGATGAGGAGGTCCAGCAGGCCCTCTTCGGGCGACATCCCCCGGGCTTCCCCGAGGTCCACGATCGAGAGCCCGTCCACCTCGTCCCGGAAGGAGCTTACGAACGTCCGTCCCCAGCGGGGCCGCCGGGCCTCGGACTCCCGGAGCTCGGCGAGCAGCCGTTCCCGCTCGGCCGGGTCCGTCAGCCGCCCGAGCATCCGGTCCACGCCGCCTTCCTGCGCCCAGGCCGGCAGCAGCGAGCGCAGGTAGGTCCAGCCCGCGATGTAGGGATAGACGTTCCCGGTCACGTCCACGCCGGAAGCGCGCGCCTCGGCGATCATCGCCGCGTATTCCGGGATCCGGGCGCCGGAGGTGGAGTTCAGGTGGTGGATCTCGAGGGCGGTGCCCGACTCGCGGGCGATGGTGATCCCCTCCGCGAGCCCGTCGAGCCCGCCGCGCAGGTGGCTCACGTAGATGCCGCCGTAGCGGGCGGCCACCCGGGTGAGCCGGATGAGTTCCTCCGTGCTCATGAAGGCGTTCGGGATGTAGGCCATGCCGCTCGCCAGCGCGAACGCCCCCTCCTCCATCGCCTGCGCGACGAGCGCCTCCATCGCCAGGAGTTCCTCCTCGGTCGGGTCGCGTTCCTCGTAGCCGACGACGGAGGCGCGCACCTGTCCGGAGCCTACGTAGGAGACGACGTTCGGGCCCACTCCGGCGAACTCCAGGCGGTCGAGATAGCCGCCCAGAGTGGTCCAGTCGCGCTCGATGGGCGGGGCGACCATCATCGGGTCGTCCACCGCCGGACCGAGCACCGGCCCCGCCGACAGATGCTCGCCGAGCACCTCCGTCGTCACGCCCTGCGCGGTCTTGCTCAGGGCGCGGGGGTCGACCACCAGCCCGTACTCCGAGTGGGCGTGCATGTCGATGAACCCGGGGGCCAGGACCAGGCCCTCGGCGTCGATCACCTGGACGGCGTCCGGTTCCTCCGGCCCGACGCTCACGATGGTGTCCCCGGCGACGGCGAGGTTCCCCCGGAACCAGGGGCCGCCGGTCCCGTCCACGATGCGAGCGTCGAGGATCAGCAGGTCGGCAGGTTCCGGGGTATCGGTTGGGGGCGCGGTGCACCCGGCCAGGACCAATGCCGTGAATACCGCCGCAATCTGTGGAATACGTCTCATCTGCCCGCCTCCCGGGGTTCTCGCCGCGCCGGACAGGCTAACAGTGGCGGGGACCGCTTGGAACGCCGGGTTCCCGAGCTACGAGGAATGGAGGCCGGCTGGCGCCGTCTCCCATCCCTCGTAGCCCGGGAACCCCGCGATCCAATCGGTCCCCCCCCCTGTTAGCCTGTCCGGCGCGGCGATAGCGGCGTGAGGCGGGCAGATGACACTGATTCTACAGATTGCGGCGGTA
>CAYUVU010000262.1:0-5568 GCA_964448205.1 uncultured Acidobacteriota bacterium
GTGCGGAGCACCGCGCGTGCCGACCGGAGGTCGGCGTTCCAAGCCGGTCCGCCATCCAGGAGGTCCACGGTACGCGGCTACTAGAATCGGTGGGCTCGAAAGCCGTCGGAGGTACTGCCCGTGCGATTTCGTCTGTTGTCCTTGTTGTTCGTCCTTGCGGGCCTCCTCCTGCTGGCGCCGGCCGGCGCCGCCCTGCAGGACGACGCGGACGCCGAGGAGAAGGACGAGGGCCTGCCGCTGGCCGCCAGCGACACGCTGTCCTTCACCGTCACCGAGGGGACCTGGATGTCCCTCGACGTGTCTCCGGACGGGCAGACGATCGTCTTCGAGTTGCTCGGCGACCTCTACACCCTGCCGATCACGGGGGGCGCCGCGACCCGGATCATGGGAGACATCTCTTTCGAGAGCCAGCCGGTCTTCTCCCCCGACGGGACCGAGATCGCGTTCGTGAGCGACCGGAACGGAGTCGAGAACCTCTGGATCGCGAACGCCGACGGCAGCGAACCGCGGGCAGTGACCAAGGACGGCCCGACGCGTGACCGGCCGCAACTGATGGTCTCGCCGAGCTGGACCGCCGACGGTCAGTACCTCCTCGTCTCGAAGTCCCGGCCGCCGGAGCGCACCGCCGCCGTCTTCCTGATCCACCGGGACGGCGGGACCGGGGTCCGGCTCGGCGACAAGCCTCCCGAGCCGACCCCCGGCGTGCCCGGCTCGCAGCCGCCGAACCGCCTCGGCGCCGTCGCCTCGGCGGACGGCCGCTACGTCTATGTCTCCGAGCGGCGCGGGACCTTCAACTACAACGCGCAGTTCCCGATCTGGCAGGTGGTGCGCTTCGACCGCGAGACGGGCGAGGAGACCACCATCACCAGCGCCCCGGGAAGCGCGATGCGCCCGCTGCTGCATCCGGACGGCCGCCACCTGGTCTACGCCACGCGCCACCGGACCCGGACCGCTCTGCGCGTCCGGGACCTCGAGACCGGCGAGGAGCGCTGGCTGGCGAACGGGGTCACCCGGGACGACCAGGAATCGCGCGCCAGCCGCGACACGATGCCCGGCTACGCCTTCACCCCGGACGGCTCGGCCCTGATCGCCACCGTGGACGGCGGCTTCCGCCGGATCGATTTCGAGACGGGCGCGATGACCGCCATTCCCTTCGAGGCGCAGGTGGAGGCCGAGGTGGCGCCCCGCCTCTACTTTCCCCGCCGCGTGGACGACGGGCCGACGGTCACCGCCCGGATCATCCGCTGGCCGCGCGTCGCGCCGGACGGGAGCGCCGTCGTCTTCTCGGCGTTCAGCCGCCTCTACCGGATGGACCTGCCGGCCGGAGCGCCGGCCCGGCTGACCGATTCCGACGAGGACGAGTTCATGCCCGCGTGGTCGCCGGACGGGAACAGGGTCGCCTACGTCACCTGGTCGAGCACCGGCGGCCATCTCAAGACGGTCCCCGCTGCCGGCGGTTCGGGCACGGCGCTGACCACGGACCCCGCCTTCTACGCGGAGCCGGCGTGGAGCCCGGCAGGCGATGCCATCGTGATCCGGCGGGCGCCGGTCAAGGAGCACCTCTACTCCTTCCTGCGGGAAGGCTCCGGGAAAACCGATCTCTATGCCGATCCAGGCGCAGCCGCGAGAGAAGACGAGATCGGGGGCATGCGACCTGCCGAACTCTCCGAGCTGCTGCTTATCCCGGCCACCGCCGGCGACCTCACCGTCATCGGCCCGGCCGAGGGCGGCCGCTTCCCCCACTTCACGAACGATCCGGACCGGGTCTATCTCACCGGGTCAAGCGCCGGGCTCTACTCGCTGCAACTCGACGGCAGCGACCGGAAGACGCACCTCAAGGTCACCGGACGCGGCGCCGGAGCGAACCCGCCGCCCGCGAGCCAGATCATGCTCTCCCCGAACGGCGACCGGGCGTTCTTCGAGCTGCAGAACCGCCACTACCTGGTCGAGGTCCCGAGCTTCGGGAAGAACACCCTCGAGATCAAGGTCGGGGGCGGCGAGAACCCGGTCCCGGTGCGGGAGGTGGCGCCCGAGGGCGGTGACCACCTGGCCTGGTCGGCCTCGGGCGACGCGGTGGTCTGGTCGCTCGGGAACACCATCCACCGCCAGGACGCGGCGGCGATCGGAGGCGACGAGGATCTCGCACCGGACACCTTCGACGCGGTGGTGACCGAGCCGCGGGCGCGCCCGAGCGGCCAAATCCTGCTGAAGGACGCGGCCCAGGTGCTCACCATGAACGGCGAGGAGATCATCCGCGGCGGCGACGTGCTCGTCGAGAACAACCGGATCGCCGCCGTGGGCGCGGACCTCGACGCCCCCGAGGGCGCCCGGGTCTTCGACGTCTCCGGAAAGACGGTGATGCCGGGCTACGTGGACGCCCACGCCCACATGTGGGCGCCGCGCGGCGTCCACCAGCGCCAGGTGTTCCAGCACCTCGCGAACCTGGCCTACGGGGTCACGACCACGCGCGATCCCCAGACCTCCACCGCGGACGTCTTCGCCTACCGGGACCTCCAGGAGATCGGGCGGATCCTGGCGCCGCGGATCTACGCCACCGGCCCGGGGATCTTCTCCCGCTCGGGGGTGTACGACGCGGACGCCGCCGACGACTTCCTGAAGCGTTACGCCGAGGCCTACGACGCGGTCACCATCAAGCAGTACATCGTCGGGGACCGCATCGTCCGGCAGTGGGTGGCGATGGCGTCCATGAAGCACAGGCTCATCCCGACCACCGAGGGCGCCCTCGATCTCAAGCTCAACCTGACCCAGATGGCCGACGGGTTCTCAGGCCACGAGCACAGCCTGCCCATCGTCCCGATCTACGACGACGTGGCGCAGTACGTGGCGCGCACCGACACCTACTACACGCCGACGATCCTGGTCGCCTACGGCGGGCCCTGGAGCGAGAACTACTACTTCCAGAACACCGACGTGGTGGGCGACGAGAAGCTGGCCCGCTTCATCCCGGCCGCCATCCTCGACAACATGGTGCGCCGGCGCGGCCAGTGGTTCCTCCCCGAGGAATACGTCCACGAAGGGATCTCCGAGGGCTGCATGAAGGTGATGCGCGCGGGCGGGCGCTGCGCGCTGGGCAGCCACGGCCAGCTCCAGGGTCTCGGGGCACACTGGGAAATCTGGGCGCTCCAGTCGGGCGGACTGACCGAGCACGAGACCCTGATCGCCGCCACCTTCTTCGGAGCGGAGGCGATCGGGTTCCCCGAGGACCTGGGGACGCTCGAGGCCGGGAAGCTGGCCGACATCCAGATCCTCGACGCCGACCCGCTCGCCGACATCCGCAACACGAACTCCGTCCGCTTCGTGATGATCAACGGCGAGTTGTTCGACGCGAACACCATGGCCCAGCTCTGGCCCGTGGAACGCCCCGCCCCCGACCGCTTCTGGGTGGACAACAACCCGCCAACGAGTCCCGCAAACCGATGACGGCCGGAAAGGGAGCCGAAGTGCGAGATTCCCGCGGTAGCAAGCACGGCGGACGCCGACACGCGGCGGAACGGACCGCCGCCTGCGAGCAGCTGCTCAGCCTCCCCGAAGAAGAGGAAGAGTTAAACGCCGACGGGATTCAGGCGCTTCAGGAAGGGATCGAGGATTTCAAGGCCGGGCGCACCTTCACTCGGGAAGAAATCGAGCGGGAACTCGGAGCCTGATCGGGGCGGTCGAGCCTTCGGCCTGGCCGCGTCGAGATCCGAGGCGGCGCGAGCCGACCGATCAGACGAGGGTGCATAGGGTCATTCCCCGCCATCCAGATTCGCGAAGGGAATCTCCCGGTCGCCGTCCTCGCGGCTCGGCAGCTCGATCTCGCAACCGCGAGGGGCGTTCTCGACGAGCCACCGCCCGAAGTTGCGATCCGGTCCTGCACGGACGAGCCACTGATCGAGCGGCACGACGACGTGGGGCCGTTGCAATCCGATCTGCTGCGGCCCCATCTCGCTGGCTCGCCGCAGTACCTCCGACAGCCGCGACCTCGCCTCCGCGACGGTCCAGACTCTCTCCGGAGCGGCGAAGTCGCAGGAATGGGGCGTGTTGCCCCGTTCGGGCTTGCGTGTGGTCATCCGGATTAGCCCAATCCATGGCCCCGCGGCGATCCCCGCAAAGCGGCGACGCACGTGCGTCGCCGGTTAGGCTTGCCCGCCGGGAAAACGGGAGAGCGCCATGAACGATTCCGCACGCCATCACCTCAGGACCTGTTTCCGGGCGGGCCACCGGGTTCTGCCCGCGGTCCTCCTGCTCCCTGCCCTCGCGTGCGGGCCCGCTTACGACTACCCCGACACCCGGAAGGACGACGTCTCCGAGGAACTCCACGGCGTCACCGTCGAAGACCCCTATCGCTGGCTCGAGGACGATCAGGCCCCCGAGGTCCTCGAATGGGTGGACGCCCAGAACGAGGTCACCTTCGGCCACCTGCACTCGCTGCCCGGGCGGGAGGCGATCCGTACCCGCCTCCTCGAACTCCAGGACCACGCGCGGCAGAGCGCCCCGTTCCGCTTCGGCGACCAGTGGTTCGTGCGGGCGAACGACGGGCTCCAGGACCAGGACGTCCTCTACCGGATCGAGTCGCCGGGCGAGGACCCGACCGGCTGGGAAGTGCTGCTCGACCCGAACGAACTCTCCGAGGACGGCACGACGAGCGTCGGGATGACCGCCTTCACCGAGGACGGGGCGCTCCTCGCCTACGGGCTCGGCGAAGCCGGCTCCGACTGGCGGGAGTTCCACGTGATGGAGGTGGACAGCGGCGAGAAGCTGGACGACCACCTCCGCTGGATCAAGTTCTCGGGCGCTTCCTGGACCCACGACAACGGCGGCTTCTTCTACAGCCGCTATCCCGAGCCGGACCCGGATGCGGCGCAGGGCGGCATCAACGTGAACCAGACCGTCTGGTACCACGCGCTCGGGACCGCCCAGGACGCCGACACGCTGATCTACGCCAACCCCGAGTTCCCGAACCGCCAGGCCGGCGCCCAGGTCTCCGACGACGGCCGCTACGCGGTCTTCTCGATCGGGGAGGGCACCGACGAGCGGAACCGCATCCACGTCCTGGACCTCGGGCGGCCGGCGTCACCGAGCTTCGCCGGCGAGATCGTGCCCGTCCTCGACGACTTCGACGCTTCCTACGACTTCCTGGGCAACGACGGCGAGCGCTTCTACTTCCTGACCGACAACGACGCGCCGCGCTACCGGGTGGTCGCGATCAACATCCGGCGGCCGGACCCCGACAACTGGCTGGAGATCGTCCCGGAGACCGAAGACACCCTGCTCACCGCGCGCATCGTCGGGGACCGCTTCGTCCTCGGCTATCTCGACGACGCGAAGAGCCGCCTCGCCGTCCACACGATGGACGGCGCCTTCGAACGGGACGTGCCGCTTCCGGGCATCGGCTCGGTCGGGCAGTTGAGCGGGACGCGCAAGGACGACGTCCTCCACTTCACCTTCTCCTCGTTCCTCTTCCCGCCTTCGGTCTACCGCTACGACCTCGCCTCGGGCGAAACCGAGCCGCACTGGGCCCCCGAGGTCCCCTTCGACTTCGAGCAGTACGAGACCAACCAGGTGTTC
>CAYUVU010000263.1:0-6331 GCA_964448205.1 uncultured Acidobacteriota bacterium
CGGGCGCGCGGCGCCACCGGAGGTTCCGGGGTCATCGGCGGCATTCTCCCGCCGAGGCAAGTGGAACAGCTGCGGGATCAGTCGTCGCTCGGTACGGGAGCGGGGCCCCGAAGCTCTTGCTCCACCTCGGCCGGCAGTGGCGGCGCCTCGGCGGTCTGCGCGCTCTCGGGAGAGACGCGCTCGACGATGGCCGCCACCGGAACGGTGAGCTTCTCGAGGAACGGCTTGGGATAGACGCCGATGAAGATGCAGAGCGCGACGATCGGGACCAGGGTGGCGTTCTCGCGGCTGGTCAGATCGGCGAGCGACTTGTTCTCTTCCTTGTCCAGCTTGCCGAACATGACCCGCTGGTAGAGCCACAGCAGATACGCGGCGCCGAGGACGATGCCGGAGACCGCGAACGCCGCGTACACCCAGTCCACCTGGAAGACGCCCTGCAGGATCAGGAACTCGCCGATAAACCCGTTCAGCATGGGAAGACCCATGGAGGCGAGCGCGATGACCAGGAAGAGCGCCGCGTACTTCGGCACCACCTTGGCGATCCCGCCGTAGGCCGCGATTTCCCGGGTGTGGCGCTGCTCGTACATGATGCCGACGAGCAGGAAGAGTCCCCCGGTGGAGAGCCCGTGGTTGATCATCTGGAGGATGCCGCCCTCGAGACCCAGCGTGTTCAGCGCGAAGACGCCGAGCATCACGAAGCCGAGGTGGCTCACCGAGCTGTAGGCGACGAGGCTCTTCCAGTCCTTCTGGACGAGAGCGACGAGCGCTCCGTAAATGATCCCGATGATCGCGAGGGTCGCGACCCACCACACCGCTTCGCGGCTCGCTTCGGGCAGGAGCGGAATCGAGAACCGGACGAACCCGTAGGTCCCCATCTTCAGCAGCACCCCGGCCAGGATGACCGAGCCGGCGGTGGGCGCCTCGACGTGGGCGTCCGGAAGCCAGGTGTGGAACGGGAACATCGGGACCTTGATGGCGAACCCGATGAAGAAGGCGAGGAACACCCAGAACTGGAGACCCGACGCGTAGGAGGTCTCCATCAGGCGGAGCAGGTCGAAGGTGTATTCGCCGGTCGCCCCGCGGTGGGCGAAGTAGAGCGCCAGGATGCCGAGCAGCATCAGGACGCTGCCCACCAGCGTGTAGAGGAAGAACTTGATCGCCGCGTAGAGCTTCCTCGGGCCGCCCCAGACCCCGATCAGGAAGTACCTCGGGACCAGCCTCACTTCCCAGAACACGTAGAACAGGAAGAAGTCGAGCGCCACGAAGACGCCGAGCATTCCGGTCTGCAGCAGCAGCAGGAAGACGTAGTACTGCTTGACGCGCTCGGTGACCGCCTTCCAGGACGACAGGATGGCGATGAAGCCGAGGAGCGTGGTCATCAGGACCAGCAGCAGGCTGATTCCGTCGAGGCCGAGGTTGTATTCGACGCCGATGCTCGGGATCCACTCGTAGCGCTCTCCGAACTGGAACTGCGGCCCGGCGGCGTCGAACGCGAACCACAGCGGCAGCGAGATCAGGAACCCGATGAGCGCCGCGCCGTTCGCGAGCCAGCGGATCCGGTCCTCGTCGGTCTTCTTGACGAAGAACAGGATGAAGAGCGCCGCGATCGCCGGAAAGAAGACCACCAGCGAAAGGATCGGGAAGTTGAAGGGGTTGTTCTCGAACATTCGGCTTTTCCGGAGCTGGCAGCGCTAATCGCGGATTGCGGTCAGCTCCACAGGGTGAGGGCCCCGGCAAGCAGGACCACTGCGAACAACATGAGAAGGGCGTAGTTCTGGAACAGCCCGGTCTGGAGCCGCCGGAACCGCGTGGAAGCGGCGGCCAGGATTTCGGCGACCAGGTTGACGGCCCGGTCCACGAGGTTCTGATCGCTCAGATCGGAAAGGTCCCCGAAGAGCCGGGTGAGCGAGGCGGAGCCGTTCACCCCGCCGTCCACCACGCGCTGGTCGAAGCGGAAAAGGCCCTCGCCCCCCCGCACCGTGCCCTGGACGGCGGTCGCGTCGTAGATCTCGTCCACGTAGTACTTGTTCAGCAGCGTCCGGTAGGCGCGGCTGCCGGCAAGCGCCGAGTCGCGGGTCGGCCCGGTCCAGTAGCGGCGGTAGGCGTAGAGGATGCCGGCGGCGGCCAGCGCCACGGAGAGTCCCATCAGGGCGTACTCCACGGCGTAGGAAGCGTGGGGGATCGGGGCCGGGCCGTGACCGCCGGCGTAGATGGCGGGCTCGAGGAAGTGCTCGATCCGGTTGGCCCCGCCGAGCGCCGCGGGGACGCCCACGAAACCCGCGACCACCGAGCCGGCGGCGAGAACGATCAGCGGGACGGTCATCGAGGGCGCCGACTCGTGGAGGTGCTTCTCCATCGCCGCGCCGCCCCGGAAGTCGCCCCAGAAGGTCATGATCACCTGCCGGCTCATGTAGAACGCGGTCATCGCGGCCGCCGCCGCGGCGAGCGCCCAGAGGGCGAAGTGGCCGCCCTCGAAGGTCTTCCAGAGGATCTCGTCCTTGCTGAAGAACCCGGCGAGGGGCGGGATGCCGGCGATCGCGACGGTCGCGATCATGAAGGTGTACGCGGTCCGGGGCATGTACCGGGCGAGGCCGCCCATGTTCCGCATGTCCTGCATCTCGGTGTAGTGGCGATGCCCGCCGGAGGCGTGCTCGGCGTGCTCCATGGTGTGGATCACGCTGCCCGAACCGAGGAAGAGGCAGGCCTTGAAGAAGGCGTGGGTCATCAGGTGGAAGATCGCCGCCGCGAAGGCCCCGACGCCGGCGCCCAGGAACATGTAGCCGAGTTGCGAGACGGTCGAGTAGGCGAGGACCTTCTTGATGTCGTTCTGGAAGAGCGCGATGGACGCCGCGAAGATCGCGGTCACGGCTCCGACCGTGGCGACCAGCGCCATCGCCGCCGGGGCGTGCGCGAAGAGGACGCCGCTGCGGGCCACCATGTAGACGCCCGCGGTCACCATGGTCGCCGCGTGGATCAGCGCGGAGACCGGGGTGGGGCCCTCCATTGCGTCCGGCAACCAGACGTAGAGGGGAATCTGCGCGGACTTGCCGGCGGCGCCGACGAAGAGCAGCACCCCGATGGCGGTCAACACCCCGCCGTGCATCTCCGATGCGGAGATCTGCCCCATCACCCCATAGAAGTCGAGCGTCCCGAAGGTGACGAAGGTGAGGAACACGGCCATGATGAAGCCGGCGTCCCCGATCCGGTTCACGATGAACGCCTTCTTCCCCGCGGCAGCCGCCGCCGGCCGCTCGAACCAGAACCCGATCAGCAGGTACGAGCAGAGCCCCACTCCTTCCCAGCCGATGAACAGGAGCAGCATGTTCGCGCCCAGCACCAGGTTCAACATGAAGAACGTGAACAGGTTCAGGTAGCTGAAGAACCGGCTGAAACCCGCGTCGTGGCTCATGTAGCCGAGCGAGTAGATGTGGATCAGCAGACCGATCCCGGTGACCACCAGGGTCATCACCATTGAGAGCGAATCGAGGCGATAGGCCCAGTCCACCCCCATGCTCGGGATCCAGGAGAAGAGGGACTGCTCGACCCGGGCCGACGCCCCGCCCTCGGCGAGGAAGACCGTGAAGAAGAACCCCAGCGCGATCAGGAAGGAGGCGGCTACCGACCCGCAGGCGAGCAGGCCGCTGAGGCGCTTGCCGAGGCGTTTCCCGAAGAGTCCGTTGATCGCGGCACCCACCCCGGGAATTACCGGGATGAGCCAGAGCAGGGAGTTCAAAACGGGGTACTCAGCACTCCTGGAATACGGGAACGGACGGCGCGCGGAAGGTACCGGATCGGGGCGTTTAGGTCAACGTAGGGAAGCCATTTCGGAGACCCGCGCGGCGCCGCCGCAAAGGGACGCGTCACTTGACCCAGCGCGGTGGTCCGCCGGCCTGGAACGCCGGCTTCAGCCGGCACCGCGGGCCGCAGGCTCGCGGGCGACGCGTCGCGGTTCGGTCCTGCGAGACGCCACTACCGCAACGACCGGTCTGTTCAGGTCGGCGCAGAAGAAGAACCCCTCCACAGGTCACCGTCGCGCCGTGCGCTGCGCTGTCGCGCAGCGCGTGCCGGCTGAAGCCGGCGTTCCAAGCCGGCGGCGCCATCACGGCAGTTGGCCGACCCGCGGGAATGCACTTCCACAGTAAACCCGCCGCTCTGCGAAGCTCCCGCCCACGCCATGGAGTCCGAGCCCACGTGCGCTTGGGCGGCATGAACTCTCGGCAAGTACGGTTTTTCCCCATTCGGTGGTGAAGAAACGCGGCCTTTTCGCCACCGAATGGGGATTCTCTGCAACAGCCCGCACATCCTTAGGAAATGGGAAGAAATCGCGGGCGCCCGGACGACTCAGGTGACGCTCTTGATGTGGCCGCCGTCCACCGCGAGCACCGTCCCCGTGATGTAACTGGCGCGCTCGGAGACGAGGAAGGCGGCCGCGGCGGCGAACTCCCCGGGCTCCCCGACCCGTCCGAGAGGAATGTCCCTCGACCAGTCGGCGTAGACCTCATCCACCGCGCAGCCCCGCTTCTCCGCGAGGTGGTCCGCCAGCTCGACAAGCCGCGCGGTGCGCGTGTAGCCGGGACAGAGCACGTTGGCGAGCACTCCGTGGGGCGCGGCCTCGTTGGCGAGCGACTTCATGAACCCGGCGATCCCGGACCGCGCGGTGTTGGACAGGATGATGTCCGGCACCGGCTGCTTCACCGAGACCGACGCGATGGCGAGGATCCGCCCCCAACGGCGCGAGATCATGCCCGGAAGGGCGGCGCGCACCAGGTTCACGCAGGAGAGCAGGTTCGCTTCGAGCGCGTCGCGCCACTGCTGGGACGTCGTGTCCTTCAGCCGGGTCGGGGGCGGGCCCCCGGCGTTCGTCACCAGGATGTCCACCTGCCCGAAGCGCTCCTCCGCGGCCCGGACGAACCCGAAGGCGGCATCCGGATCGCCGACGTCCACCTGGTGGGCGAGAACCTCCACCCCGTGTCGGTCCCGGAGCTCCGCGGCGGTGCGTTCGAGGGCGTCCCGGCCCCGCGCCCCGATCGCGCCGCGGAGGGGGCCCGCGGCGACGACGGCGGCGCGGCCGGTGATTCCGAGATCCATCCGTGATTTACCTCAGGCTTTCAGATGGGGGCTGGCGGGCAACGATCGCGGGTCGGCGTTCCAGGCCGTGCGGGCCATCAGCGCTTTCGAGCCCCACGCCGAGGCGAGAGCCGCTGTTCCACAGGGAGTTGAGCCGTGCGCGGTGCGGAGCACCGCGCGTGCCGGTCTGGAGACCGGCGTTCCAAGCCGGCGCGTTCAGGAGTACTGCCGTTCCTTGCAGGGGACGCAGACGCGCGTCCAGGGGACCGCCTCGAGCCGAAGGCGCGGAATCTCCTCTTCGCAGTCGGAACAGATGCCGAACTCGCCGGCCTTGATCCGGGCAAGCGCCTTGTCGATGGCGCGGAGCAGCTTCGCGTCGTTCTGCTGAAGCTGGATCACGATCTCGTCGTCGTTCGCCACCATGGAACGGTCGCCGTCATCTCCGTGTGGCGGGGTCCGCGAGAAGGCGCGCGTGTGGACAAGCTTCTCGATGGCGGCCTTCTTGGCAAGAAGGTTCGCCTCGTGCAGTTGCAGTTCCTCGGGTGTCATTTTCGGAGTTCGCGCACCGCCTCAAGCCGGGTGCGCCACGGTGGAATTGGCCAAGTATATCAATCGTTACAAGCCTTCTCGGAACGCGAATGGGCGGTGTCTCCGGCCAGCAGTTGCAGGGCGTGAGGGATCGTCGGAGCCAGGGTCCGGAGCCCACTTTCGACGGCGCGCGGGCTCCCGGGCAGGACGATCACCAGGGTGGCGCCGATGCTCCCCGCGAGGCTCCGGGAAAGGACCGCCATGGGGGTGTCCCGGAGACCCTCGGACCGCAGCAGCTCGCCGTACCCTGGAAGTTCGCGGTCGAGCAACGGCGTGACCGCTTCCGGCGTGCGGTCCCGCGGGCCGAGCCCGGTGCCGCCCGTCGTCACCACCAGGCGAATCCCGGACGCGGCCCAGGCGCCCACCCTTTCCCGGATGGCGTCGAGTTCGTCGGGCACGATCGCCGAGTCGGCGATGCGAAACCCGGCCTCCTGAAGGATCCGGCGCGCCACGACCCCGGAACGATCGGGAACCACCCCGGCGGCGCACCCGTCGCTGGCGGTCAGGATCGCGGCGGTCGGGCCGGAAGCCGCGGCGGCGGCCGGCCCGGACGTACTGGACATCGTCTCAGCGGCGGCTGTCCGGCAGGTCCGGAAAAGGGACGGGGAACACGGGAGGGGACGCGCGGAATTCCATGAGCAACCCGCTATTCTGACGCAATTCCCGCGCCCCCTCC
>CAYUVU010000264.1:0-11001 GCA_964448205.1 uncultured Acidobacteriota bacterium
TCTCCTGCTCGAGGCCGGGGCGCTGGACGAGGGCCGCATCGTCGTCCTGGTGACCCACGATGCGGAACTCGGGGGCCGGTTCCCGAAGCGCTACCGGATGACCCGGGGCCGCCTCTCCGCGGGCTAGGCATGGCCAGCGCCTTCGGGGCAGCCCAGTTCGCCCGGCGCGGTCTCCGGCACTATCTGCGCGAACACGTCCTCGTCGCGGCCGCCACCGCCGTGGCCGTCGCGGTGCTGGTGGGAGCGCTCGTGGTCGGGGACTCGGTGCGGGGCAGCCTCCGGGCGGCCTTCACCGAGCGGCTTGGCGCCACCGACTACGCCGTCCTCCCGCTGCACCCCTTCTCGGACGACCCGGACTCCGGCCTCGCGGTCCGGCTGGGCGCGCGGGACGACTTCCGGGCGCGGTTCGCACCCGCGGTTCCGGTCTACCGCCTGCCGGGCACGGTGGCGGCTCCGGACGGCGCGACGGTCCCGGCGACCGTCTTCGGAGTGGACGAGCGCTACTTCGCGTTTCACGGACTCGAGGACGTCATCGAGCCGGGGACCGCCCGCCTCGGGAGCGGTCTCCGGCGCCTCGGCTTCGTTCCCGGCGACGGGGTGCTGGTCGGCATCGGCGGACACGAGGAGATCGCCGCGGCGTCGCTCTTCGGCGAAAAAGACGACGCCGGCATCACCGTCCGGCGCCAGGTGGCGGCGTGGCCGAACCCGGCGCCGGGGGTGGGTTCGGGGGACTTCGCGCTCTTCCCGGAACAGGGAGCCTCCCGCGCCGTGTTCCTGCCGCTGGACGACCTGCGCCGGGTTGTCGATGCGTCCGATACCGGGAGGGAGCGCGCTCCCGTCCCGCGGGCGAACGCTCTGCTGATCCGCGCCTCGGGGCAGGGGAGCGGCGGTCCGGAAGACGAGGCCGCGGTGCTGTCCGCCGCCCTCGCCGAGAGCAGTTCCCTCGACGATCGCGGCCTGAGCCTGACCGGGACGGCCGGGGGCGGATTCGTCCTCGAGAGCCGCAGCCTGGTGCTCGCGGACGGGGTGGTCGAAGGGGCGCTGGCCGCGGCCGGGCGGGCGGGAGCCGGCGCCGTCCCCGTCCTGACGTACCTCGCCACCTCGATCCGGTCCGCCGATCGGGAGACCCCCTATTCGCTCGTCAGCGGGATTCCGGAGAGACTGCTCCCGGAGAACGGGCGCGCGAGCGGCGAGAACGTCCTCTATCCGGGGCCGTGGCTGGCGGAGGACCTCGGGCTCGACCCGGGCGAGCGGCTCGACCTCTCGTTTCTGGTCTGGGAGGAGCAGGGCCGCTTCCACTCCGAGACGGCCTCGTTCGTGACTGGGCCGGCGGTGCCGGGAGAGGCCCTCTTCGCGGACCGGACCCTGGCCCCCGAGTTCCCGGGGGTGAGCGACTCGGCCCGGATCGGCGACTGGGACCCGCCCTTCCCGGTGGACCTGAGCCGCATTCGGGAGCGCGACGAGCTCTACTGGGAGGAGTTCCGGACCCTGCCGAAGGCGTTCGTTCCCCTTCCGGTGGCGGAGCGGCTCTGGACGATGCGGCAGGGAAGCGCCACCTCGGTCCGCCTCGTTCCGGAGCAGGCGGGTTCCGGGGAGACGGAGCTTTCCGACGCGCTCGCCGCAGCTCTCCCCGCCGAAGACTTCGGCCTCGTGCCGGTGCCGGTCCGCGAGCAGGGTCTCGAAGCGTCCCGGGGCGCGACGGACTTCGGGCTCTACTTCCTCTACTTCTCATACTTCCTGCTGGTGTCGGCGTTCGTGCTGCTGGCGCTCCTCTACCGGCTGGGGGTGGAGCGCCGACTCCGGGAGATCGGCATGCTGCTCGCGTGCGGCTGGTCTCCGCGCCGGGTTTCCCGGAACCTGCTGTTCGAGGCCGCCGTCGTCGCGGCCGCCGGCGCGGCCGTCGGGGCGTTCGCCGGAATCGCCTACGCCACCGGGATGATCGGCCTGCTCTCCGGCGTCTGGGAGGGCGCGGTGGCCGGGACCCTCGCGGCGGATTCCGGCGGAGGAAGCGCGACGACCGCGCTCGGGGTGTCCGTGAGATGGTCTTCGGTGGCCGGCGGCGCCTGGTCGGGGATCCTGATGGCCATGGGGGCCGCCTGGTGGACCCTGAGGAAGCTCGTCCGGTGCTCGCCGCGGAGCCTCCTGGCCGGGAAACCGGCGGCGGAACTCGCGGGCTGGCCCGGCCTGGCGCCCGTCGGTTCCCCCGGTGCGGGAGCCCGGAGGTGGGCCGTCGTCACCGGAGTGGGCGGCCTGGCGCTGCTCGGGCTCGGGATGATCGAGGCGATCCCCGAAGCGGGTGGCTTCTTCGGGGCGGGGGCGGCCTTCCTGGCTACGGCGTTCCTGGCGGCGTGGTCGCGCCTCAAGGGGCTGGCCGACCCGGCGCGGCGCGCCACTGCCGGGCCCGGCGCCGGGGGCCTGCGCGGGCTTGCCTTCCGCGCCACCACCTTTCGGCCCGGCCGCAGTCTGGCCGCGATGATCCTCGTGGCGTTCGCCGCGTTCACCCTCGTCGCCGTCGAGGCGTTCCGGAAACGGTCCGAGCCGGGCGCGCTTCCGGCCGGGACCGGAGGGTTCGTCTCCGTCACGGAAACCGTCTTCGGCTCGCCCTGGGATCCGCGGGATCCGGAAGGGTCCGAGGCGCTGTATCTCCCGCCCGAAGACATTGGACTCCGGATCCAGCCTCTCCGGCTGGCCGGCGACGAAGATGCGAGCTGTCTGAACCTGTACCGCCCGTCGCGTCCCCGGGTCATCGGCATTCCCCGGGAGCTCGCCGCCGAGAACCGGTTCCCGTTCGCCGCGCATCTGGGCGCGAGCCCCGAGGAAACCGAGAATCCCTGGCGCCTGCTCTGGGGGGACCGTGATGCGGGAGCCCCGATTCCGGTCATCGGAGACCAGAACTCGATGACCTACGTGCTCAAGTGGCCGGTGGGCGATGAGCGCGAGTTCCCCATCGGGGAGGGGGGTGCGCCCGTACGCCTGCGGCTCGTCGGCACGCTCTGGGACAGCGTCTTTCAGGGCGAGCTC
The DNA here is from genome assembly GCA_964448205.1 of uncultured Acidobacteriota bacterium. GTDB lineage: Bacteria > Acidobacteriota > Vicinamibacteria > Marinacidobacterales > Marinacidobacteraceae > Marinacidobacterium. The sequence continues at coordinate 3,022 of CAYUVU010000264.1, forward strand.
CTGATGGCGGAGGAGGACCTGCTCGAGACGCTGCCGGTCCCGGATGGCTACCGGCTCTTCCTCACCGAATGGGAGGAGACCCCCGAGGGCGAAGCAGCGCTGGCCGCCGCGGAAGCCGAGGCCGCCGACATCGTTGGGGCAGCGCTCCTCGACTACGGGCCGGTTTCGACATCCACCCGCGCCCGGCTCGCGGAGTTCCACCAGGTGGAGAACACCTACCTCTCCACCTTCCAGGCGCTCGGCGGCCTCGGGTTGCTGCTCGGGACCTTCGGGCTCGGCGCCGTGCTGCTGCGGAACGCGGACGAACGGCGGCAGGAGTGGGCGCTGCTCAGCGCGGCCGGCTACCGGCGGCGGGACTTCGCGGAGCTCGGCTTCTGGGAGAACGCGCTCCTGCTCAGCGCCGGGCTCGCCGCCGGCAGCGCCGCCGCCGTCATCTCGATCCTTCCGGTGCTCGGCGAGCGGGAAGCGGGCGGCAGCATCACCCTCCTGATGCTGCTCCTGGCCGGAATCCTCGCGTTCGGGCTGGGAGCGGGTGCGTTCGCCGCCCGCGCGGCGGCAAACCGCCCGATCCTGGAATCGCTGCGGGCGGGATAGCCGGGCCCGGCCGGAGAATCAACTCCGGGCGTCGAACCGAGCGAGGTCTCGGGGCCAGGCGAGGATTCCCGCATCCGCGGTTACGAGACGGTAACCGTCGAGCGCCGTGGCCACGATGATGCGGTCGGCGGGGTCGCCGTGCAGATCGGGAAGCAGGCCGGCCCGAATGGCGATATCGCCGTCGACAGACAACTCGACCAGGCCGGATGCGAGCAGATTCCGACGCCACGCGTCCAGATCAGCACCTATCGTGAGCCGTCCCTTGCGGATGCGCATCCCGATCTCCCAGAAGGAGATGCTCGATACGGCCACTTCGCCAAGGGCCCAGTGGCGGGTGATGGTTTCTCGCGCTTCGCGGCCGAGCCGGGGGTCGTCGAGTCGCGACCAGAGGAGAACATGCGTGTCCAGCAGGATCAAAACAGATCGTCGTCGCCTTCCGGCTTCTCGAACCACTCGGCAGGCATGGGCCCCACGATGTCGCCGTGGACCTGGATCAGGCCGCGGTCGCACCCGAACCACGGCTTCGGTTTCTCCCGGTAGGGCAGGAGCCGGGAGACCGGACGGCCGTTCTTGGTGATGACGATCCCCTCACCGCTCTCGGCCACCTCGTCCATGAGCTTCAGGCACTTCGCCTTGAATTCGGATGCCTTCATGGTCCGCGTGGCGGGGGACTGCTGACCGTGCTGATTCATTGTGGTGCTCCCGGGGTGTTCGTGACCACTATTTTACATGGTCATGACCATGGTCACGAACGGTTGACCGGCGCGCCAGCTTCGGTCGAGCCTTCCTGCAGCGCGAAGAGCTGCGCGGAAGAGGCCGCGTGGCGGAACGTCCTCGCCTGGACGTATTCGGGGTCCGCGTACCAGGCTTTGGCGGAGGCCTTGTCCGGGAACTCCAGGATGACCATCCGCCCGTCGAATCCTTCGCCCTCCAGGGCAGTGACGGCCCCGCCACGGGTCACGAAGCGGCCGCCGTGCTTCTTCAGGGTCGCCGGGGTCCGGTCGGTGTACTTCCGGTAGGTGTCGGGATCGTGGACGTTGATCATGGCGACTACGTAGGCGGGCATTGGCGGTCCTTTCGCTCATTCGGTGATGTTGGTGTGGTGTCCCGGGCAACGCACGGGATTCGACCGGTGATCATCCCGGCTGAGCCGCTGCCCTCGGTGGTCCACGCGGGGTGCGACGCACCGCGGATGGGAGTCTTGACCTGCGCGGCGCGGAGCGCCGCGGTGCCGGTCTGGAGACCGGCGTTCCAAGCCGTATGCGTCGCTCGGTGACTCACGCCGTGCCCGGGACCCCGCACTACCGCACGAAGATGTGTTTCGGGATGTATCCGGTGACGACCTGGGTGAGATCCACGACCTCGCTGACCCGGAAGTCCACGGCGATGCTGGCGAGGGAGAGCGCCTTGGCCGGGGAGAGGCCCTTCTCTTCGCCCAGGAACTCGACGACCTCCCAGGTCGCCTGCCGGGCGGCGCGGTCCAGGTCGAGATCGATCCCCATCACCATGTAGTGATCGTCGTCTTCCGCCCAGGGAAAAGAAGGGGCGCGTCCCTTGTGGACCGCGAACCGGAACACGCCGCTCAGCGACTGCTCGATCGCGGTGCCGCTGACCTCGCCGTCCCCCTGGGCCCCGTGCGGGTCGCCGGCGTAGAAGAGGGCGCCGGAGTGGAAGACCGGGAGATAGACCGTCGTCCCCGCTTTCAGGTCCTTCACGTCGAGGTTGCCGCCGAAGGGTCCCGGAGGCCGCGAGCCCTGGACCCCGGGCACGGTCACGCCGGGCTGTCCGACGACCGGGTCCGGGGCCACCGCCAGGATCCCCAGGAACGGGGCCAGCGGAACGTGGATGTCCTCGGCGAGGAAGGCCACCTCGCGTCCGTCCACCCGGCCGGTCCGGATCAGGTGGCGGGTTCCCGGGGGGATGTCCAACGCCGGGTCGTCCGGGCGGAAGCCGGGGTAGCTCTCGGAGAAAACCCCGCCCCGGGGCGAGGTGTTGTTGACGCCCCACGGCATCCGGGTCTCGACGGCGAGGATCTCGATCTCGAGCATGTCCCCGGGCTCGGCGCCCTCGATGAACACCGGACCAGTGATGACGTGGCCGCTGCGGCCCTCGCGGGGCCGTCCCTCCCGGGAAGCCCAGAAGTCGAGGATGTCCTGGTGGATCTCCTCGCCCGGCACGCCGAGGGCAGCGAGCCAGGTGACTGGTTCCTCATCCTGGACCGCCCCGGAGTGGGTGAGGGTGTCCATCCGGACGGTCTCCCCGGGGCGGACCCGGAGCACGGGTTCCTTGTCGATCGGGAACCAGCCCCAGCTCACGTTCTCCGGTGAGGACGGCACGAAGTGGTCCGCCGCAAGCGGCGCGGCCGGGACCGGGTCCGCTCCGGATGACTCCGGCTCGGCCTCCGGGGCTGTGCACCCGGCGGCAACGGCCGCCGCCAGAATCCAGGCCCGCGCCGGGCGGAGTTTCCGGTCGTTTCGCATCGGGGGATCTCCTCAGCGGCCGGGGCCGGTCGCGGGGGGCAGCGCGGAACCCCGGTTCGGGCCGGTGAAGTCGGGCTGCACCTCGGAATCCGCGAGATCCCAGGCGAGCTGGTAGACGAGCCGGACGATCCGTTCCAGCTTCTCGTATTCGATCTTCTCGGGCCGATCGTAGATCGTGTGGTAGTCCGGGTGGAGCCCGGTGTGGAAGAAGAGGGCCGGGACGCCGGTCTGGAGGAAGGGCCACTGGTCGCTCCGGCGCAGCAGGTTGGACTCGTTGTTGTCGTAGCGCATCTTGAGGTCAAGTTCGGCCTCGCGGTTCGCGGCACGCACCATCTCGGTCATCGTGCGGCTGTAGCTGTGGCCCAGGATGTTCACGGCATTGGCGTTCGACTCGGCCGTCTGGGGCTCGAGGCCCCGGAACCGTCTCCCGCCCCCACGCCGGACTTCCTCGTTCCGCCCGATCATGTCCATGTTCAGCACCGCGACCGTCCGGTCCAGCGGGTTCAGGGGATTCAGGGTGTACGCCCAGGCGCCCAGCAGGCCGCGTTCCTCGGAGTTCCAGCCGGCGAGCAGGATGGAGCGCCGGGGCCGCTCGCCCCGGGCGGCAGCGCGCCCCAGCGCCTCGGCGATCTCGATGAGCGCCACGGTACCGGAGCCGTCGTCGTCGGCGCCGGGCCAGACGAGATTGCCGTCGGCGCCGTCGTGGTCGTAGTGGGCGCAGAGGATGATCCACTCGTCGGGCGCCTCGGCGCCCCGCATCAGCCCGACCACGTTGCGGTCCGGCGTGGTGGTCCGGGTGACCGCGGTGGCGAGCCGAACCCGGGGTTCGAGCACCAGCGGGGCGCTCATGCCGGCGTCCGCCATCGCGCCCAGACTCGCCAGGCTGTGGCCGCTGCCCGCCAGCAGGGTCTCGGCCACCCGCGGCGAGATCACCGCCGCCGGGATCTCGACCGATTCCACCCATGCGGCGAGGGTGATGCGCGGAACCCGCCGGGGCGGGTCCGGCCAGGCGCCGGCTGCGCTGGCCGCGAAGTCGAAGTCGCCGGGGTGCTGGTGGATGTCGCGGACGAAGAGCACTCCCGCCGCGCCGGCGCCCGCCGCGGCGACCGCCTTCCGGAAGGCGCGGGACGGTTCCGAGGTCACCAGGCCGTCGAAGAGACTCGCCGGATCCGTTTCCCCCGGTTCGTGGTCGAGGATCAAGGCGATGCGGCCGGAGAGGTCGGCGTCCTCCCAGTCGTCCCAGCCGTAGGCGGGCGCCTGGATGCCGAAGCCGGCGAAGGCCAGCGCGCCCTCTGCCTCCGCGGAAGGCGAGAAGCGCTGGGGATAGAAGCCTTCCCGCAGCTGCACTGTCCGGACCACCTCTCCCACGACTTCCAGCCGGTTGCCGTTGCCCAGCGCGGCGTGCGCGAGGCGGTATTCGTGAAAGAACGAGCCGCCCGGGGGCTCCAGGCCGGCCCGCGCGAAACGGCTCGCGACGAACTCGGCGGCGAGGCGGTTCTCCGGCGTCTCGCTGAGGCGTCCCTGCATCCCGTCGGACGCGAGGAAGAAGAGGTCGGCGCGGAGGTCGGCGGCGGTGATGGACTCGACCTCCGGCGCCGGAACGCGGTCCGTCTGCCCGGGGGCTGGTGCGGCAACGAGGAACAGCAGCACCGTCAGGGCGCTCCAGCGGGGATGGCTTCGCATCGTGATCCCTCCCGAAGCCGCCGAGTCTATCCGGGGCGGTTCGGCCCCGGACGGATACGATTTCGCGCCATGAGCCGCAAATCCGTTCTATTCCTTTCCCTTCTCCTCCTCGGCGCAACGGTCCCGCTGACCGCGGTCGCCCAGTCGGAGGAACCGCCACGCGGTTTCCTCGCCGGGCAGTGGGAGGACCAGCGGGCCATCGAAGAGCGGTTCCGGGCCGTTCCCGATCCGGCGCGGCTCCGGGAATACATGGAGTACATGACCGAAGAGCCTCACATCGCGGGATTCGGACATGGCAGCAAGCGGGTGGCCGACTACGCCCTCGAGAAGTTCCTCTCCTTCGGGCTCGACGCCGCGATCGAGGAGACGGAAGCGCTGATGCCGATCCCCATCGACCGCCACGTCGAGGTGCTCGGACCCGAGCCGTACACGCTGCGCCTCGCGGAACCCGGGGTCCCGGAGGACAAGGACTCCTCGGATCCGGGGCTTCTCCCGTCCTACAACGCCTATGCGGCCGACGGAGACGTCAGCGGCGAGGTCGTGTACGTCAACTACGGGATCCCCGGGGACTACGAAAAGCTCGCCGAGCTCGGGATCTCCGTCGAGGGGAAGATCGTGCTCGCCCGCTACGGCCGGAGCTGGCGCGGGATCAAGGCCAAGCTCGCCCAGGACAACGGGGCCATCGGGGCATTGATCTATTCCGATCCCGAGGAGGACGGTTACTACCGGGGACTCACGTATCCCGAGGGTCCCTACCGTCCCAAGTGGGGCGTCCAGCGCGGCTCCATCATGGACATGCCGATCCACCCGGGCGACCCGCTGACCCCGGGCTGGGGAGCGACGGAGGATCGGGAGAAACTGACCCGCGAGACCGCCCGGACGCTGGTGCGGATTCCGGTCCTGCCGATCTCCTGGGGCGACGCCCTTCCGATTCTCGAGCAGCTCCGCGGGACAGTCGCGCCGAACGACGACTGGAAGGGCGCCCTCCCCATCACCTACCACATCGGTCCGGGCCCCGTGACCATCCGCATGCGGACCGCCTACGACTGGCAGGTGCGGCCCATCTACAACGTGATCGCCAGGATCGAAGGCTCCACCTACCCCGATGAGTGGATCGTCCACGGCAACCACCACGACGGCTGGTGCGCGGGCGCCACCGATCCCATCAGCGGCGCGGTCCAGCTCATGGAGACGGCTCGCGGCTTCGGGGAACTGCTGCAGGCGGGGATCCGTCCCAAGCGCACCGTCGTCTTCGCCCTCTGGGATGCCGAGGAGTGGGGTCTTCTCGGGTCCACCGAGTGGGCCGAGACCCACCGGGACGACCTGGGCGAGAAGGGCGTCGTCTACATCAACACCGACAGCACCGGGAAGGGCTGGCTCAGCTTCGCGGGCAGCCACACGCTCGAGCGTTTCCTGAACGAAGTCGCCGGTGACATCGAGGACCCCGAGCGGGGGGTGAGCCTCTTCGAGGCGGCCCGGGCGCGCCGCCTGGAAACCGCCGCGAATCCGGACGCCCGCCGCGAGATCGAGCAGAGCGACGACCTGCGGCTCGCCGCCCTCGGATCGGGTTCCGACTACACGGTGTTCATCGACCACCTGACGATGGCTTCGCTGAACCTCGGTTTCGGCGGCGACAGCCCCGGCGGGGTCTACCACTCGAACTACGACTCGTTCCACTGGTACCTGAAGTTCTCGGACGCCGACTTCGTGTTCGGGCGCGCGCTGTCGCAGTTGATCGGCACCGCGATGCTGCGCCTCGCGAACGCCGCGATCCTCCCCTTCGGATTCACCGCGCTGGCGGACGCCATGCAGACCTACGTGGAGGAGATCCGCGAGACTCACGCGGCGATGGAATCGCCCGAAGAGATCGACTTCGAGGCCATCGAAAGCGCGCTCGAAGCGCTCCGCGACGCGGGGCAGGGGTACGAGGAAACCCTCGCCGGCCTGAGCGACGCCTCCGCCGAGGCGGTGCTCGCGAACGTCCGCGTCTCCGAACTGAACCAGCTCCTCTACACCTCGGAGCGCCGTCTGGGCTACGACGAGGGACTCCCCAACCGGGAGTGGTTCCGCCACCAGGTCTATGCGCCCGGGTTCTATACCGGCTACGGCGTGAAGACGATCCCCGGCGTCCGGGAAGGCATCGAAGAGGAGGAGTGGGACGCCGCGCGCTTCTACGTGCGGGTCGTGAGCGAAGCCCTGTCGTCTCTAACCGAGCAGGTCCGGGAAGCGGAGCGAATCGTCGCCTCGCTGCGCTGAGGGCGTGACGGGACCGGGCAGTCCCGTCGCCCGGGCCCATCCCGACGCACAGCGCTGAGGACTGCGCCCGGTGCGGAAGTTCCTGGCCTTCGCCGCCGTCTACCTGATCTGGGGTTCCACCTACCTCGCGATCGGCGTCGGAGTGCGGGAGATCCCGCCGTTCCTGATGGCCGGGGTCCGCTTCTTCACCGCCGGGGCGATCCTCTTCCTCTTCGCCCGGCGCGGCGAGGCGCCGCTGACCCGGCGGGAGTGGGCGGAGGCTGCGCTGGCGGGCGTGCTGTTCTTCACCGCCGCGCACGGACTCGGCCACTGGGCCCAGGTCCGCATTCCATCGGGGGCCGCGGCGGTGCTGGTGGCGACGGTGGTCTTCTGGATCGCCGGGCTCGACGCCGCCTTCGTGGCCCGGAGGCGTCCCTCGCTCGTTGCGATTCTCTGCACCGTCATCGGTTTTTCAGGAGTCGTGGTCCTGGTCGCGCCCTGGCGCTCGGAGGCGGTGCTCGATCCCGCGGGCGTCATCGCCATGTTGCTCGGCCCCATCGCCTGGGCCACGGCCAGCCTGTGGTCGCGCCGGCCTTCCATGCCGCGCTGCCTGCCGCTCTCCGCCGGGGCCCAGATGCTGGTGGGCGGCGCCGCGCTGCTGCTCCTGGGCGCCGTGTCGGGTCAGTGGAGTCAGGTCACCCTCTCCGGCGTCAGCGCGCCGGCGTTCGCGGCGCTCCTGTACCTCGTGGTCTTCGGCTCCATCGTGGCCTTCGTGGCCTACACCTGGCTCCTCACGCACGTGGAGCCGGCCCTCGCCGCCACCTACGCCTTCGTGAACCCGTTGATCGCGGTCGTGCTCGGCGGGTTGGTCCTGGGTGAGGACCTCTCACCGCGCATCTGGTTGGCGCTCGCCCTGATCGTGGTGCCGGTAGCGCTCCTGCAGTGGAACGAGGCGCGCACCCACCCCGCGCTCGCCGCCGGCGTGGGA
>CAYUVU010000265.1:0-7663 GCA_964448205.1 uncultured Acidobacteriota bacterium
GCGCCAGCGGGAGCTGGTAGCGGGAGAAGGACTCCTTTCGACCTGACCGTGCGCGTTCCGAAGCCCCTCCGTTCCCACCTGTCCGAGGAGGACCTCGACCGGATCGCGCACGCGATTTCCGAAGCCGAGCGGGAAACCTCCGGAGAACTGCGGGTCCACGTGGTGGCGCGCCTCCTGCCGCTCGAAAACGCCCGCAAGCGGGCGGTGCGCGAGTTCTTCCGGTTGGGGGTGGACCGCACGAAGGACGGCTCCGGCGTCCTGCTCTTCCTCGCGGTCCGGTCCCACCGGTTCGAGATCGTGGCCGACCAGGCGATCAACGAAAAGGTCGGCGAGGAGGCCTGGAACGAGATCGCGCTTGAAATCACGAGCCACATCCGCGAAAACGGCATCGGAGACGGGCTCGAACACGGGGTTCGCCGCATCGGAGGCTTCCTGGCCGAGCACTTTCCCATCCAGCCTGACGACGTGAACGAGCTTCCGGACGAAGTCACGTTCGGCTGACCAGAATATAACAAGATACGACTAATATTGTTGTGCCCCGTCCAACGCATCTAATCGCCGTTTTATCAGTGACTTATTGTGATGTTGACAACGCGCAACGCAATAATTGGTCCGACGTGCTAGGCTCATCGCGCGTTCCGGCGCAATCCGGGACGTACTCTCCAGGTTCCGGCCCGCGCCGCGGACCCAGCGCATTCGAGGGAGAAAAGCTCCGATGTCCGATCCGGTGAAAGGCGCCCCAACCGAATCAGGCTCGCCCCAGGGCCAGGTGCACCGCATGGTGCCCGTGCTGCCCCTCCGGGACATCGTGGTGTTCCCGCATTCCTTCCTGCCGCTCTCCGTCGGCCGCAAGAGCACCATCCAGATGCTCCGCGACGCGACGCGCGAGGCCGCCGAGGCGGACCCGTCGGGCACCGGCAAGGTGATGCTCGCCGTCCTCACCCAGAAGGACGACGCGGTGGACCATCCGGGCGAGGACGATCTCTATCGGGTAGGCACCGCCGCCCGGCTCGAGAAGCAGGTCCGGATGCGCGAAGGGACCGTCCGGATCGTGATCCGGGGCAGCTTCCGCTTCCGGGTCGAGCGGATCGTGCAGACGGAGCCTTACGTCCGCGCCGACATCCGCGTCCTGGACGGGACGGTGGGCGCCAACAAGACGGTGGAGTTCGAGGCGCTGACCCGGAAGATCCGTGAAGAGCTCCAGGAGATGATCAAGACGGACCTCTTCCCCCGCGCCCGCGAGGTCATGAAGACCCAGCTCGCCCGCGTGGGGAGCGCCGGCCAGCTGGCCGACTTCGTCGCGGAGCAGTTGCCGAGCCTCAACACCGAGATGCGTCAGGAGATCCTCCAGACGCTGTCCATCGAGGACCGGCTGGGGCTCGCCTACGCGGCGATCCTGCGGGAGAAGCAGGTGCGCGATCTCGGGCGGAGCATCGAGTCCAAGGTCAAGAGCGAGGTCGGCCGCACCCAGCGCGAGTTCTTCCTGCGCGAGCAGATGAAGGCGATCCAGAAGGAGCTGGGCGAGGGCGACGACTCCACCAAGGAGATGGACGAGCTCCGGGAGAAGATCGAGAAGGCCGGGATGCCCGAGGAGGCCGAGAAGGAGGCCCTGCGGGAGTTCCGGCGGCTCGGCCGCATTCCTCCCGCCTCGGCGGAATACACCGTGGGCCGGACCTACCTCGACTGGCTGGTCCGCGTCCCCTGGGACAAGCGGACCGAGGACAAGTACGACATTCCGCGCGCCAAGGACATCCTCGAAGCCGACCACTACGACCTCGAGAAGGTCAAGGACCGCATCCTCGAGTTCCTGGCGGTCCGCGAGAGGAAGCCCGACCAGAAGGGACCCATCCTCTGCTTCGCGGGACCGCCCGGCGTCGGCAAGACGAGCCTCGGCCGATCGATCGCCAAGGCCGTCGGCCGGGAGTTCGTGCGCCTCAGCCTCGGAGGAATCCGGGACGAAGCGGAGATCCGGGGCCATCGCCGCACCTACATCGGAGCGCTCCCCGGCCAGATCATCCAGGGCCTCGTGCGGGCGGGCACCCGGAATCCCGTCTTCATGCTGGACGAGGTGGACAAGCTCGGGATGGACTTCCGCGGCGATCCCAGTTCGGCGCTCCTCGAGGTCCTCGACCCCGAGCAGAACGACACCTTCCGGGACCACTACCTGGACCTGGCGTTCGACCTCTCGGACGTCCTGTTCATCGCCACCGCGAACATGATGGATCCGGTGCCGCCCGCGCTCAAGGACCGGATGGAGATCCTCCACCTGCAGGGGTACACCGAGGAGGAGAAGATCCAGATCGCGACCCGCCACCTCATTCCTCGCCAGCTGGAGAACCACGGGCTCGACGACGAGAAGGACCAGCCGGTCTTCGAACGCGAAGCGCTCGCGCTCATCATCCGGGACTACACCCGGGAGGCCGGACTCCGGAACATGGAGCGGTCCATCGCGAAGATCTGCCGCAAGGCGGTCCGCAAACTCGCCGAAGGCGAAGAGGGACCTCTCCAGGTCACTCCGGAAGTCGTGAGCGACCTGCTGGGCGCGCCGACCTCACTGTCCAGAGAGCTGGTGGAACGCGTCAGCGTGCCGGGAGTGGCCGTGGGACTCGCCTGGACGCCCATCGGAGGAGATCTCCTCTTCGCGGAAGCCTCGCGCATGAAGGGGAACACCCGGCTGACCCTGACGGGTCAGCTCGGCGACGTGATGAAGGAGTCGGCGACCGCCGCCCTCTCCTGGGTCCGGGAGCACGGCGCCGCCTACGGAATCCAGACGGGCTTCTACCGGAAGTCGGACATCCACTTCCACGTGCCCGAAGGCTCCACGCCGAAGGACGGCCCCTCGGCGGGCATCACCCTGGTGGCGGCGCTGATCTCGGTCCTGACCGAGACCGTGTGCCGGCCCGAACTGGCGATGACCGGGGAAATCACCCTGACCGGCCATGTGCTTCCCGTCGGGGGGATCAAGGAGAAGCTGCTCGCGGCACATCGCTATGGGATCAAGGAAGTGATCCTGCCCCGGCTGAACGAGGGCACCCTGCTCGAGGACGTGCCGGACGAGATCCGGGACGCCCTGCAGATCCACCTCGTCTCCAGCCTCGAGGAGACCATCCCGATCATCTTCCCGGACCTCGGCCCGGCCCCGACCATCGGCGCGGGTCCCGAACCCGACCGCCTGCCGATGCACTAGCAGCCTGTGGTGGAACTGGCGTGAGCACCAAGAACGGCGAGGCGCCCGGCTGACAAGGCGCGTGAGGGAGGAATACCGAGTGTATTTCGACCGAAACGCAACGCAGAGCGCCTCGCAGAGGCGCGGTTCAGCCGGGATGCGTCGCCGTTCGACTGCCGCGCGAGTTTCACCACAGGCTGCTAGCGTCGCCCCGGTGGCGAGCCCGGAATCCGGGGCTGTCGCCTCTTGAAGTACCGCGACTACTACGCCGTCCTGGGAGTCAGGAAGCAGGCCGATGCGCAGGCGATCAAGCAGGCCTACCGGCGCCTCGCGCGCAAACACCATCCCGACCTGAATCCGGGGGACCACCAGGCCGCGGAGCGCTTCAAGGAGATCGGGGAGGCCTACGAGGTCCTCTCCGATCCGGACCGGCGTCGCCGGTATGACCAGCTGGGGCCCGATTGGGCCCGGCAGGCCCGGAGCGCCCGCTCCGGGACGGGGGGCGGGCCGCAGCCCGATCCGCGCACGTTTGGCGACTTTTCCAGTTTTTTCCTCCACCTGTTCGGGCCGGACTCCCCTTTCGGCCCCCTCGAGGGGAGAACGCGGCGCGCGCCGGGATGGCCGCCTTCCGGCCGCTATCGGCCGCCGGGCCCGCCGGCCGATGCGCCCGCGCGGACCGGCGTCGTGGAGATCAGCCTCGAGGAGGCGTACCGCGGCGCGATCCGGCAGCTCCACACGAGTCAGACCGATTCCTACCGAGTGCGGATTCCCCCCGGGGTCCGGGACGGCGCCCGTCTGAAGGTGCGGACGCCGGACGGCGACGCGATGCTTGCCGTGCGCATCGCCGTCCACCCACGGTTCCGGCGCGAAGGGGACAACCTCGAGGTCGAAGTCCCGGTCCGCTTCGCGGAAGCGGCGCTCGGCGGGGAGATCGAGGTCCCGACGCTCGGGGATCCCGTCCGGATCCGCATTCCGGCGGGAATCTCCGGCGGCGCCGCGCTCCGCGTTCCCGGGCGGGGTATGCCGCGTCCCGGCGGGGGTCACGGCGATCTGGTGGTTCGGGTCCGGATCACGGTGCCCAGGGACCTCACGCCGGAACAGCAGGATTTCGTCCGCCGCTTCGAAGCCAGCGACAGTTCCTCAGAGGAGTAGGCCAGGGTCAAGCGTCCCCCGCAGAACCCGCGGCGACTCGCCCGTCGCGTCCACGATCACCGAGGGTTCCCCTCCCGGCGTCCGGCCCCCGTCCAGGATTCGCAGGCTCTCGGCGCCCCGCCCGGCGAAGGCGTCACGCACTTCGGCGGCGGTGGTGAGCGGGGGAGCGCCGGTCGGATTGGCGCTGGTCGAGATCACCGGATGGCCGAGGGCCGCGGCGAGCGCCCGGGCGAACGGATGCGAACTCACGCGGACCGCCACGGTGTCCGCGCCCGCGGCGCGGAGGGGCAGCACCAGGGTCACCGGACCCGGCCAGCAGCGATCCGCGAGGAGCGCCGCCGCTTCGGGGAACACACAGACCGCCTCCACCTGCGCCCGGCTGGCGGCGATCCAGGGGAGCCGGCGGTCTGCCGGACGGCCCTTGAGCCGGAACACCTCGGCCACCGCCTCGGGCGAGCGCGGGTCGGCACCCAGGGCGTAGAAGGTCTCCGTCGGGAAGGCCACCACGGTCCCGGACCGCAGCTCCGCGGCCAGCCGGCGCACTTCGGCCCCCTGCCCTGCGGACAGGGAGTCGGGGAAGGGCGATTCCCCACCGGCGCTGCTCGAACCCATCCCGCGGCTCAGGAACCGCCCCGCCGGGCGCGCGGATGGTGCTGGTCGTACACCCGGCGCAGCCGCTCCTCGGTGACGTGGGTGTAGATCTGGGTCGTGGAGATCGAGGCGTGGCCGAGCATCTGCTGCAGGCTCCGGAGGTCCGCGCCGCGCTCGAGAAGGTGCGTCGCGAACGAGTGCCGCAGAACGTGGGGTGAGAAACGGCGCGGTATCCCCGCCTGCTCGCCGCGGGTCCGGACGATCTGCCAAAACCGCTGGCGCGTCATGGCGCCTCCGCGAGCGGTGACGAACAGCCACGGCGAACCGGGTGCCGGGACGCCCTCTCCCAGGACCCGCGGGCGGCCTTCCGCCATCCACGCCTCCAGGGTCGCCGCGGCGACGTCGCCGTAGGGGACGATCCGGGCCTTGTCACCCTTTCCGATCACGGTGACGTAGCCGGGCGCATCGCCGCGGGCCGCCACCACGTCGGTCGTCCTGAGACCCACGAGTTCGGACACCCGGAGGCCGGTGGCGTAGAGCATCTCGAGCATCGCCCGGTCCCGGAGTCCCAGCGGCGAGTCGTCGGGCGCGGCGAGCAGCCGTTCGACCTCGTCCGGTGACAGGTAGCGGGGGAGCCCCGGCAAGGCCCGCGCCACCGTGATCCCCTCGGTGGGGTCCCGCTCGATGAGCCCCTCGGCCTGCCAGAAGGCGAAGGCGCCGCGGATCGCGGAAGTGATCCGCTGGATCGAGCGGAACGCGAGGCCGCGGCGGTGGAGGTGCGTCAGGAAGCGCTGCAGGTCGCCGGTGTCGAGTTCGGCGAGCGGCCGTTTGCCGCTGAACTCGTCCAGCTTGCCGAGATCGCGGCGGTAGGCATCGAGCGTGTTCGGGGAGAGGCGGCGCTCCACCCGGAGGTGGTTCAGGAACTCCTCCGCCCGCGGATCCGGATCCCGGCGGGACGCCGGTCCCGGTTTCGCGGCGGCGGCGCTCATCCGCCCGGGCCTCCACGCCGCCCGCCCCGGAAGCCGAGCCGCTCTCCCAGCGCGGCGAGCGCGTCGCGGATCGGGTCCCATTCGCGCGGCGCCCACAACCTCGCGGCGACCAGAAAGACCACTCCGCCGGCGGCGGTCGCCAGCAGGGTGGTCGCCGCCCCCGCCCAGGCGCCGGGGCCGAGGCGCTCGCCGGCGAAAAGCACGACCAGCCACGCCGAACCGCCGGTGGCGGCCGCCACCGGCAGCGCGCGGAAGCCGGCTCCGGCAACGTCTCCGAAGAGCGTTCGCGCGTGCGATCGTCCGGAGGCGTCCGATCCCAGCCGCCCGGCCAGCAGGGCCGCGAGCAGCCCCGCGGAGAACCACGCCACGCACACGGTCGCGAGCGGCAGTCCCAGATGGCCGAACCCGGCCACGACCACGAAACTCCGGGTCGCGATCCAGGTCACCACCGTGCCGATGGCCGCGACCAGGAGCGGCGGGCGGGTGCTTCCGAGCGCGAAGAAGGCGTCGGAGAGGAGCTTGGTCGCCCCAAAGGCGGGAAGCCCCAGCGCGAAGATGGAGAGCACGAGGGACACCTGCCGGGCGTCTTCCGGGCTGAAGGCCCCCCGCTGGTAGATGAGCGTGACGAACGGCGCGGCGATCCCGATGAGCCCGGCCGCGGCGGCGAGCGTCAGCAGCAGCATGAGACGGCCGGACTGCCCGAGCACCCGGCCGAATCCGTCCCGGTCGCCGCGGCCGGCGGCCCGGGTGAGCGCCGGAAGCGTGGCGCTCGACAGGGCGACTCCGATCAGCCCCGAGGGAAGCTGCACAAGCCGGTAGGCCATCGTGAACCAGGCGAGCCACGAGGTTCCCGCGGAGGCGAAGTGCCTCGAGATGATGACGTTGATCTGGAGCGTCCCGGCAGCAGCCGCAGCGGGTGCGAAGAGGCGGCACACCCGCCGGAAGGCCGGGTCCGAGACCGTTTCCCGCATCCCGCCGGTGGGGACCGGGCGGTAGCCGTCCCGGCGGAACCAGCGCCACTGCACGAACAGTTGGATGAGTCCTCCGGCCGGCACCCCGAGCGCGAGTCCCGCCATCGGATGAAGCCCCAGCCGGGGAGCGGCAAGGAATCCCAGCGCCGCGAAGACGATGGTGGTGACGTTGAAGAACGCCGACGCCACCGCGGGCAGGAAGAAGGAGTTCCGCGCCTGGAGACCGCCCATGAAGAGCGACGCGAGCGACGCGCAGGCGATGAACGGGAACATGATCCGGGTCAGCCAGACGGCCAGTTCCCGCGGCGTCTCGACACCGAAGCGCAGGGACTCGGGAAGCGGCGAGTCGAAGGCGCCCCGCGAGAACACGAGGTCCACCAGTTGCGGCGCGAACACCACGCCGGCGACGGTGACGAGGAGGCTCACCGGGAGCAGGACCCGGAGGACCCGCCCCAGCAGCCGGTGGGCGGCTTCTCTTCCGTCTCCCTGATCCACGGCCGCGAAGGTGGCGACGAACGCCTTGGAGAGCGCCCCCTCGGCGAGCATTTCCCGCAGGGTGTTCGGGAAGGTGTAGGCCGCGTAAAAGGCGTCGAGCAGCCGGGTCGGAAACAGGAAGGCGAGCGTCTGCTCCCGCACCAGGCCGGTGAGACGCGAGAAGACGACGCCGAGGCTCACCGAGCCCGCGCGGCGCGCCAGGTAGCGCTCGTCGCCGGAGCCGGCCGTGCGCGGGTTGCCGTCGGGTGGCACGGGAACAGGGTAGCGGAGGGGTGGTTTGGAGCGCCGGCTTTAGCCGG
>CAYUVU010000266.1:0-51420 GCA_964448205.1 uncultured Acidobacteriota bacterium
TATGCCGAGCGACACAACGCCGAAGGTGAGCCGGCCGCCCAGCCTCGCCCGGGACCGGGTGGGGGGGGGGGGGGAGAGCCGGCTGCTCCCCCCGAGGACGAAAGAATGTGACGTGAATCGCGGAGCGATTCGCGTCACCCCGTGGGGAAAATGCCCCGCACGCACGACGACCGTCGGTTCGGGAGCACGTGCCGTTTTGGGTATGGTGCGGGGCATTTTTTCCACGGGCTGTTAGTTCCGGCGCTTTTTTGGTGGCCGGCACCCGTTGTGCGGAATCGGGGTGACGTCCTTGATTGACTTCACCTCAATACCGGCGGCCGCCACGGCCCGGATCGCGGCTTCGCGTCCGGCGCCGGGGCCTTTCACCTTGACCTCCACATGAGTGCAGCCAAGGGCGCGAGCTTCCCGTGAGGCGGCGCCCGCCGCCTGCTGCGCCGCGAACGGCGTCTGTTTCCGGGAACCCTTGAAGCCCTGCGATCCGGCGCTGGCCCAGCAGACCACGTTTCCGGCCGGATCCGCGAAGGTGATGATCGTGTTGTGGTACGTCGCCTGGATCGACACGACGCCGGCGGTCAGCGTGCGCTTCTCGCGCTTCTTTCCCGTGCGGCGGCGGGCTGTCTTCTTCTTTGCCATGTGGTGTTCCTGTTCCCTTACCGCCGGCGCATCCCGACCCGGCGGGGACCGCGGCGGGTCCGGGCATTGGTCTTGGTGCGCTGGCCCCGTGCGGGGAGACCCCGGCGATGACGGAGCCCGCGATAGCACCCGATGTCCATGAGGCGCTTCAGATCCATCGAGATCCGCTTCCTCAGGTCTCCTTCCACGCCGCCCTCGTCGTCGATCGCCCGGCCGATCCGGCTGACCTCCTCCTCGGTCAGGTCGCTGACCCGGCGGTGGCGTTCGATCCCGACCTTGTCGAGGATGGTCGTCGAGCGGTGGGACCCCACGCCGTAGATGTACGTCAGCCCGATATCGATGCGCTTGGCGCGCGGCAGGTCAACGCCGGCAATTCTGGCCATCGGTCAGTCTCTCCCTGTTTGTGTCGCCCGGCCCGGCCAACAATCGGGCCGGCACGGAACTCCGCTTGCTGAGGTCGTCACGGTGTGTCACCCCTGCCGCTGCTTGTGCTTCGGGTTTTCGCAGATCACCCGCACGACCCCTCGGCGGCGGACGATCTTGCACTTGGCGCAGATACGCCGAACGGAAGCGCGAACCTTCATGTTGCCCCTCCTACTTGCACCGGTAGACGATCCGGCCGCGGCTCAGATCGTAGGGGGAAAGCTCTACCAACACCCGGTCCCCCGGCAATACCTTGATGAAGCTCTTCCGCATCTTTCCCGACACGTGAGCGAGCACCTTGTGATCGCCCGTATCAAGCTTGACCCGGAACATGGCGTTGGGCAGAGGCTCCATGACGGTCGCCTCCACGGAAATAGCGTCTTCCTTAGACATGGTCTTCCTCTGAACCCGGGGTGGCCGGGTTCGTCTTTCTGGGCTCCGCGAGGATCCAGGGACCGCCCTCCATGACCGCGATGGATCGTTCGAAATGCGCGGAGGCGCTGCCGTCCACGGTAACGACCGTCCAGCGATCCCGCTTCACGCGCACGTCCGGGCTCCCGCGATTCACCATGGGTTCGATCGCGATCACGGCGCCCGGAATCAGGCGGGCCCGTTTGCGAGGATCATAGAAGTTCGGAATCCAGGGCTCCGCGTGCAGGCTGGTTCCGATCCCGTGCCCGCCGTATTCGCGCACCACGGAGTAGCCGTGGCTTTCGGCATGGGTCTGTACGGCCTGCCCGATGTCCGAAACGCTGTTTCCGGGGCGGGCGGCTCCGATTCCGGCGTAGAGAGCCCCCTCGGTCACCTCCAGCAGACGCGCCACGTTCTCGTCGATCTGTCCGACCGCGACGGTCGTCGCGTTGTCCCCGTAGTAGCCGTCCACGATGCAGCCGAAGTCGAGGCTCACGATGTCGCCCTCCTTCAGCTTCCGCCAGCGGGAGGGGATTCCGTGGACGACCTCGTCGTTGATCGAAACGCACAGGGTCGCGGGAAACCCGTGATATCCCTTGAAGGCCGGAGGCACCCCGTGGCGGCGCAGGTTGTCGGCGGCCACGCGGTCGAGGTGAGCGGTGGTCACTCCCGGCTCCACGGTGCGGGCGAGCAGGTCCAGTGTCTCCACCGTGATCGCGTTGGCCTGGTGGAGCTTGTCCAGCTCGACGTCGGATCGGGAGATCACTGGGTCACCAACTGCGCCGCGGCGAACGGCAGGGCCGCACACAGACGGCCGAATACCTCGTCGCGGGACCCGAGTCCCGGGATGTTGACGGCGCGGTCTCCGTAGTGGTCGAGCAGTGGCAGCGACTCGGACTCGTAGACGTCGAGCCGGTGGCGGAAGGCGTCCTCGCTGTCATCCTGCCGGCCGTCGGTGCCGCGGCGCCCGCGGACCCGGGCGGCCAGTTCCTCCGCCGGAACGGCGATGTTCGCAATCCACTCGGTGGCTCCGAGCCTCGAGAGGACCTCGCCAAGCGCCCGGGCCTGCGCCCGGTTCCGCGGATAGCCGTCGAGGATGAAACCCCGGCTGCAATCCGGAGCGGAAACCCTCTCTTCGACGATGCCCAGGACGATCTCGTCGCTCACCAGGCGGCCGGCCGCCATGATGTCGCGGGCCGCCACGCCGAGTTCCGTTCCATCCGCGACCGCCTGCCGGAGAATGGCCCCGGTCGAAATGTGGGGGAACCCCAGCGACTCGGCGAGCCGCGCCGCCTGGGTCCCTTTTCCGGACCCGGGCGCGCCGAGGAGAATGACCGCGTTCATGTCAGCTCCGGGGCGCCTCAGCCGCGACGTCCACGAATCCGGCCCCGCTGCAGGAAGCCTTCGTAGTTGCGCATGATGAGCTGGCTTTCCACCTGCTGCGCGGTGTCCATGGCGACGCCGACCACGATGAGGATGGAAGTGCCGCCGAAGTAGAACGTCACCCCCATGCCCTCGGTGATGAAGGTCGGCAGGACCGAGTCGAGCCACGGCCCGACCACCGGGATCGGAGCGACGGTGAACCCGTTCAGCAGGAACTCGGGGAGGACCGCGACCGCCGCCAGATAGATGGCGCCCACGAAGGTGAGCTTCCCGAGCACGGCGTCCAGATAGCGCGCCGTCGGACGCCCGGGCCGGATGCCCGGGACATACCCGCCGCTCTTCCGCATGTTGTCCGCCACGTCGGCGGGCTTGAAGACGATGGCGGTGTAGAAGTAGCAGAAGAACAGGATCGAGACGACGTAGAGCAGGGTGTAGAGCGGCATGCCCCAGCGAAGCTGCTCGGCGATGGCGGCCATCCAGCGGCTCTCGGTGAAGAGCGAAGCGAACGTCTGCGGCAGGGCGATGATCGAGCTGGCGAAGATCACCGGAATCACGCCCCCGGTGTTGATCTTCAGCGGGATGTGGGTGGACTGTCCCTGATACATCCGGCGGCCGACGAACCGCTTCGCGTACTGCACCGGAACCCGCCGCTGGCCGCGCTCGACGAACACGATGAACGCGAGGACCGCGATCATGAAGACGAGGAGGAGGGCCACGCCGAAGACCGTCTGCTGTCCGACGCGGATGTTCTGAACCGTGGTGAGAATGGCCGACGGGAACATCACCACGATCCCCGCGAAAATCAGCAGGGACATCCCGTTGCCGATTCCGCGCTCCGTGATCTGCTCGCCGATCCACATGATGAACACCGTGCCGGCGGTCATCGTGAGGATGGTCATCAGGGTGAAGGAGAGCCCGGGTTCGTTCACCAGGTTCATCCCGTCGGGAAGGGCCTGGCTCTGCAGGAAGACCGCGATGCTCGCCGACTGGATCACCGCGAGGATCACGGTGCCGTAGCGGGTGTACTGGGTGATCTTCTTGCGCCCGAGTTCCCCCTCCTTGCTGAGCTTCTCGAGATACGGCCATACCAGCGTCAGGAGCTGCAGAATGATCGACGCGCTGATGTAGGGCATGATGCCGAGCGCGAACACCGTGACCTGCGAGAGGTTCCCCCCGGAGAACATGTCCACGAAACCGAACCAGGTCGCGCGGTTCTGTTCGAAGAAGGCCGTCAGCGCCGCCGGGTTGACGCCGGGCGTCGGGACGTGGTTTCCGAGCCGGTACACGGCGAGCATGCCGAGCGTGAACAGAATCCGGGTACGAAGATCCGGAATCCGGACGATGCTGCGGACGGCGTTGATCACGTCTGGTCTTCAGAGTTGCCGGCGTTCGCGCCAATGAGATCCACGGTCCCGCCGGCCGCTTCGATCTTGCGGCGGGCGGAAGCGCTGAAGGCGTGGGCCCGCACGGTGAGGCGCCGCTCCAGCTCACCTCCGCCGAGGACCTTGATGCGGAACGGCCGCGGGCGGACCAGCAACGGAGTTCCTTCCGGATCAGGCCGGTAGATCCGCGCGCCCTGGATCAGGCGGGCGGCCACCAACTCGATCTCGCCGACGGTCGAACCGTCTTCGAAACGGTTGAGGTCGCCCAGATTGACGACCTCCTGACGGGTCCGGAAGATGTTCGTGAACCCGCGCTTCGGCACCCGCCGCACGAGCGGCATCTGGCCGCCCTCGAAGCCGCGGCGGAGCGAGTACCCGGACCGCGACTTGGCTCCCTTGTGGCCGCGGCCGGCGGTCTTGCCGGTTCCCGATCCGGGGCCGCGCCCCACCCGCTTGCGGGATCGGACGGCGCCCTCGGGCGGCGCCAGTTCATGAAGGCTCACTTGCTCGTCCTCACTCGCCATCGGCCGATCCGGCCGTCTCCTGCACCTCGGTCTCTTCGACGATACGCACGAGGTGCGGAATCCGCCGAACCATCCCCCGGATCATGGGGTTGTCCGGCCGGGAAACGGTCGCTCCCAGGCGGCGAAGCCCCAGGCCCTTCACGACCTCGCGCTGATAGCGGGTCGTACCGGCCAGTCCGCGCACGAGTTGCACGACGATCCTCGCCCCTCCCGGGGCTGCGGCGTTGTCTTCTGGCTGCGTCATGGCTCTAGGCCCGGATCTCCGCCTCGATGTGGCTCACGTCCTTCCCCCGGAGTTCCGCCACCGCGGTCTTCGAGCGAAGGGAGAGGAGGGCGACCATCGTCGCTTCCACCACGTTCTTCGGATTGGCGGTTCCGAGCGACTTGGTCAGGATGTCCTTGATTCCGGCAAGCTCGATGACGGCGCGCACCGGACCGCCGGCGATCACCCCGGTCCCCTCCGACGCCGGTTTGAGCAGGACCCGGCCCGCCCCGAACACACCCACCACCTCGTGAGCGATGGAGTTTCCCTCGCGGGGAACCACCGTCAGGTTCTTCTTGGCGATCTCGATTCCCTTCTTGATCGCCGCCGGCACCTCGCGCGCCTTGCCGAGACCGAAACCCACGCGGCCGTCCTCGTTTCCAACGACAACCAGCGCGGAAAAGGACAGGTTCTTCCCGCCCTTGACCACCTTGGTCACCCGGTTGATCGAGACGACCTTGTCCTTGAGATCGGGATCGCCGGTCCGCTCCACCTGCGTGTTGCGCGAACCGCTCCGAGGCCTCGACCGGCCGCCCGCGTCCATGTTCAGCACTGAATCCCTCCATTCCTCACCGCGTCGGCGAGGGCCTTGATCCGGCCGTGGTACTGGGACCCGCCGCGATCGAAGACCACCGTCTCGATGCCGGCGGCGCGGGCCCGCTCCGCCAGCTTCTCGCCGACCAGCGCGGCGCCCCGGGCGTTTCCACCGCCCTCGATCCCGGTCTCGCGGCTTCCCGCGGCGACGAGGGTGGTGCCGGCAGCGTCATCGATGACCTGTGCGTAGATGTGCTTCAACGAGCGGTAGACCGCAAGCCGCGGGCGCTCGGCGGTGCCCGTGATCTTCCGGCGAATGCGGGCGTGGATGCGCCGCCTTCGCTGGCGGCGGGTCGTGATTCGCATGGCTCTTCTGGTACTAGGCTCCGGTCTTTCCTGCCTTCTTGATGAGGCGTTCGCCGGTGTAGCGAACCCCCTTCTGCTTGTACGGGTCCGGCTTGCGGAGCGCGCGGATGCGCGCCGCCACCTGCCCGACGGCCTGCTTGTCGGCGCCCGACACGACGACGTGGGTGTTCTTCTCGATCCGGACGTCGATCCCCTCGGGCAGCGCGAACTCGATGGGGTGGGAATACCCCAGCGCGAAGGAGATGTTCCGTCCCTTCACCTGCGCCCGGTAGCCGACTCCGACGATGTCCAGTTCCTTCTGGAAGCCCTGGGAAACACCGGTCACCGCGTTCGCGAGGAGCGCCCGGGTGAGGCCCCAGTAGGCCCGGTTGCCCGAGGTTTCCCGAAGCGACACCTGGGCCGCGCTGCCGTCGAGTTTCACCTCGACGCCCGGGAGGACCGGACTCGTGAGGATGCCCTTCGGACCCTTCACGCGGACCTCGGAACTCTCGATCGTGATCGAGACCCCGGACGGAACGGGGATCGGCTTGGCGCCTATGCGGGACATGCGAACAGACCTCGGGCTACCACACCTGGCAAAGGACTTCGCCGCCCACGCCGAGATGGCGCGCCTGGCGGCCCGTCATCACCCCGCGGGAGGTGGAGAGCACGGTGACGCCGAGCCCTCCCTGCGCCTTGGGGATCTTCTGGTGCGACACATAGACGCGGGTGCCGGGCCTCGAGACCCGCTTGAGCCCGGAGAGCGCGTCCCGATTGCCGGGCAGGCGCCGCAGCTTGATGCGGATCGCGTCCTGTGGCGGAGAAGCGCGGCGCTCCCACCCGTCCACGTATCCCTCCTCGTGAAGGATGCGGGCGATCTCCTCCTTCAGTCCGGAAGCAGGAATCTCGACAAAGTCATGCCGCGCCTGAATCGCGTTGCGAAGCCGGGTGAGCATGTCGGCCACCGGGTCAGACCACATCAGCGTACCTCCCTACCAGCTCGCCTTGATGACGCCGGGGATCTCTCCCGCGAGCGCCAGCTTCCGGAAACACAGGCGGCAGAGCCCGAACTTCCGGAGATAGGCCCGTGGGCGGCCACAGCTCAGGCAGCGGTTGTAGCGCCGCACCTCGAACTTGGGCCGCTTCCTTGCCTTGGCAATGAGCGATTTCTTCGCCAAAACTCTTTCCTCTGCTTGTCCAGCTTCTGGGTACTACGCTTCCCGGCGGGCGAACGGCATCCCGAAGGCGCGGAGCAGCTCTCGCGCGTCCTGGTCGCTCGTCGCGGTCGTGCAGATGGTCACGTTCATCCCGAGGGTCTTCTCGATCTTCGAGTAGTCGATCTCGGGGAACACGGATTGGTCCGTCAGGCCCAGGGTGTAGTTGCCCCGGCCATCGAAAGCCCGGTCCGAAACGCCGCGAAAGTCGTGCACCCGGGGCAACGCGATGTTGATCAGCCGGTCCATGAATTCGTACATCCGGATTCCGCGCAGCGTGACCCGCACACCCACCGGCATGCCGTCCCGGATCTTGAAGTTGGCGATGGACTTCCGGGCCCTGGTCACCACCGGCCGCTGCCCGGTGATCGCCGTCAGGTCCGCGACCGCAGCGTCGATGAACCGGTGCTCCCGCGCCCCTTCTCCGACGCCCATGTTCACGACGACCTTGGTAACTCGGGGTACCGCGTGCACACTGGCAATCTCCAGTCTGGTGCGCAGATCGGGAGCGATCGTCTCCCGGTACCGGGAACGAAGGCGGCTCACTTGTCGATCACTCCCTGGGAACGGACGCTCACCCGAACCTTGCGTCCATCGGTCAGCCGGGTCCTCCCGATCCGGGTCGGGAGATTGGTCTCCGGGTCCACGATCATCACGTTGCTGATCGCGATCGAGGCTTCCCGCTCGACGACGCCACCCTTGATGTTCGCGCGCGGGTTCGCCTTCGTGTGCCGCTTGATCATGTTGATGCCCTCGACAAGCACGCGTCCGGTTTCCGGAAAGACGCGGAGAATCCGTCCCCGCTTCCCCAGATCGCTCCCGGCCGTGATCTGGACGAGGTCGTTCTTGCGCACGTGCAGCCGCCGCGGTGGCGGCGCGCTCTTCTTCCGGGACATCGTCAGAGGACCTCCGGAGCAAGCGAAACGATCTTCATGAACTGGCGCTCGCGCAGTTCGCGGGCGACCGGACCGAACACCCGGGTTCCGGTGGGCTCGCGCTGCTCGTTGATCAGCACCGCGGCGTTGTCACCGAAGCGGATGTAGGACCCGTCCGCGCGGCGGTGCTCCTTGCGGGTCCTCACAATCACCGCCTGGACGACCGTCCCTTTCTTGACCGCGCTCCCCGGCGCGGCTTCGCGCACCGAAGCGGTAATGACGTCCCCCAGCCGGGCGATACGACCCACGCCGCCGCCGAGCGGAAGGATGCAGGTGACCCGGCGGGCGCCGGAGTTGTCGGCGACCTGCAGCACCGACTGCATCTGGATCACTTGGCGCGCTCCACGACGTTGAGCAGCCGGAAACGCTTCGTCCGGGAAAGCGGACGGCATTCCTCGATCTGGACGCGGTCTCCGACCCGGCCCTCGTTCTTCTCGTCGTGAACCGCAAAACGGGTGGATTTGCGGTACCGGCGCTTGTAAAGGCGGTGTTCCACCAGGCGCTCGACGAGCACGGTGATGGTCTTCTCGGCGCCGCTGGCAACCACGGTTCCGGTCCTGATCAGTCTTGGCATGACGGTTCTTCTCTTGTTCACCCGCCTCAGGAATCCGAGGCGCCGCTCCCCGGGGAATCGGTCCCGATCTCGAGCTCGCGCTCCCTCATGATCGTCTGGAGCCGGGCGACCTGGCGCCGCAGCACCTTGACCTTGTGCGTGTGACCGAGCTGGCCGGTGGCGGCCTCGAGCCGGGCATCGAACAGCTCCCGCGTCGTTTCCTGCTGCTTCCTCACGAGTTCGTCGTGGGTCAACTCGCGAATCCGGGCGGCCTTCACGACGATTCCTCCTCAAAGCGGCCGACGAACTGCGTCCGCACCGGAAGCTTGTGGCTCGCCCGGCGCATCGCCTCGATGGCCTGGTCGCGGGCGACGCCTTCCATTTCGAACAGGACCCGTCCCGGACGCACCACCGCGACCCATCCCTCGGGACCGCCCTTCCCCTTGCCCATGCGCGTCTCCTGGGGCTTCTTGGTCAGCGGCTTGTCGGGGAAGATCCGGATCCAGACCCGGCCGGTCCGCTTGATGAAGCGGGTGATGGCCACCCGCGCCGACTCGATCTGGCGATTCGTGATCCATCCCGGCTCCAGCGTCTTGAGCCCGAAGTCTCCGAACGCCACGGTCTGCCCGGTCCAGGACTTGCCGCGCATACGGCCGCGCTGCTGTTTCCGGTACCGCGTCTTCTTCGGCATCAGCATGGCGTTTCTCCTCGGGGATCCCCTTCAGGGCTCAACCGGCGCTCGCCTCTTCGGAGCCGGAAGCCGACGGCTTCAGGGAGATCTCCGGACGTCCCGGCCGGCTCACCGCGTCGCTGACGCCCCGGTAAACCCAACACTTGACCCCGATCTGACCGTAGGTCGTAAAGGCCTCGGCGAGCCCGTATTCGATGTCGGCCCGCAGCGTATGGAGCGGGAGCTGTCCCTCCAGGTACCACTCCGCCCGGGCGATGTCGGCGCCGTTGAGCCGCCCGGCGCACCGGATGCGGACACCCTTGGCGCCGTTCCGCATGGTGTTCTCGACGGCCTTCCGCATCGCGCGCCGGAACGCGATCCGCTTCTCCAGCTGGAGGGCGATGGACTCGGCGACCAACTGTGGGTCGAGTTCGGGCTTGATCACCTCGAGAGGCCGGATGTGGACTTCCTTGCCGGTGCGCTTGCGGAGATCGCGCGTCAGCTTCTCCACTTCCGTCCCCTTGCGCCCGATGATGATTCCCGGCCGCGAGGTGTGGATGTAGATGTTGAGCTTGTTGCCCGGCCGCTCGATTTCCACCCGCGAGATACCCGCGTGGTACAGGCGGCGCTTGAGAAGACGCCGCAGCTTCAGGTCCTCGTGCAGCGAGTCCCGATAGGCGCTGTCCGCGAACCAGCGGGAGCGCCAGGTCTTGCTGTATCCGAGCCGGAAGCCGTGCGGGTGTACTTTTTGACCCATTCCTATTCCTCTTCGACCGCGGTCACGCGGATCGTGTAGTGGGTGGTTCGCCGCCGGATGCGACGGATGCGGGCCCTCCGGCCGCTGCGGGCGATCGCCCGGGCCGGTCCCTGGTCGGCGAACGCCTCGGACACCATGAGCTTGTCCTCATCGATCCGCTTCGCTTCGCTTAGGGCCTTCGTCTGGGCGTTCGCGATGGCCGACCGCAACACCTTCTCGATGATGGGCGCCGGCGCGCGATTCGTGTTCTGCAGCACCGAGATGGCGTCCGCCGCCGGCTTGTCGCGAATGAGGTCGAGAACGAGCCGCGCCTTCTGAACCGAACCGGGAACCGCCGTCGCCCGGGCCACCGCTTCGATCACGGCGTCACCCCCGTTCGTGCGAAGAGTCTCATCGGCGTCCCCTCGACTTCTCGGTCTTCACCTTGTGTCCCTTGAAGGTCCGCGTCGGCGAGAACTCGCCGAGCTTGTGACCCACCATGTTGTCGGTCACGTAGACGGGAATGAACTTGCGGCCGTTGTGAACGGCGAAGGTCAGGCCCACCATCTGCGGAACGATCGTGGAGCGCCGCGACCAGGTTTTGATGATCGTCTGCCGGCGCGCGACGTGCGCGTCCTCGACCTTCCGGATCAGGCTTTCCTCGATGTACGGGCCCTTTTGAATCGAACGCGGCATTCTGTGGTCCTTTTCTGATCCCTGTTCCGATCTGGTGGTGTGGGTGTCCTCGGCCTACCTTCTGCGGCGTCGGCGCGAGCGGACGATCATCGAGTCAGTCCGCTTGTTGTTGCGGGTCTTGTGTCCCTTGGTCGGCACGCCCCAGGGGCTCACCGGGTGACGTCCGCCGGAGCTCTTGCCCTCGCCGCCGCCGTGCGGGTGGTCCACCGGGTTCATCGTGACTCCCCGGTTGTGCGGCCGGCGGCCGAGCCAGCGCTTGCGGCCGGCCTTGCCGAGCTTCACGTTCTCGTGGTCCACGTTGGAGACCTGGCCGATGGTGGCGTGACACTCACGCAGCACCTTGCGGACCTCGCCGGAGGGAAGGCGTACCTGCGCATAGCGCCCCTCCTTGGCGACCAACTGCACGAAGGCGCCGGCGCTGCGCGCCATCTTGCCGCCGCCCCCGGGCCGGAGCTCGACGTTGTGAATCGTGGCGCCCAGCGGAATGCGGTCGATGCACAGCATGTTTCCGGGCGCGATCTCGGCGCTGTCGCTCGCCATCACCACATCGCCGACCTTCATCCCGACGGCGTGGAGGATGTACCGCTTGTCTCCGTCGAGGTAGTGAAGGA
Source organism: uncultured Acidobacteriota bacterium (assembly GCA_964448205.1). GTDB lineage: Bacteria > Acidobacteriota > Vicinamibacteria > Marinacidobacterales > Marinacidobacteraceae > Marinacidobacterium. Next base: position 11,313 of record CAYUVU010000266.1, read on the forward strand.
GCGCGATGCGGGCCGAGCGGTTCGGGTCGTACTCGACCGATGCCACGCGTCCGGGAACGCCCGGCTTCGCGCGCCGGAAATCGATCTCCCGGTGGCGCCGTTTGTGGCCGCCCCCGCGGAACCGGACCGTGATGCGCCCCGCGCGGTTCCGCCCGCCGCGCTGGTTCTTCCCTCGGGTCAGCCGCTTCTCCGGCGTGGTCGTCGTGAGTTCCTCGAACGTCTGGACGGTGTGGAACCGGCGTCCGGGAGAGGTCGGCCGGGATTTCTTGATCGCCATTTACACGCCCTTGAAGATCTCGATGACGTGGCCCTCCTCGAGGGTCACGTACGCCTTCTTCCAGTTGGGGCGCCGTCCGACGAAGCGGCCCCAGCGCTTGTTCTTGCCCGTGAAGTTGGAGGTGCGGACATCCTTGACCTCCACCTCGAACAGACTCTCCACGGCGCGGCGGATCTGGATCTTGTTGGCCTTCGGGCTCACCCGGAAAGCGACGACGTTCTGGGTTTCCCGCAGGCGCTCCGCCTTTTCGGTGGTGAGCGGTTCGAGGATGACGCGGTCGGCTTCCATCATCGGCCCCCTGCTTCGGACAGTTTCTCGGAGAGCGCGGCGAGCGCGGAACGCCGAATGAGCACCGTCTTCGCCTTGAGGACCTCGTAGCAGTGAAGCGCCCGCACCGAAATGACCTCGACCGCCGGCAGGTTCCTCGCCGACAGGTAGAGGTCGTCGGAGGGCGCCGTCTCCACGATCAGCACGCGTCCGTCGGTGGAACCCCACTCGTCCAGGCGGCGCAGCACCGCCCGGGTGGAAGGCCCCTCGAGACCGAAGTCCTCGAAAACGCGCAACCGCCCTTCGCTCGCGCACAGCGAGAGCGCGGAGCGGAGCGCGCCGCGCTGCATGCGGCCCGGCAGCCGATAGCTGTAGTCGCGAGGCTGCGGTCCGAACACGGTCCCGCCGCCCCGCCACAGGGGGGTGCGGCGGCTGCCGACCCGCGCGTTGCCGGTGCCCTTCTGCCGCCAGGGCTTGCGGCCGCCTCCGGCGACGAGCGCGCGGTTCTTGGTCGCATGGGTCCCGGCGCGCCGGCCCGCCATGTATTGGCGAACGGCGTCGTAGTGGAGGCCCGGCCTCACCGGCGCCGCGAAGACCGCCGGATCGAGTTCCACTTCGCCGCCTTCGGAATCACGGACAACCACGGAACCGGCTCGCTGAGGGTCTTCGGCCTCGGGTACGCCTTCCGTCGGAAGCGCTTCTTGCTCTGCCACGGTCACTTTCGTTCTTCCTGCTCCGGGTTCTTCGGGTCGTTTGTCGCTCTCGTCAGGCCTTGCGAATCTCGACGGTCCCGCCGCGGGGTCCGGGGACGGCGCCGCGCACCGCCACCAGGTTTTCCCGCGCGTCGACCCGAACGATCCGGAGGTTCCGGACTGTCACGCGCTCCCGGCCGTGCTGGCCGGGAAGACGGGTGCCCGGGAGCACCCGCGAGGGAGTGGCGCACATGCCGATCGCGCCCGGGGCGCGGTGGAACTTGGAGCCGTGCGACTTCGGCCCGCCGTGGAAGCCGTGCCGCTTCATCACTCCGGCGAAGCCCTTGCCCTTGCTGACTCCGGTGATCCGGACCACGTCGTCCGGAGAGAACACCTCGGCGCCAAGCCGGGAACCGATCTCCAGGTCCTCGCCCGAATCCGCCTCGAACTCGCGCAGCACCGAGGCGGCGGGGGCTCCGGCAGCCTTCAACCGGGCGGCGAGCGCCCGGTTGCGGGCGGGGCGGCTCCCCGGGCCGCGGGGCCGCTCCAGGCCGACCTGAACGGCTTCGTAGCCGTCGGCCGCCGCGGTCTTCTTCTGTACGACGACGCAGGGGCCCACCCGAATCAGGGTGACGGGAATCACCCGGCCGTCGTCCCCGAAATGCTGGGCCATCCCCAGCTTCGTGCCCAGCAGTCCGTTCATCGATCTTCCTCCGCGATTCCCGTTCGTGCCCTACTTGACCTGCGGCTCGCCGGCGACCATCGCCTTGATCTCGACATGAACGCCGGCCGGAAGATCCAGGCGCGACAACGCATCGACCGTGGTCGGAGTGGACCCCAGGATGTCCAGGAGCCGCTTGTGCGTCCGGAGTTCGAATTGCTCGCGGGACTTCTTGTCCACGTGCGGAGAGCGAAGCACGGTGTAGCGGTTCTTGACCGTCGGCAACGGAATCGGGCCGGCTACCGTGGCGCCGGTCCGCTTCGCCGTCTCCACGATCTCACTGGTGGACTGGTCCAGCAGGCGGTGATCGAACGCCTTGAGTCGGATGCGGATCTTTTCGTTCATTCGGTTGCAGTCCTCGTCAGGCGCTCGCCATGACCTCCGCCATGACGCTCTCCGGAGCCTCCTCGTAGGAGCCGAAGTGCATCGTGTAGGTCGCGCGGCCCTGGGTGGCGGACCGGATGTCCGTGGCGTAGCCGAACATCCCGGCCAGCGGCACCATTGCCTCCACGACCTGCGCGTTTCCCCGCATCGAAAGCCCGCTGATCCGGGCGCGCCGTGAGTTCAGGTCACCCATCACCTCTCCGGTGAAGTCGTCCGGAGTCACGACCTCCACCTTCATCACCGGCTCGAGGATGACCGGCGAGCACCGGCGCAGCGCGTCCTTGACCGCCATGGAACCCGCGATGCGGAACGCGAGTTCGGAACTGTCCACGGTGTGGAAGGTGCCGTCGTAGAGACGCACGGTCACGCCGGTCACCGGGTAGCCGGCGAGCGGCCCGGCGGCGAGGGCGTCACGAGCGCCCTCCTCGACTGCCGGGATGTATTCGCGCGGCACGGACCCGCCCACGATGTCGTTGACGAACTCGAACGGCTCGACCGGATTCGGGAAGACCTCGATCCGGACATGGCCGTACTGACCCCGGCCACCCGTCTGGCGCACGTAACGCCCTTCGGTCTTCGTGGAGGCGCGAATGGCCTCGCGGTAGGCGACCCGCGGCTGACCCACGACCGCGCCCACCTGAAACTCGCGGAGCAACCGGTCCACGATGATCTCGAGGTGCAACTCTCCCATCCCGCTGATGATGGTCTGCGCCGTTTCCGCGTCGGTCGTCACCCGGAAGGTCGGATCCTCGTGGGTCAGTTTCCCGAGCGCGCCCGCCAGTCGTTCCTGATCCGCCTTCGTCGCCGGTTCGATGACCCGGGAAATGACCGGCTCGGGGAACTCCATCGCTTCGAGGACGACGGGAGCGGCAGTTGAACAGATCGTCTCCCCGGTCCTGGCGTTTCGAAGACCCACCACCGCCGCGATGTCTCCGGCGTAGACCTCCTTGATCTCCTCGCGCTTGTTGGCGTGAATCTTGAGGAGACGGCCGACCCGCGACCGGACCGAGCGGGTGGAGTTGAGCACCGTGTCACCCGTCCGGAGCACCCCTGAATAGACCCGGAAGAAGGAAAGCTGGCCGACGAAGGGATCGGCCATCACCTTGAAGACCAGCGCGGCAAAGGGAGCGTCGTCCCGTGCGTCCCGGACGGCCGGGGTCGGGTCGGTCACGGACGCGGTGCCGGTGATCGACGGCACGTCGGTCGGCGCCGGCAGCAGGGCGACCACCGCGTCCAGCAGAGGCTGGACTCCCTTGTTCCGGAACGCGGATCCACAGAGAACCGGAACCAGTTGCAGCGCGACCGTCGAACGCCGCAGCGCCGCCTCGCACTCCTCGGCGGTGAGGTCGCCCTTCTCATCCCAGATCGCGAGCGCCTCGAGGTCGCATTCACAGATCTTCTCGATCAGCGACTCCCGAGCGAGTCGGGCTTCGTCGAGGCGCTCCGGAGCGACTTCGGTCTCCTCGTAGCGGGCGCCGAGAACATCTCCGTGATAGCGGATCTCCTTCATCCGAACGAGGTCCACAACGCCCTCGAAGACATCCTCCGCCCCGATCGGGAGTTGAATCGCCGCCGCGCGGGCTCCGAGGCGATCCTCCATCATGTTCACGACCCGTCCGAAGTCGGCGCCGGCCCGGTCCATCTTGTTCACGAAGGCGATCCGGGGCACGCCGTACTTGTCGGCCTGCCGCCAGACCGTTTCCGACTGCGGCTCCACGCCGGCGACGGCGCAGAACACGGCCACCGCGCCGTCGAGAACCCGCAGCGACCGTTCTACTTCGGCGGTGAAGTCCACGTGTCCCGGCGTATCGATGATGTTGACCCGATGGTCCTTCCAGAAACAGGTCGTCGCGGCCGAGGTGATCGTGATCCCGCGCTCCTGCTCCTGCTCCATCCAGTCCATCGTCGCGGTTCCCTCGTGAACCTCGCCGAGCTTGTAGGTGACGCCGGTGTAGTAGAGGATGCGTTCGGTGGTGGTCGTCTTCCCGGCGTCAATGTGCGCCATGATCCCGATGTTTCGGGTATCGGCGAGGGCGACTTTGCGGGACATGGGAAGTGGCGGGCGTTGGGTGTCTTGAGGGTGATCCGACGGGAAGCGAGAGCTGGGGAAAGGGGTCCGAATTGCCTGCGGTTCGATTCGCGCGCCGTGACGAACGGATCGAGTCCGCCTCGCCGGGCCATCGGGGCCCGATCGAGCTGGACTCAGCAGTCGATCTCATCTGGCGAAATCGTGCTCGCTTCCTGAATGGCAGTTCCTCCGGTTTGTTGTTTGCCGATGGGGTGGGGCGGTTACCAGCGATGGTGGGCGAAGGCCTTGTTCGCTTCCGCCATCTTGTGGGTGTCTTCCCGCTTCTTGATGGCCCCGCCCCGATTCTGGGAGGCGTCGAGCAACTCGCCCGCCAGCTTCTCCGCCATCGTCTTCTCCGGCCGCTTCCGGGCGTACCCGACGAGCCAGCGGAGGGACAGCGACGTGCGCCGCTCGGGACGCACCTCGTACGGCACCTGGACGTTGGCGCCGCCTTTCCGGCGACTCTTCACCTCGAGAGTCGGCTTGACGTTCTGGACGGCCTCGCGAAAGGTCGTGAGCGGCTCGCCGCCGGTCTTGTCCTTGATGCGGTCGAAGGCCCCGTACACGATCGACTCGGCCGTCGACTTCTTCCCGTCCAGCATCACCTTGTTGATGAACGATGAGACGAGCGCGCTCTGGTAGCGGGCGTCCGGAGCGGGTTGCCGCTTCGGCACGTCACGGCGTCTGGACATCTCCGAATCTCTCTTGCGTAAGGGCGGCTCTACCGGTCAGCTCTTGGGCCGCTTCGTTCCGTACTTGGACCGGCCGTTCTTTCGCCCGTCCACCCCGGTCGCGTCGAGAGCCCCGCGGATCACGTGGTACCGCACGCCCGGAAGATCCTTCACCCGGCCGCCGCGCAGGAGCACGATGGAGTGTTCCTGCAGGGAGTGCCCGACCCCGGGAATGTAGGTCGTGACCTCGATCCCGTTGGTAAGCCGCACCCGGGCGACTTTCCTGAGCGCCGAGTTCGGCTTCTTGGGGTTGATGGTGAAGACCCGCACGCACACTCCCCGCCGCTGCGGACACCGCTGGAGCGCCGGAGAGTCGGTGGCCGGGGCCATCCGCTTCCGTCCGCGGCGGACAAGCTGGTGAATCGTGGGCATGGGGAAATCGGGTCCGAAGGAAAATGCTGCGCCCCCGCGGGGGCAGAGGAACTGGGACGTGCACCGCCCACCCGTCAGGGCTCGAAAAAGGCGATCGGCGGCTGTTTCCCGGGGGAAACGATGACGTCCACGACGCTCGAAGAGTGCGTTTCAGGCGCGTAGCGGACGAAGGATTTTACGCGCTGGCGCGCGTACGTGTCAAATCCGAAAGGCCGGCAGCCGGTGGAAAAACTCACGTGAGCGCGGGGAGCGGCGACCCCCACGCAAACGGGTGCTTCAGGGTCCCGTCAGTGGATCTCTTCGGCCAGCTCGGTCTCCGGATTCGGGTCTTCCTGGAGCATCGCCTGCCGGTGCGCGTCGATCTCCTCCGGCAGCACGAAGCGCCGGTGCTCGCGGAGCCCGGTACCCGCCGGAATCAGCCGGCCCATGATCACGTTTTCCTTGAGCCCGCGGAGATAGTCCACCTTGCCGGTGAGCGACGCCTCGGTGAGGACCTTGGTGGTTTCCTGGAACGATGCGGCGGAGATGAAGCTGTCGGTGGCGAGCGAGGCCTTGGTGAGGCCGAGCAGCATCGGTTCTCCCTGGGCCGCCTGCCCGCCCTCTGCCTGAGCCTTGCGGTTGGCCTGGGCGAACTCGTGCCGATCCACGGTCGCGTCCACGATCAGGTCGGTGTCTCCCACATCGGTGACGCGCACCCAGCGCATCATCCGGCTGATGATGACTTCGATGTGCTTGTCGTCGATCACCACACCCTGCAGGCGATACACCTCCTGGATCTCGTGGACGAGATACCGCTGCAGCTCGCCCTCGCCGAGGACCCGGAGGATGTCGTGCGGATTGCGCGGACCGTCCATGAGCGGGTCGCCCGCCCGGACTTCCTCGTTCTCCCGGACACTGATGTGGACACCGCGCGGCACCTCGTACTCGCGCACGTCGTCGGTGACCTGCGAAGTCACGCTGATGACGCGCTTGCCCTTGCGAACGTCGCCGTACTGCAGCCGCCCGTCGATCTCGCTGATCAGGGCGGGGGCCTTCGGCGGCCGGGCCTCGAAGAGCTCGACGACGCGCGGCAGGCCTCCGGTGATGTCCTTCGTCTTGGTGGTCTCCCGCGGAATCTTGGCGAGCACGTCGCCCGGACGGACGGCGTCACCCTCCTCGACCTCGAGATGGGCGCGCGAGGGCATCAGGTAGGTCCGGGGATCCTCACCCGAGGCGCCCTGAATCTCGATCCGCGGCTCGAACCGGTCGTCCGGAGACTCGATGATCACCGCCTGTGACCGGAAGGTGACGTTGTCCACCTCCTGGATCATCGTCACGTCCGCAATGATGTCCCGGAATCGGACCATCCCTTCCTCCTCGGCCAGGATCGAGAAGCTGTAGGGGTCCCATTCGACGATCACCTGGCCGCTGCTCACGGCGCTGCCGGGGGCCGCCTTGATCCGCGCGCCGTAGACCACCGGATGGCTCTCCAGGATCCGTCCCTCGCCGTCGCCCACCTCCACGGTGCCGGCGCGGTTGATGACCACCAGGTTGCCGTGGCGATCCCCGACCGTGCGCAGGTTTTCCGAGAACTGCATCACGCCGTCGTGGCGTGCTTCAAGGGCCGAGTTCTCGAAGACGCTGGCCGTCCCGCCGATGTGGAACGTCCGCATGGTCAACTGCGTGCCGGGCTCGCCGATCGACTGCGCCGCGATGATGCCGACCGCCTCGCCCAGATCCACAAGCCGCCCGGTGGCCAGGTTCCGGCCGTAGCACATCGCACAGACACCCCGCCGCGCATCGCAGGTGAGGACCGAGCGGATCTTGACCCGGGCCACGCCCGAACCCTCGATGGCGGTCGCGATCTCTTCGCTGATCTCCTCGCCGGCGTCAACGATGAGATCCCCGCGGAAGTCCTTGACGGCCTCGAGGCTGACCCTGCCCACGATGCGGTCCCGAAGCGGCTCGATGACCTCTCCGGCCTCGATGATGGGCTCGGCGTAGATGCCCCGCAGGGTCCCGCAATCGACCAGGGTGACGATCACGTCCTGGGCCACGTCGGCAAGCCGGCGGGTGAGGTACCCGGCGTCCGCGGTTCGGAGCGCCGTATCCGCCAGACCCTTTCGCGCCCCGTTGGTCGAGATGAAGTACTGGATGACGCTGAGCCCCTCTCGGAAGTTGCTGGTAATCGGGGTCTCGATGATCTCTCCGGAGGTCTTGGCCATCAGGCCCCGCATGCCGGCGAGCTGCCGAATCTGCTTCTCGCTGCCCCGGGCGCCGGAGTCCACCATCATGAAGACGGGGCTGAACCGCCCGGTCTCCCGCTCCCTGACCTGCATGGTCTTCAGCATGTCTTCGGCCACTTTGTTGGTGGCGTTCGACCAGACGTCGATGACCTTGTTGTACCGCTCTCCGTGGGTGATCGCACCCTGCTGGTACTGCTCGTCAACCCGGCCGACCTCTTCCTTGGCCTCCTCGACCAGACGCGCCTTGTTCGGCGGGACCACGAGGTCGCCGAGTCCGATCGACGTTCCGCTGCGGGTCGCGTACTCGAACCCGACATCCTTCAGCGCGTCGAGGACGTCGGCGGTGGTCTCGAGCCCGTGGCGCAGATAGACGAGACGGACAAGGCTCTGAATGCCCTTCTTCTTGAGCACACCGTTCACGAACGGCAGGTCCCTGGGCAGCCGGTCGTTCAGGAGCACTCTCCCGACCGTGGTTTCGATCCGCCTGCCCTCGGCGTCCGAGACCTTCACCCGCAGCAGGTCCTGGCTGTCGTGCGTCTCCAGGAGTTCGCCCGAGTACCGCAACTGAATCGGCGTCAGGGTGGCGATCTGTCCGCTCTCGTGAGCGAGCAGTACCTCCTCGATCGAGGAAAAAGCCTGTTTTTCCTCCGGCGGAGTCACCTGCGGCTTCGTCAGGTAGTAGATACCGAGCACCATGTCCTGCGTCGGGACGGCGAGCGGTCCGCCGTGCGCGGGCGAGAGGATGTTTCGCGAGGAACGCATCAACAGCGACGCCTCCACCTGCGCCTCGGGGCTCAGGGGAACGTGGACCGCCATCTGATCGCCGTCGAAATCGGCGTTGAACGCGCTGCAGACCAGCGGGTGGATCCGGATCGCCTTCCCCTCGACCAGAACCGGCTCGAATGCCTGGATGCCGAGCCGGTGAAGCGTCGGGGCGCGGTTGAGCAGCACGGAATGCTCGCTGATGACCTCTTCGAGGTAGTCCCAGACCTCGGGACGCTGTTCCTCCACGAGTTCGCGGGCCTGCTTGATCGTGGCGGCCAGCCCCTCGTGCTCCAGCCTGTTGAACAGGAAGGGCTTGAACAGCTCGAGCGCCATCTTCTTGGGAAGGCCGCACTGATGGACCTTCAGCTCCGGGCCGACCACGATGACGGACCGGCCGGAATAGTCCACGCGCTTGCCGAGCAGGTTCTGGCGGAACCGGCCCTGCTTCCCCTTGAGCGTGTCGGAGAGGGACTTGAGCGGGCGGTTGTTCGTGCCCTTCAGCACGCGGCCGCGGCGGCCGTTGTCGAAGAGGGCGTCCACGGCTTCCTGGAGCATGCGCTGCTCGTTCCGGACGATCACGTCGGGGGCGCGCAGTTCGAGCAGCCGCCGAAGCCGATTGTTGCGGTTGATGACCTTCCGGTAGAGCTCGTTGAGATCGCTGGTGGCGAAGCGTCCACCATCGAGCGGAACCAGCGGACGAAGGTCCGGCGGGATCACCGGGATGACGTCCATGATCATCCACTCGGGAAGGTTCCCTGACTTCCGGAACGCATCCACGACCTTCAGCCGCTTCGCCGCCTTGGTCCGCTTCTGGATGGACCGCTCGTGGCGCATGGCGTGCCGCAACTCGACCGCAAGGCTTTCGAGATCCGCTTCGTGAAGCAGTTGCTTGGCGGCTCCGGCTCCCATTCCCGCCCGGTAGGTGCTTCCGGGGCGCTTCAGTTTCTCGCGGAATTCGTTGTCGGTCCGGCCGAAGAGGCGCTTGAGCAGGCGATCCTGGTCTTCCGTGACCACCTGGCCCTTGCGGAGGGTCCCGAGCCTGATGTTGCCCACCGTGCAGCCCTGGTCTCCCTCGTCGAAGGAGAAAGCGAAGAGCTGCTGCAGCAACTGCGCCTCCTCGAGCGTGAGCGTGACTTCCTTTTCCCGCAGGAGCGAGATGTCGACGTCGCCGGGATCCAGGACGACGTACGACTCGTAGTAGAGGATTCGTTCGAGTTCCCGCGGGGTCAGATCCAGGACCTGGCCGATACGGCTCGGCGGGACCTTGAAGAACCAGACGTGGGAAACCGGGCAGGCCAGCTCGATGTGCCCCAGCCGGCTGCGACGGACCGATGCCTGCGTCACCTCCACGCCGCACTTGTCGCAGATGACGCCCCGGTGCTTCATGCGCTTGTACTTGCCGCACAAGCACTCCCAGTCGCTGATGGGACCAAAGATCTGAGCGCAGAAAAGTCCGCCCCGTTCCGGCTTCAGGGTCCGGTAGTTGATGGTCTCGGCTTTCGTGACCTCTCCGTGGGACCACGCCCTGATCTTTTCGGGCGACGCGATCGAGATCTTGATGGCGTCGAAATCAGAGCTGAAGGTTTCCCTTTCCTCAAGGTCCGGGAAGACTCCGGCGGTTTCCCTGGTTGTCTGCATTTCGTCCCTCTCGATTGTTGGTGTTTCCCGATCAGTTCTTGGCGCGGATCAGTTCGATGTCGAGCCCCAGGCTCTGGATTTCCGCCATCAGCACCTTGAACGATGCCGGCACCTCGGGCGAATAGCTCGTGTCGCCCTTCACGATGGACTCGTAGACCTTTGCGCGGCCCCGAACGTCGTCCGACTTCACGGTCAGGATCTCCTGGAGCGTGTGAGCGGCGCCGTAGGCTTCGATCGCCCACACTTCCATCTCGCCGAACCGCTGACCGCCGAACTGCGCCTTTCCGCCAAGCGGCTGCTGCGTGATCAGGCTGTAGGGCCCGATGCTCCGAGCGTGCATCTTGTCGTCCACGAGGTGCCCGAGCTTGAGCATGTAGATGTACCCGGAAGTAACCGGCTGATCGAAGGGTCTCCCGGTGCGGCCGTCGTAGAGAACGGTCTTGCCGTCCTCGAGGACATTCGGCCGCAGACCATCCTCCTCGTCGGCCCGCTCGTTGGCCTCCTCGAGGAGTTTGCGGATGTCGGTCTCCCGGGCTCCGTCGAAGACGGGCGTGGCGAAGTGGCGATCCAGCACGCGCGCCGCCCAGCCAAGGTGCGTCTCGAGGATCTGGCCGATGTTCATCCGCGACGGAACGCCCAGCGGGTTCAGGATGATGTCCACCGGGGTGCCGTCCGGCAGGAACGGCATGTCCTCGACGGGCACGATCTTGGCGATGACGCCCTTGTTGCCGTGCCGGCCGGCCATCTTGTCGCCCACGCTGAGCTTCCGCTTCATGGCGACGTAGACCTTGACCATCTTGATGACGCCGGGCGGAAGATCGTCCCCCTGGCTCACCACGGCCTGCTGCTCGTCGCGGCGAACCGAGAGCAGATCCAGTTGTTCCTCGGTCTTTTCCTGGATCTCCTGGATCTCGTCCCGCACGTCGTCGGCAAGATCGGTCTCGAACAGGGGAACGAAGTCCAGCCGCTTCAACAGCTCCTTCCGGGTCAGGCGCGTGCCCTTCTTGAGCTCGACCTCGCCGGTGGCGGGGTTCATGCAGTCCTCGACCAGGCTGGCGCCCACCATGCGGTCCACGATGCGCTTGTCGCACTCCTCGCGCAGGATCCGCTCCTCGTCGCGGTAGTCGCGCTCGATGGCCTCGATGTCGTCCGCCTCGATCGACAGCGCGCGCTCGTCGCGGTTCGCATCCTTCCGATGGAAGACCCGAACGTCGACGACCACTCCCTCGACCCCTGACGGGCACTTGAGCGAAGAGTTCTTGACGTCTCCCGCCTTGTCTCCAAAGATGGCCCGGAGGAGTTTCTCCTCCGGAGTCAACTGGGCCTCGGCCTTGGGAGTGACCCGCCCGACCAGGATGTCGCCGGGACTGACCCGGGCGCCGATGCGGACGATTCCCGACTCGTCGAGATTCCTCAGGAAGCTCTCCGCGACGCCGGGCACCTCGCGCGTGATGGACTCCGGACCCAGCTTGGTGTCCCGCGCCTGCACCGTGTGCTCTTCGATGTGGATCGAGGTGTAGCTGTCGTCCTGGACGAGCCGCTCCGAAACGATGATCGCGTCCTCGAAGTTGTAGCCGCGCCACGGCATGAAGGCGACGAGCACGTTCCGGCCGAGCGCCAGTTCGCCGCCGTCGGTGCACGGCCCGTCCGCGATGATCTGACCCCTCGCGACGCGTTCGCCCACCTCGACGAGCGGCTTCTGGTTGATGGAGGTGTTCTGGTTGGAGCGGCGGAACTTCTTCAACCGGTAGATGCTGGCCCCGATCTCGGTCTCGTCGCCCCCGTCGCTCTCCTTGCGGACGATGATCCGGCGCCCGTCGACCCGGTCCACGACCCCGTTCTCCCGGCACACGATGACCGATCCGGAATCGCGGGCGGTCACGAACTCCATGCCCGTGCCCACGAGCGGCGCCTCCGCCGTGATGAGGGGGACCGCCTGGCGCTGCATGTTCGAGCCCATCAGGGCCCGGTTCGCATCGTCGTTCTCGAGGAAGGGAACCAGCGAAGCCGCCACCGAGACGATCTGCTTCGGGGACACGTCGATGAAGTCGACGTTCTCCCTCGGCGCGGGCACGAACTCGCCCTCGTGACGGCAGTTGACCCGTGAGTCCAGAAGCTCGCCGCGCTCGCCCACCCGGGCGTTCGCCTGCGCGATCGTGTGGCGTTCTTCCTCGAGCGCCGACAGGTAGAACGCGTGCGGAATGAGAGTGGCGGTCTTGCGGCGGCGCCCGATCTTGGCGTTGGCCGCCTCGGCCTCCTTCCGCGGAACGATGCCGCCGGCCTCGAGCTTGGTGTCCCCGGGATCCTCGACGCGGACGTAGTCCACGATCCGGCCGTCCGCGACCTTCCGGTAGGGACTCTGGATGAAACCGTAGTTGTCGATCGTGGCGTAGCAGGAGAGCGAACTGATCAGCCCGATGTTCGGACCTTCGGGCGTCTCGATGGGACAAATGCGCCCGTAGTGCGTTGCGTGGACATCCCGCACGTCGAACTTGGCGCGGTCACGCGAGAGTCCTCCCGGACCCAGCGCCGAGAGACGGCGCTTGTGCGTCACCTCGGACAGCGGATTCGTCTGTTCCATGAACTGCGAGAGCTGGGAGGCGCCGAAGAACTCGCGCACGGCGGCGGTCACCGGCTTCGCGTTGATGAGGTCCCGCGGCATCGCGGTCGTCATCTCCTGATACACGTTCATCTTTTCGCGAATCGCGCGCTCCATCCGGACGAGACCCAGGCGGAACTGGTTCTCGAGGAGTTCGCCGACCGACCGGACGCGGCGGTTGCCGAGGTGGTCGATGTCGTCCGCCCGATAACCGCTCTCACCGCGGGTGAGCCGCAGGAGGTAGTCCAGAACGAGAACGAAGTCCTCTTCCGCGAGGATCGTCCGGTTGGGATCCATCTCGCGCTCGAGTTTGGTCGCCAGCTTGCGGCGGCCGACCCGGGAGAAGTCGTACTTCTGTTCATTGAAGAACAGGTTGTGGAGCAGGGTCCGGGAGCTTTCCACCGTCGGCTGGTCGCCGGGACGCTGCCGGCGATAGAGCTCGACGAGCGCTCCGTCGACACTCTCGGCGTTTGGCACGTCCGTGCCCCGCTGCCGTGTGAGGGGATCCTTGTCCAGGGTGTCGGCCAGGACGGTGCCTACCGGATCCGCGCCCGGCAGCACGACCCGGATCGGGCCTGCGTCACCGAGTTCATCCACGAGTTCCGGGGTCAGCCGCGTGTTGGCCGGAACCTCCTCACCGGTGTCCGGAATCGTCACGGCGACGGCCAGCCGGAAACCGCCGAGGGCCTCGAGATGGAAGTCCAGCGCCTTCCGGTCCTGCCGGGTCAGCCTCCGGATGTCGCCCCGGCTGATGCGTTTTCCGCCTTCGATGACGACCTCACCGTCCGACTCGATGTCCCGCTCGATGCGCTCGTCGAGGAGCATCTCCTTCAGCGTTTCGGTCAGCGGCAGCCGGACCCGGTCCCCGGCCAGCGTCGCTTCGTGCGGATGAAAGAAGCGCGCCAGGATCGATTCCGTCTTCCCGAACCCGAGCGCCCTGAGGAAGATCGTGGCCGGAAAGCGCTTCTTGCGGTCGATGCGGACCTGCAGGAGCCCCCGCGCGTCCGTCTCGAATTCGAGCCAGGAGCCCCGATAGGGCACTACCTGGGCGAGAAAACAACCGCGCTCCGCCTCATGGAAAAAGACTCCCGGCGAACGATGCAGCTGGGAGACCACCACGCGCTCGGTCCCGTTGATGATGAACGTTCCGTTCTCGGTCATCAGCGGGATGTCGCCGAAGAAGACCTCCTCTTCCTTGATGTCGTGGATCGACCGCTGGTTGGTTTCCGGATCCCGGTCCCAGACGGTCAGCCTGATCTTGACCTTCAGGGGTACGGCGTACGTCTTGCCGCGCTGCTGGCACTGCTCCACATCGTGCTCGACCTTCAGGTGGACCCGGTCCCCGCAGTAGTTGCAGACCGAGCCGTTCCGGGTGTGTTCGATGCCCTCGAGCTCGCCGCAACTGCAGGCCCAGCGGCCTACCGAGTACTCGAGAAAGTCCAGTTCGCAGTTGTCGCGAAAGTCCTTGATGGGGAAGATGGACCGGAACACAGCCTGGAGGCCGATCTCCTCGCGATCCTGGGGCTGCAGGTCCTTCTGCAGGAATCGGTCGTACGACCGATGCTGGACCTCGATGAGCTTGGGCAGCGGGATCGACGCACGAATGCGGGAGAAGTCGTGCCGCGGTTTCTTCGGAGTGATTTCAACGGTCAGCATGGGGACGGCCTGTTCGCGTTGCTACGAGACACCCGACGCGGGCCGCCAGGGTGCGCCCCGATGGGTCGGGAGATAGTCCGGACGGCCGCTGCCGCCGGCCGATGGCGGGCCTCCGCCATCAGCCGAGCGCGGGACGCGGCGAAACCGGGGAAAAGAACTTGGCAAAGGAGACGCACCCGATCTACTTGATTTCGATCGTCGCGCCGACCTCCTTGAAGCGCTCCTGGATCGCCTTGGCCTCCTCCATGGGAATGGCCTCCTTGACCGCTTTGGGAGCCTCTTCCACGAGTGTCTTCGCCTCCCGGAGGCCCAGACTCGTCAGTTCGCGCACCGCCTTGATGACCTGAACCCGGTTCGGCCCGGTCTCCGTGAGCACGGCGTCGAACTCCGTCTGTTCCTCGACCGGCGCGGCGTCACCGCCGCCGGCCGCGACCGCCACCGGCATTGCCGCCGCGGCGGAAACTCCAAGTTCATCTTCGAGCGCCTTGACGAGTTCGGACAACTCCAACACGGTGAGCTGCTTGATGTGGTTGACAACGTCCTGCTGGCTGATTGTCGACATGGTGGGCATCTACTCCTTACGCCTTGAATCGGAAATGGGCAAAGTGCGTGACAACGAAGGACCGGCGGCGAGCGCCCGGGTCCGATGCCATGGGTTGAGCGTCACGGGGCGGCGCCCCCGCCGGCGGCGGCCTTTTCTTCGGCTGCCTTGAGCACGAGCACGAGGTTCCGGGGAACCCCTTCGAGGACGTTCATCAGGTTCCGGATGGGCGCCGCGATGACGCCGACGAGCTGGCCGCGAAGGGCCTCCTGGCCCGGAAGCTTCGCCAGCGCCTCGAACTGCTGCGGATCGACCTGCCGGTCGGAAACGACCCCACCCTTGTACTGGAAGGTCGCGAAGTCCTTCGTCCCCTCGTGGAGAACCTTGGCCAGGGCCACGGGGTCGTCCTCGCTCCAGGCAAGACCGGTCATCCCGACAAGCTGGCCGTCCAATCCGGAAATGCCGACCTCCTCGAAGGCCCATTTCGCGGTGCTGTTCTTGACGACCCGGTACCTGCCGCCGGCTTCCCGGACCCGGCGGCGCAGGTCCGTGACATCGGCCACCGAAAGACCCCGGTAGTCGAAAGAAAACACGGCGGTCTGCGATTTGAGTAGCGCGGCGAGCGACGTGGCCGCTTCCCGCTTCTCCATGCGTTGCATCGTTTCGACCCTTTCCCTGATCTCCGGTTGCGCCTACTTGGCTCCGACCAGCGAAGGACTGATGCGGAGGCCGGGGCTCATCGTCGAACTGATGGCGACGCTCCGGATGTAGCGGCCCTTGGCTGCCGCCGGCTTCGATCGAACCACGGCGGAGACGAAGGCCAGCGTGTTCTCCACGAGCCGTTCGTCGGAAAAGGAGAGCTTCCCCACCGGCGCGTGGATGTTCGAGGTCTTGTCCACGCGATAGTCGACCTTGCCGGCCTTGATCTCCTGGACCGCCTTCGCCACATCGAAGGTGACGGTTCCGGACTTGGGATTGGGCATCAGTCCCCGCGGTCCCAGAATCCGTCCGAGCTTTCCGACCGAACGCATCATGTCCGGCGTCGCCACCACGGCCTCGAAGTCCAGAAAGCCACCCTGGATGCGGGCCACCATGTCGTCTCCGCCCACCTCGTCGGCGCCCGCTTCCTCGGCTTCCTTGGCCTTTTCGCCCGAAGCGATCACCACGACGCGGCGCGAGATGCCAAGTCCGTGAGGGAGGACTACCGAACCGCGCACCATCTGGTCCGCGTGCCGCGGATCGACCCCGAGCCGCATGGCGATCTCGGCAGTCTCGTCAAAGGAGGCGAAGCTCGCGCTCTTGAGCGACTTGAACACCTCGTCCAGCGTCTCCGGCTGTGAATCGGCGAGCGTGGTCTTCGCCGCCTGGTACTTCTTTCCCATGATTCGCGTTCCTGATCTCAGGCCACTTCGATGCCCATGCTGCGTGCCGTTCCCTCGACGATGCGCCGCGCGGCGTCGATGTCGACGGCATTGAGGTCCTTCATCTTGATCTGGGCGATTTCCTCCACCTGACTGACGGTTACCTTGCCCACCCGCATCCGGTTGGGCTCACCCGATCCCTTCGCGATTCCCGCCGCGCGCTTCAGCAGCACGGCCGCGGGCGGCGTCTTGGTGATGAAGCTGAAGGACCGATCCTGGTAGACCGTGACCACACAGGGGATGATCATGCCGGGGTCGTTCTGGGTCTTGGCGTTGAAGGACTTGCAGAAGTCCATGATGTTGATGCCGTGCTGTCCGAGCGCCGGCCCGACGGGCGGCGCCGGGGTCGCCTTGCCGGCGGGCAACTGGATCTTCGCGACCGCGAGCACTTTCTTCATCGCATTTTTCTCCGATCGGAACCCGGGCCCCTCAAACCTTCTCCACCTCGAGGAACTCCAGTTCCACGGGAGTCGAGCGTCCGAAGATCGTGACCATGACCTTCACCTTGTTGCGGTCCGGCTGGACCTCGTCCACGACCCCCTGAAAGCCGTTGAAGGGGCCGTGGATGATGCGGACCGACTCGCCCGTCTGGAAGGTGTGCCGCAGCTTGGGCGCCTGAGTTGCGTCGTCCATCTGCTCGCGAATCCTGAGGACCTCGTCGTCCGGCATCGGCTGGGGCTTGTGCGGCGGCACGAACCCCATGACCTTGTCGGTGTTCTTGACGACCTGCCAGGTATCGGCGTTCATCTCCATGTTGACGAGCACGTAGCCGGGATACACCTGCTTGGTGGTCACCACGCGGCGTCCGCCCCGCATCTCCACGACCTTCTCGGTGGGGATCAGGATCTCGCCGATCTGCTCCCCGAGTCCGTAGGCGTTGGCCCGATGGCGCAGTGCTTCCTTCACGCTCTCCTCGAATTTGGAGTGCGTCGAGACGATGAACCACTCTCTGGCCATGGAACTACCCGATCAGGTTCGTGATGAAGGCCGAGATGTACGACATGACCACGTCCAGGCCGTAGAGATAGAACCCGAAGAAGAAGACCGTGATGAGCACGATGATCGTGGTGCCACGGACTTCGTCCCGCGTCGGCCAGGTGACCTTGTCCAGTTCTCCCCTCACGTCCCCGAGGAACGTGCGGGCCGAGCCGATTCTTTCGAGCACGCTCACGGGGACAACCTCGTTCGCCGGAGCCTCGAGGGAACGTGGGGATGGCAGGCCAGGAGGGGATCGAACCCCCAACCCCCGGTTTTGGAGACCGGTGCTCTGCCAATTGAGCTACTGGCCTTCGCACCCCTCACAGTAGTCAACGCGTCTCCCGATGCAATACGTGCGTCCGGCAGAAACGGCAGTACTTGCGCAATTCCATCCGGCCCGGATGGGTTGCCCGGTTCTTCGTCGTGGAATACGTCCGCCGCTTGCAGTCGGTGCATGCCAGTGTGACGATCTGCCGCTTCTTTTCGCGAGCCATGCCGTTTTCCCGTCGGTTCTACTCCGCTCAGATGTTTCGAGGATGGCCCTCCCGCGGCCGACTCAAGTCGTCCGCGGGAGGACCGTTTCGTGCCCTCGCCGTCTACTCCAGGATCTCGGTGGTCATCCCGGAAGCGACCGTCCGGCCACCTTCGCGGATCGCGAAGCGGAGTCCGCGGTCCATGGCGATCGGGGTGATCAGTTCCACCTCGAGCTGGATGTTGTCTCCCGGCATGGCCACCACCTGATCTCCGAGGAGGGTGGCGGTGCCGGTCACATCCGTGGTCCGGAAATAGAACTGCGGGCGGTAGCCGCTCTTGAACGGCTTCTCGCGTCCCCCTTCTTCCTTGGACAGGACATAGACCTCGGAACGGAACTTGGTGTGAGGGGTGATGGAACCGGGCTTGGCGAGCACCATCCCGCGCTCCACGTCCCGGCGATCGGTGCCCCGCAGCAGGATTCCGACGTTGTCACCGGCCTCGCCCTCGTCGAGGAGCTTCTTGAACATCTCGACTCCGGTCACCACCCGCTTCCGGGTCTCCCGGATCCCGACGATCTCGACCTCGTCCTGGACGCAGACCTTGCCCTG
Organism: uncultured Acidobacteriota bacterium; assembly: GCA_964448205.1. GTDB lineage: Bacteria > Acidobacteriota > Vicinamibacteria > Marinacidobacterales > Marinacidobacteraceae > Marinacidobacterium. The sequence goes on from CAYUVU010000266.1 coordinate 29,730, forward strand.
CTCGATACGGCCGGTCACCACGGTGCCGCGGCCGGAGATCGAGAAGACGTCCTCGATCGGCATCAGGTAGTCCTTGTCGATCGCCCGCTCCGGCACCGGCACGTACTCGTCAAGAGCCTTCGTCAGCTCCCGGACGGGTTCCCAGTCGGCCGGATCGTCCGACTCGAGCGCCTTGAGCGCGCTGCCCCGGATGATCGGGATGTCGTCGCCGGGGAAGTCGTAGTAGGAAAGCAGCTCCCGGACTTCGAGTTCCACGAGCTCGAGGAGCTCCTCGTCGTCCAGCATGTCCACCTTGTTGAGGAACACGACGATCCGGGGCACGCCGACCTGGCGGGCAAGCAGGATGTGCTCGCGCGTCTGGGCCTGGGGGCCGTCCGGAGCGGAAATCAGCAGTACCGCGCCGTCCATCTGGGCGGCGCCGGTGATCATGTTCTTGATGTAGTCGGCGTGGCCGGGGCAGTCCACGTGCGCGTAGTGGCGCGCCGTGGTCTCGTACTCGACGTGGGCGGTGGCGATCGTGATGCCCCGCTCCCGCTCCTCCGGAGCGTTGTCGATCGAATCGAAACTCCTGAAGTCTCCGCCCTGTTCGGCGGCGAGGACCTTCGTGATCGCTGCGGTCAGGGTCGTCTTGCCGTGATCCACATGACCGATGGTCCCCACGTTGACGTGGGGTTTGGTGCGTTCGAACTTCTCCTTGGCCATCTGGTCTTCTCCTTGTGTGCTGCGAGCTGTTTGATGGTGACCTGGGAATCAGATCGTCCCCTTGCGAAGCGGGGGAGCGAGAGTGGAGCCCACGACCGGGATTGAACCGGTGACCCCTTCCTTACCAAGGAAGTGCTCTACCACTGAGCCACGTGGGCGGAGACGAGGGCGGGGGCCGGTGCTGCGGCTCCGGACCGCGCCGGCGGACCGTCCGCGGCCCCGGGACAACACGAACCGCGCCGCCAAGATGGAGCGGGAGACGGGATTCGGACCCGCGACCCTCAGCTTGGAAGGCTGATGCTCTGCCAACTGAGCTACTCCCGCGTCAGGGAATGCAGGGACCGCCGACGGTGGAGAAACCGGGCGAAGGGCCGCTCGGGCCCCGTCCGCCGGGACGGGGGCGCCATGGGGTGCGCACAATCGCGTCGTAGCGGGCCGGAGTGAGCCGTGGTCGGTGGTCAAAGCAGTGGGTGGGTTCGGTTGGGGAAACTCCGGAAGAGGTGGTGGAGCGGGGAGGATTCGAACCTCCGAAGGCGTAAAGCCGGCAGGTTTACAGCCTGCTGCGTTTGGCCGCTTCGCTACCACTCCGCCCGGGAAACTCCGCCGCTCACGAGACGGCAAGCAACGTCAGTGATAATCAACCGGCCGATCCGGGCCGTTTCTCCCGGATTGGGTGGCCCAGATCAGTCCCTCCGGACCCAGCGCGATCCGGTCCGATGCGGTCTGGCCCGATCCGGAGCTGGCGAAGGGACTTGAACCCTTGACCGGCTGATTACAAATCAGCTGCTCTGCCTCCTGAGCTACGCCAGCGTGCACCGGCGAACGGTTGAGTATAGGAGCGCGCGCGTACGGGTGTCAACTGCGAATCGGGATTCATGTCTCCGGCGCCGTTTCGGAGGCCCGGACCGCCTGCTGGCGGACCGCTTCATAGAGCACGATTCCGGTAGCCACGGAAACGTTCAGGGACCGAACCGATCCCAACTGCGGCAGGGAAAGCAGGACTTCGCACTCCTTCGACACCCCGGCCGCGAGGCCCCGGCCTTCGGACCCCACGACGAGGACGGTGGGCTGGGTCCAGTCGAACTCGTACCAGCGGACTTTCGCCCGCGGCGTGAGGCCCACGGTCCAGTACCCGTGAGCCCTCAGCGCCCGCAGGGCGTTCGCGGCGCCCGGGATCCGAACCAGCCGGGCGCGGGCGATGGCCCCTGCCGACGCCGCGACGGCAACGGGCGAGGGAGGGGCCGCGCCGCGCCGCGGAACGAGCACCGCGTCCACTCCGGCGCCGTCCGCCGCGCGGACCAGGGCGCCGAAGTTCCGCGGGTCCTCGATGCGATCGAGCAGCAGCAGGCGACGCGGCTTCGGGTCCAGCGACAACACCTCGCCGAGGGCCAACCACCGCACCGGCGACACCTCGCAGGCCGCCCCCTGGTGGCGCGCGCCCTCCGAGATCCGGTCCAGGACCTGGTTCGGGACCCGCTGCAGCGGGACGCCCCGGGCCCGCGCAATCTTGAGCAGGGCCTGATGGCGGCTCTCCAGCCGTCCCGTCCGAACGAGCACGCGCCGGACCTGGTTCGGGATGCCCTGCAGCGTCTCCTCCACCCGGGCCGGGCCGAAGACCCACGTCGCGGCCCGTTCCTCGCGGGTCTCGTCCGCCGGACCATCGGCTCTCGCCGGGCGGCGCTTCGCCGGGCGGGTCATCCCGGCGGCGATGGCGGCTCCGCGAGTCGTGACCGCGGATCGAGGCGGACGAGCGCCTTCGCCGCCAGCCCCTCGCCCCTTCCCGTGAAGCCCAGTCCGTCGGTGGTCGTGGCCTTGAGCCCCACCCCGTCGGGGGCGATTCCGAGCAGCTCCGCGAGCCGCCGCCGCATCTCCTCGATCCGGGGAGCGAGGCGGGGACGCTCGGCGATGATGGTGAGGTCCACCTGGCCCGGTCGGTAACCGGCGCGGGCGGCGACCTCGAGCGCCCGCCGCACGAACCGTTCGCTCGCCGCGCCCCGAAGCTCCGGATCGGACGACGGGAAGAGCGCCCCGATGTCCGGCCCGGCCACCGCGCCGAGGATTGCGTCGGTGAGGGCATGGAGCACGGCGTCCCCGTCGGAGTGCCCTTCCAGCGCGGGAACGCCCGGAAACGCAATTCCCCCGAGCTGGAGGGTCCCCCGCGTCCCGAAGCGATGGGCGTCGAAACCGAAACCGAGGCGCGGCATCCCGGACGCCCCGCCCAGCAGGGTCCGCGCGACCTCCAGGTCGGTCGGACGGGTCACCTTCAGGTTCCGTGGACTTCCCTCGACCACCCGGACCGGATGCCCCGCGGCCTGCACCAGCGACGCCTCGTCGGTTCCGCTCAGCCCGGCCTCCTCCGCCCGGGCAAGCGACTCCCTCAGCAGGCTCCGCCGGAAACACTGCGGCGTCTGGACGGCGACGGTGCGGTCCCGGTCCACCAGGCTCTCCACGTTCCCGTCGCCGCCGACCCGCCAGAGCGTGTCCGGCGGGCGGCACCCCGGGATCGCCGCGCCGTAACGGCGGGCCGCCTCGATGACTTCCTCGACGAGCGGCAGCGGCGGCGCCGGCCTCGCGCCGTCGTGAACGGCGACCAGGTCCGCCACCCCACCCTCCGCCTCCAAGAACCGGGCGTCGAGCGCCTCGAGTCCGCGCGCCGTCGATTCCTGGCGGGAAGCCCCTCCGGGACAACAGGAGACCCGGCCCCCTTCGGGACCCAGGTGAGAACGGAGGTCCGCCTGCCAGGATTCGAATCCCTCCTCCGGCAGCACCACCACCAGCCGCGCCACCCTCTCCGAGGCAAGTACCGCGCGGACGGAATGAACGACGAGCGGCAGGCCGAGGAGCGGCTGGAACTGCTTCGGAGCGGCGCCGGCGCCGAACCGGGTGCCCGAACCGGCTGCCACGACGACCGCTCCGACCCGCACGGTGTTCCGCTCCTTCGCCACCGGCAGTCAGGGCTGACCCATCACGGCCAGCGCCTCGTCCAGGGTTTCGGCCGCGACCAGATCGATGCCCGCCGGGGGTTCGGCGGCGCGGGCCTTCCCCGGGTTCATCACCGCCCGGCGGTACCCGAGGCGCGCCGCCTCCCGCAGGCGCGCCCCCGCCTGATGAACCGGCCGCACCTCCCCGGAGAGTCCGACCTCGCCGACGAAGACCGTCCCCGGCGGCACCGGGACTCCCCGCCGCCGGGAAACCACCGCCGCCAGCAGGCCCAGGTCGGCGGCCGGCTCGTTCACGGTGAGGCCCCCGGTCACCGACACGTAGACGTCGCTCCGCAGTAGCCCTCCCCCTCCTCCCGTCTCGAGGACCGCCAGCAGCACCGCCAGCCGGCCGCTGTCGAACCCCACCGGAACGCGCCGGGGATAGGCGAGCGGGCTTTCGGCAAGCAATACCTGGATCTCGGCGAGGAGGGGCCTCGTTCCCTCGAGCGTACAGACGACGGCCGATCCGGGTTGCGGGGGCCCCCCGCTGAGGAACAGCTCGGAGGGATTCCGGACCGGGACGAGTCCCTCTCCGGTCATGTCGAACACCCCGAGTTCCCCGGCGGCGCCGAACCGGTTCTTGACCGCGCGGAGCAGCCGGTGCGACTGCCTCCGGTCGCCCTCGAAGTGGAGCACGGTGTCCACCATGTGTTCGAGGGTGCGGGGACCGGCGATGGCCCCGTCCTTGTTGACGTGGCCGATGATGAAGACGGGAACCCGCGTCGACTTGGCGAAGAGCACGAGCGAGGCCGCCGACTCCCGGACCTGGGTGACGGTTCCCGGAGCGCCGCTGATCTCGGGCGAGTGGACGCACTGCACGGAATCGAGCACCAGGAGCCCCGGTTCCGCGGACTGGGCCGCATCGAGGATGCGCGGCATGCTCGTCTCCGAGAAGAGGAGGAGCGAATCCGGCTGCAGTCCGAGCCGCTCGCCGCGCAGCTTGAGCTGGTGTTCGGACTCCTCCCCGCTGACGTAGAGCACGGGGTCTCCGGAGCCGGCGGCCGCGGCGGCCAACTGAAGGAGGAGGGTGCTCTTGCCCGCCCCCGGCTCTCCCGCGACCAGGACAGCCGAGCCGGGCACCACCCCGCCACCCAGGACGCGGTCGAGTTCCGGAATGCCAAGCGGACGGCGGGGCGCCGTCCGGGTGTCTACCTCCCTCCAGGAAACCGGCGACGCGACGCCGGCGCCCGCCGCCGCGGCGAACCCGCGCCAGCGTCCACCGGCGGCGCCCTCCGGCGGCGCTTCGCGTTCGACGAGCGGGGTCTGGGAGGAACAGGACGGGCAGTACCCCATCCAGCGGGAGTAGTCCTGTCCGCACTCCACGCAGGCGAAGCGAACGTTGGACTGCCTGGGCACCGGTTCACCAACCGGTTTCCTCGTCCGGGCCGGGATAGTCGGCGTCCCGGCCCGCCTCCTCGTCGGCGGGGGTCATGAAGCGGGTGTACTGGCCTTGCCAGGAGAGCTTGATGCTGCCGACCGGGCCGTTCCGGTTCTTCGCCACGATGATCCGGCGTTCCTCCCGGAAGGGTGGCTTCGCCTGGCCGGCGCCGTTCTCACCGCCAGGTCCCTCCTTGTTCCTGAGACGATGGATGAAGATCACGATATCCGCGTCCTGCTCGAGCGCGCCGGACTCGCGCAGGTCGGAGAGCCGGGGCGCGGTCCACTGCCCGGTGCGCTGCTCGGGCGCCCGGCTGAGCTGGGAAAGCGCCAGGACCGGAACGTCGAGCTCCTTGGCCAGCAGTTTGAGCGAACGGCTGATCTCGGCGATCTCCAGGTTCCGGTTCTCGAAGCGCCGGGATCCGGGGTCCGCGCCGCGCATCAGTTGGAGATAGTCGATGACGAGCAGGTCGAGTCCATCCTCACGGCTCAGTTTGCGCGCCTTGGAGCGGAGTTCGACGGGGTTCACGTTCGAGTCGTCCACGTAGATCGGCATGCGGGCAACGGCGGGAAGGGTGTTCTGGATGAGGCGGCGATCTCTCTCGTTGAGCAGCCCGGGGCGGGAGAGCTGCCGCGAATCCACCCGCGCCTGGGAAAAAAGGAGACGCGCGGCGATCTGCCGGCGGGGCATCTCCAGGCTGAAGAACAACACGCGCTTGCCGGCGTGGCCGGCCGCCTCGGCGATGTTCAGCGCCAGACTGGTCTTGCCCTCGCCGGGCCGGGCCCCGATCAGGATCAGGTCCGCCTTGCGGAGGCCCCCCATCAGGTTGTCGAGGTCCTGGAAGCCGGTGCGGATCCCCGAGAATCCCTCCCGCTGGCGGCCGGACTCCTCGGCGAGGTGGCTCAGGTCCTCGGTGAGCCGCACCGGCCCGGCGGCGAACGTGCCCTCGGCGATGGCGAACAGGTCCTGTTCGGCCGCGGCCAGGATCTCCTGCGGGGAGTTCCGGATCGCGTCGCTCGCGATGCGGCTGCCGAAATGGTGGAGTTCACGGCCGAGCGCCCGTTCGCGAACCAGCCTGGCGTAGTCCGCGGCGTTCGACGATCGGGCCAACCCATCGAGCAGTTCGCTCAGGTAGCCGGCACCGCCGGCGGCATCCAGCTTCCCGTTCCGCTCGAGTTCCGCGCGAACGGTCAGCAGGTCGATCTTCCGCAGCTCGGGAGCGTCGTCGAGTTCACAGAAGGCCTCGAAGATCCGCTGGTGGCGAACGTCGAGGAAATCCCTGGCCTTCAGGATCTCCCGGACGGAATCGAGCTGACTCCGGTCCACCAGCACCGCGCCGAGGACCGCTCGCTCGGAGGTCAGGTCCTGCGGGAGGCGGACGGTTTCGTCCGGCACGGACAGACGCCTCGCTAGGGGTTTTCCGCTGAGGAAGTGACGCGGCTCAGCCGGAGTCCGTCATGACCGGGCCGCGTGACGTCTTCCACGGGCTGCTCCGGGCGGGGTCAGTCCTCCGCGTCGTCCGTTTCCTCGGAGGAGGCGGCGGAGACGGCCTCGTCATCGTCGGATCCGGGTTCGGCGGCCCGCTTCGCCGACACCTCCGTCGGGATGTCCGGCGTGGGTTCCACTCCGAGGGACCCGGCGGCGACCGGGGAGACCTCGATCGGGAGATCGACCTCGATCTCGCTGTGGAGCCGGACCACGGCCGATGCCTCGCCCGCCACCTTGATCGGGCCACCGAGGATGATGCGGTTGCGGGCGATCTCGAACCCGCCCTCGGCGAGCTGCCGGGCAATGTCCTGGACGGACACCGAGCCGTACAGCTCGTTGGAGTCGGTCTTGACCCGGCGCTCGAAACGGAGGGTGTGGCCCTCGAGGGAGCGGGCGAGAGCTTCGGCCGCCTCCCGTTCCTTGATCCTCTCTACCGACCACACCTTTCTCGCTTCGGCGACCTCCCGGCGGTTCTCGTCCGTGATCGGCACCGCGATCCGGCGGGGGAGCAGGTAGTTCCTGGCGTAACCCGGACGGACGTTGACTTCGTCGCCCGGTTCACCCAGGGCGTCCACGGGCTGTTTCAGCAGCAGGCGCATGGCTCTTTCCCTCGCCAGCCTCTATTCGTAGGGCAGGAGCGCCATCTGCCGGGCGCGCTTGATGGCGACCCGGATCTGGCGCTGGGCCCGGGCGCTGGCGCGCGACACCCGCCGCGGGGCGATCTTGGCGCGGTCGCCGAGGAACTCGCGCAGAAAATCCACGTCCTTCCAGTCCACCCGGTCCACGCCATTCAGCAGTGGATTGACTCGCACCCGCCGGACGGACTGCCGGCGGCGGCGGCGAGGGGTCGCGGGTCTGTCGCTCATGATGTCTCCTCCTCATTCTGAGTGGACGCGTCCGGTGGCGCGGCCTCTCCGGCGTCGGGCTCTCCGGCGTCGGGCTCCCCGGCGTCGGGCTCCCCGGCACCGGCTGCTTCCCCGGCGCCGGACTCACCGGCCGCCTCTTCGGGCGGCTTGGCGGCAGCCTCGCCGGCGGCCTCCTCGGGGGGCCTGGCGACATCCTCGCCGGCCGTTTCGCCGGACGGCTGGGCGGCAGGTTCGCCAGCTTCCTCGGCCGCTGCTTCCGCCGCCTTGGCGGCAGCCTCGGCAGCCGCGGCGGCCGCGCGGGCGGCTCGTTCCTCCCGCCGGCGCTGGTCTGCGGCCTGGTCCCGCTCGCGGGTTTCCTTGTCCGTCCGCAACACGATGAAGCGCAGTACGCCCTCGGCGAGGCGAACGCGGCTTTCGATTCCCCGGATGGAGGCCGGGGGCGCATCGAAGTAACAGAGGATGTAGAGGCCTTCATGGTGCCCGGCGATGGGGTACGCCAGCCGCCGCCGCTCCCAGGGTTTGAGGCTGACGATCTCGCCTCCCTGCCCCTTCACGATGCCCTCCACGCGCTCGACCACCGCCAGGGAGGCCGCGTCGTCGAGGGTCGGATCCAGAATGAACATGAACTCGTAGCCGTTCATGAGGGAATCCGGTGAGGGCGGCGCCGCCGTCCGGGGACTCGACTGTTCGCTCATTCGAGAGTGTCTCCAGCGTCACCTGTGACGCACCCCGCAAGGGACCGTGCGGGACTCTGCGGGCGGTTCCGCATCAGGCGGCCGCCCGGTTGAACCGGTTCATGGCAGTTTCGATCCCCTGCCCGACCGCGGTTTCGATGGCCCGCACCGTGCGCTCCAGCAGATCGTCCACCGCCGCGGCCTCCGGAGGGGCAAAGTGAGAAAGCACGAAGTCGGCCGGATCTTCTCCCGCGGGGGGATTCCCGATCCCGAGGCGCATCCTGGGAATCTCGTCGGTCCCGAGCGAGGCGAGGATGGACGCGAGGCCGTTGTGGCCCCCGTCGCTCCCCCGGCGGCGGGTCCTGATCGTTCCGAGCGGCAGGGCGTAGTCGTCGCAGACGACGAGCGTCTCTTCCGGTGAACGGCCCTCACTCTGGAGAAGGCGCCGCACCGGACCCCCGCTCCGATTCATGTAGCCCATGGGACGCAGCAGGCCGACCTTCCGTCCGGCGATCTCGGCCTCGACGAGAAGGCCCCCGTCGAAGTGCCGGGTCCGAACGGACCGCTCTTCGAGGAGCGCGGCCACGGCGTCAAAGCCGATGTTGTGCCGGGTCCCCTCATACCGGACCCCCGGATTGCCGAGCCCCACCACGATCTGCACCGGAACCTCGACGCGGGTCGGAGTCTCGTGCGGCGTCCCGCCGGGGGCGCCGCCAGTCACGCCCGCGGAAGGATCGCTCACCGCGGTCGCCGGCCACGGAGCGGCCCGGGGAAAGGGACTGGGCAACACGCTGGATCAGAGGGGTTCCGCCGGTCACTCTTCCGGCTCTTCTTCTTCTTCACTCTCGTCTTCCTGCTCGACCTCGTCGGTTCCCTTCGGGGGAGAGACGTGGACGATGACCACGTCCCGGTCCGTCGCGAGGGTGAGTCCCTCCGGCAGGTCGATGTCCGACGCCCGGACGGTGTCGCCGTAGTCGAGCTCGCCCACGGCGAGAGGAAGGTACTCCGGAATGTCGTGCGGCAGGCAGCTGACGGTGAGCGATCGGCTGATGAAGTCGAGGTGGCCGCCACGCTTGACGCCGACGGACTCGCCTTCGAGGTGAACGGGAACGTGCCAGTCCGAAGCCTTGTCCGGGTCCACGCGCATGAGGTCCGCATGCAGGACCGAATGGTCGAGCGGATGCAGTTGGTAGTCGTGGATCATCACCTGCTCCAGGCTCTCCTCGCCGTCGATCTCGAGCGAGAAGATGGTGTTCACTCCCCGCGGAGACCGGACGATGTCGGTGACGTGGCGGGGTGAGACGGTGAGCGAACGGGAGCCGGCGGAGCCGCCATAGACGACGGCCGGAATCATCCCGGCGGCCCGCAGGCGGCGGTTCGGCCCCTTGCCGACGGCAGTGCGGGAACTCGCGGGAATCGAGAGCTGAGCCATGGAGTGTGCGTGGGGTTGTTCGTGATGGACAGAGTTGCGCGGAGGCCCGGAAACGGGAAGAGGGGACGCGGGCAGCGTCGTCCTCGAAGGTCCTTCTCGGCGGGCTCCGGAGGAGTGCGACCCAAGAAGTCCGGTGGATGTCGCCGCGGCGCCATCCACTCCTCAGCGGCGATGCAGGGCGCGGAAGTCTAGCAGCCTGACACCGGTTCCCGTGCCGGCCAAATCCTCGCAGCGCCGTTGCTGCGAGATCGCGGGCCGGTGGGTCGGCCGACAGCCGCGATGGCGCCGCGGGGTCAGACGAAGAGGGAGCTGACCGAGTCCTCCCCGTGCACGCTTTCGATCGCCCGCGCGAAGAGCGAAGCCACGGAAAGGACCTCGATCTTGCTGCCCGGCGCTCGCGCTTCGGGCGCGAGGGGAATGGTGTCTCCCACGATCAGGCGCTCGAGCGGACCCTTCCGGATCCGTTCCACCGCGGGCCCGGAAAGGACCGCGTGGGTGCAGACGGCGAGCACCCGGGTCGCCCCATCCTGATGGAGCGCTTCCGCGGCGCGGACGAGCGTCCCGGCGGAATCGACGATGTCGTCCACGATCACCGCGGGCCGGCCCCGCACGTCGCCCACCACGTGCATGGTCTCGACTTCGTTGTCGCTGCCGCGCCGCTTGTCCATGACCGCGATGCCGACTCCGAGTTTCTTGCCGTAGGCGCGCGCCCGTTCCACGCCCCCGGCGTCCGGCGAAACGACCACCGGCCTGTCCAGCTCGAGGCGCGGCAGGTGGTCCAGCACCACCGGAGTCGCGTACAGGTGATCCACCGGAATGTCGAAGAACCCCTGGATCTGGCCGACGTGGAGGTCCATGCAGATGACCCGGTGCACCCCGGCGACGGTCAGCAGGTCGGCCACCAGTTTCGCGGAGATCGGGACCCGGGGACGGTCCTTCCGGTCCTGGCGCGCGTACCCGTAGTAGGGGATCACCGCGTTGATCCGGGCCGCCGACGCCCGTTTGAGCGCGTCCACCATGATGAGGAGTTCCATCAGGTTCTCGTTGACGGGCGGCGACGTGGACTGGATCACGAAGGCGTCCGCGCCACGGACGTTGTCCCTGATCTGGAAGCGGACCTCTCCGTCGCGAAAACGGTCCAGCGTCGCCTCCGAGAGGGGAACGCCGAGGTTCCGCGCGATCGCGGCCGCCAGGTCCGGATTGGATGAGCCCCCGATGACCTTCAGTTCGCCCGCAAAGCCATGGGTCGGGCTCTGGCACTGGCGGTCGCGGGTGGATTCGGTCATCTCGATCGGGCGGACGGCGCAGTGCGGACGCCCAGCGGGGAGCGCCCGCGTCGGAGCATCACGGACCGATCACCGGAACTGCGGGCTGGGGCGGAAGGATTCGAACCCTCGTAGACCGGAACCAAAACCCGGCGCCTATCCCCTCGGCCACGCCCCATCCGGCCAGTTCCCCTGAAGGGCCGCCCGGTGTTCGCTGCGGGTGATCGTGCGGGTCGCGATTGCCCGAAGGTTAGCCTCCGAAAGGCGGGCGGCCGCGCGCGCCGCCTGCTCCGGGCCGGCAAAGACGCCGAACACCGCCGAACCGCTTCCCGACATGGCCGTCTCCAGGGCTCCGGCGGCCTTCAGGGCGCTCCGCATCCTCGAAATGGCGTCGGGAGGCCGGGTCGTTTGCAGCACGGTGGACCGTTCGAGGTCGTTCGGGAAGCAGCCCGCGAGGAGCTTGCCACTGAGTTGGGGCCCCGAGGGACCCGACGCGAGAAACCGTACCAGACTATCGGGCCGTTCGGACCCGTCCTCTCGGCGGGGAGCAGCCGGCGGTTGCGGCAGACCGCGATAGGCCTCCGGGGTCGAGATACCGAACTCCGGAATCAGGAGGACCAACGGGAGTTCCGCTGCGTCGGCCAGCGGGAAAACGTGCTCGCCGCGGCCGGTGGCAAGGGCCAGCCCCCCGTAGAGGAAGAAAGGCGCGTCCATTCCGACCTCGACCAACACGCGGTGCAGCACGCGGCGGCTCAGGCCGAGGCCGAACAGGCGGTTGAGACCGATGAGCGCCGCCGCGGCGTTCGAGCTTCCGCCGCCGAGTCCGCGGCCGGCCGGGATCTTCTTCCGGAGCCGGATGCGCGCGCCGGGAAGGCGCCGGCCGAGCAGATCCTCGAGCCGCGACGCGGCACGGAGCACCAGGTTCGTCTCGTCCGTGGGGATCGAGGGGCTGTCGCATTCCAGCCGCAGCCCCTCTCCGCCCGCCTCGAAGTCGAGGGCGTCCCAGAGATCCACGCCGGTCAGCAGGGTGCGGACCGTGTGGTACCCGTCGGGCCGCCGCGAGAGGACCCGCAAGCCCAGGTTGATCTTGGCGGGAGTCCTGATTCCCAGGCGGCGGGCAGCGGGGTCCGGACCAGCCACCTTTCAACGCTCCGGCAGCCGCGAGGCCCGGCTCAGCTCGCGGACCTCCGCCCGCCGGTAATCGGCCGGTGTCCTCACCTCGAAGGAGTCAGGGTGCAGGGAGGTGTTCACCTCGAGTTCCTCGACCGTCAGGGTGGCGCGCGTGCGCTCGGACTCGACCTCGACCCGGCGCGGCACCTGGCGTCCCTGGCGCCGGTAGCGGCCGGGATAGCGAGCCTCGTAACCGGGAGCCACGACCCGCCGCACCTGGCCACCGTCCGCCGGATCGTCCCACCAGATCGCGGCCCCGGTGTCGAGAACGGCGGACCCGTTCGCCGGGAGCGACCGCAGATTCTCCGAGCCGCCGATCGGGACTCCGCTTCCCGCGAGCAGGGCTGCGATCGCCTCGCGCCCCACGGAAACGCCGAGCAGCGGTCCCGTGAACTCCTCCAGTTCCTCTCCTTCCGCGAACGCCCTCTCCGCCGGCACCACGAGGCGCGCCTCGCCCGGGCGGGCCACGAGTGTCCAGCGGGAGCCGCCGACCGGAGCGAAGAGCTCCAGGCGCATGGCCTCGACGGCTTCGGGGTCCGCGCCTCCGGACGGACGGGCGAAGACCACCAGCAGCCGGCCCGAGAAGCGGCCGCGCTCACCGTCGCCGCGAAGCGTCACGACGGCCTGATACCGGCGCACGCCCGCGGCCAGCCTGGCCGTCTCGTCCAGCAGCCGAAACGCCGCGGGCTCGTCCAGGGGCGCCGCCGGAACCCGGCCCGCCCGGGCCGCGCACCCCGCGGAAGCGGCGAGGCCGCAGAGGATCGCGAGTCCCGGCGCCGCGCCCCGGTGACGGAAACGGCCGAGCCGCGGACGCTCCGGGGCAACCGGGGCCGCTGGGGCGCTATTCCGGATCGTTCCCGGCTTCCTCGATTTTTCGGGCGATCGCCTCTCGTTCGAGTTCCTGGTCGCCGTCGTGCTGGAGAGCCATCCGCCAGAAGCGGACCGCTTCCTCGCTGTTTCCCTTCGCCCGGTAGAGATCTCCGAGGTGGTCCAGGACCACGCTGTTCTCCGGCATGCACTGCCGGGCCCGAAGCAGGTTCGGCTCCGCCAGGTTCAACTCGCCCTGCCGGAACTGCACCCAGCCGAGACTGTCCAGGTAGGAACCGTTGTACGGGTCCTCCGCGAGCGCCCGCTGGATCAGTTCCTCCGATTCCGCCAGCCGGTCGGTTCCGTCGGCGAGCATGTAGCCGAGATAGTTGAGCGCGAGGTCGTGGTCGGGCTCCGCGGCGATCACCCGGCGGAACTCCGCCTCCGCCTCCTCGAGCTTCCCCTGCCGCTCGAGCAGGGCGCCGAGCTGGAATCGAAAGTCCGGGTCATCCGCCCGCGCTTCGAGCCACCCGCGGGTAATCCGCTCCGCCGCCGGCAGGTCGCCCCTTTCGGCGTGGTGGCGGACCAGCGCGTGGACCGCTCCCCCCGTCTCGGGATACTCGGCCACCAGGGCCCTGAGGATTCCAAGCGCGGCGTCGTTCCGGCCTCCCGCATTCAGCACCCGGGCCTGGAGCGCGAGCAGGCCCGGTTCCCCCGGCCGATCCGCGATCAGCGCTTCGACCAGCACGGCTGCTTCGTCCGGCTGGCCGGCTGCCACCCGGTTCTGCACGAGGGCCACCCGATACCGGAAAGCCTCGACACTGTCCCCGGAGAGCCGGAAGGCTTCGTCGAGCGCGTCGTACGCCTCCTCGTACTCTCCGAGGTGCTCCAGCACCTGCGCGAGCCGGGCGAGGGTTTCCCGGCGGTGGCGGGAGCCGTAGGAGTCCCGGGGGAGCGCTACCACTGCCTGGAATTCCTCGGCCGCCCTGGCGTACTCGCAGCGGGTGGCGAAGACGCCGCCGAGCGCCATCCGCGCCGGGACGCTCCGGCTGTTCTCCTCCAGCAGCCGCAGCAGGGCCGCTTCCGCATCCTCGAGCTGACGCTGCTGCCTCCGCACCATCGCCAGACCCATGAGGGCGATTTCGCTGCGGGGCTCCGCCGCGAGGATCCGTTCGAAGGCCTCGGCGGCGGCCTCCAGGCGGCCCAGGCGGGCCAGGCCGTCCGCGAGGGACAGGCGGAGTCCCTGATCGTCGGGATGGTCGGCGGATCCCTTCTCGTAGAGGGCGACGACCTCGGCCAGGGCTTCGTCGGGCGACCGGCCGGGGATCCCGCGGTCGCGCAGGAGATCGTCCACCATCTCCCGTGCTTCGGGCTGGCGCGGTTCGATGCGAAGCGACTGCAGCAGGTAGTCGAACGCCTGCTCCCGGTCTCCGGCGGACAGGCGGAGTTGCGCGAGGAGCAGCAAATCGCTGTAAGCGTCCGGGGCGCGGCTCAGAATCTCGCGAAGATGCGTCGCCGCCTCCTCGCCGCGTTGCAGGGCGGCGAGCAGCCGAGCCAGCTGGGAGCGGCTCCGGAGGTCCTCGGGATCGAGGCGGACCGCCTCGCCCAGTGAAGAGACCGCGCGCTCCGCGGCCTCGGGGTCGTCTCCCGACCGGAGGCGGCGAAAGTACACCGCGCCGAGCGCCCGGTGGGCGGCGGCGGCGTCCGGGTCCCGCTCCACCGCTTCCGCGGCGGCCGCTTCGGCGGCCTCCAGGTCGCGGGTGGAGAGGCTGAGGTTGGCGATCTCGATGAGCGGATCGACCGCCTGGGGATCGAGTTCGGCAGCCCGCCGGTACGCGGCGATCGCTTCGCCGCGCTCGCCGGACATCTGCGCGATCCGGCCCTCGCCGAAGACCCGGTAAGCCTCGGCGACGGGATCGACCGCGACCGGATCCTCAGCCGCGTCTTCGGCTTCGGCCTGCTCCGGGGCCTCCTCGACGGGAACGGGTTCCTGGGCGCCGTAGATCCTCACGGGGAACGCCACGAGAAGCGCCAGCAGCGCCCACAGGGCCATCCGGGACATGAACCGGGGAATTTATCGCTGCCGGACGGCGCACACGGCCTGGGACGCCGGCGGCGTCACACGGGCTCGCAGCGTACCGAGGTCACTCAATGGCGGAAGTGGCGAGCCCCCGTCAGCACCATCGCCAGACCCCGCGCGTCGGCGGCGTCGATGACCTCCTGGTCCCTCACCGAGCCACCGGGCTGGATCACCGCGGTGATCCCGGCGTCGGCCAGCACCTCGAGTCCATCGGCGAACGGGAAGAACGCGTCCGACGCCGCGACGGCGCCTTCAACCGGGGACTGGGCTTTCTCGATCGCGAGCCGGCAGGAGTCGAGCCGGCTCATCTGGCCGGCGCCCACCCCGAGCAGGGCGCTGCCGCGCCCCACCACGATGGCGTTCGACTTCACGTGTTTCGCCGCCTGCCAGACGAACCGCAGGCCCTCCCATTCGACCTCCGAGGGCTCCCGGCGGGTGGCTACCCGATACGCCGATTCCTCGTCGCCGCGGTCCCAATCCTGGACCAGCAGTCCGCCCGCAACCCGGGCGAAGTAACGCCCTCCGGGCGCGAAACCGCGAAGGTCCTTCATCTCGATCAGCCGGAGGTTCTTCTTGCGCCGCAGCCGGGCGAAAGCGTCCGGATGGAAGGAAGGCGCCGCAATGGCCTCCAGGAAGGTCGAGGCCATCTCCTTCGCGGTGTCCAGATCCACCTCGCGGCTCAGGGCCACGATGCCGCCGAAGGCGGACACCGGGTCGGTAGCGCGCGCCGCCCGGTACGCCTCCACCAGCGTCCCGGCCACCGCGGCGCCGGCGGGGTTCGAATGCTTGATGATCGCCGCGGCGCCTTCGCCGTCGCCACGGGAGTTCGCGAGGTCGGCGACGAGCCGCACGGCGGCGTCGAGATCCAGGATGTTGTTGTAGGAGAGCTCCTTGCCGTGGAGCTTCCGGGCGCCCGGGATTCCGGCGGGCCCGGTTCCCGGATCGCGATAGAGGGCGGCCGTCTGGTGCGGGTTTTCTCCGTAGCGGAGTTCGGCCACCCGCGCGAACTCGAGGGACACCCGCTCGGGGAAGTCCTCCCCGCCGCCGTCTCCGGCGAAGGAACCCGCGACCGCCCGGTCGTAGGCCGCGGTCGCGGCGAAGGCAGCCCCCGCCAACCGGCGGCGCAGCGCGTGGCCCACGCCGGGGTCGGGGTCGTCGAGGGCGGCGAGCACCGCCGGGTACTCGTCCGGGTCCACGACCACCGCGACGTCGGGCCAGTTCTTGGCCGCCGCGCGCACCAGGCAGGGGCCGCCGATGTCGATGTTCTCCCTGAGTTCGTCGTCCCCGGCTCCCCGGGCGAGCGTCTCCTCGAAGGGATAGAAGTTGACGGCGACCACGTCGATGGGCCGGATCCCGAGCGACGCGAGCGACTCGAGATCGTCCGGACGCGAGCGGCGGGCGAGGATTCCGCCGTGGATCCGCGGGTGCAGGGTCTTGACCCGGCCGTCGAGGATCTCGGGATGTCCGGTGACCTCGGAGACCTCGCGCACCGCGATGCCGGAGTCCCGGAGAAAACGGGCCGTGCCGCCGCTCGCCACGATCTCGAAACCGCGCTCGACCAGCCCCCGGGCGAAGGCGTCGAGCCCCTCCTTGCGGCTGACGCTCAGCAGGGCTCGGCGGGGGTGGTTGGTGGGGCCTTGCGAATCACTCATGGGCCGGAAGGCGGCGGATGCTAACAGGGGCGCGGGACCCACGAGTACTCTGGGGAGCCGCCGCCGGATTCCCGCATCGCGGCGCCCCGATTCCGTGTCCGAAAGCCAGCCACGAGCCCTCGCGCAGCTTCCCGCGGTCGGGAGACTCCTCGAGACGGAACGCTTCCGGAGCCTCGCCGACGCGTTCGGGAGAACGCTCGTCACCGCCGCGCTCCGCACCGAGATCGCGGACCTTCGCGGGGCCGTGCGCGCGGCGGCCGTTCCCGCCGGCTTCTCCCGCGATCCCGAGACCTGGCTCGCCGCGGCGGTGGAGTCGCGGCTCGCGCGGGCGGGCGGGCCGGACCTCCGGCGGGTGATCAACGCCACCGGCGTGGTCGTCCACACCAACCTGGGGAGGGCGCCGCTCTCCGAGGGCGCCGCGCAGGCCGTTTTCCGCGCCGCGAGCGGGTATTCCGACCTCGAGTTCGATCTCGCTTCCGGCGCCCGAGGGAGCCGCCAGGAACATCTCGCCGGCCTCTTCGAGACGATGTTTCCGGGGAAGGCCTCGACCGTCACCGGGAATGCCGCCGGCGGGGTGCTGCTGGCGCTCGACACCCTCGCCGCCGGGAAGGACGTGGTGGTGTCCCGAGGGGAACTGGTCGAGATCGGGGACTCCTTCCGGATCCCCGACATCCTGAAGAAGAGCGGCGCGCGGCTCGTCGAGGTGGGAACCACCAACCGGACGCGCATCGACGACTACCGGCGGGCCATTACCGGGAGCACGGGAGAAGTCGGGGCGCTGCTCAAGGTGCACCAGTCCAACTTCCGGATCGTCGGCTTCACCGAGGCGGCGTCCACCGCCGACCTCGTTTCGCTGGGAGCGGAGTTCCGGATCCCCGTCATCGAGGACTTCGGCAGCGGCAACCTGCAGCCCCTGGCCGAACTCGGCGTGGAGGGCGCCGGGGACGAACCGACCCTCGCCGATCGGGTCGCGTCGGGCGCGGACCTCGTCATCTTCTCGGGAGACAAGCTCTTCGGGGGACCGCAGGCGGGAATCCTGCTCGGGACGCCGGAGGCGATCCGGGCCTGCCGCCGGAACCCGCTCGCGCGCGCCCTGCGTCCCGACAAGATGACCATCGCCGGGCTCCAGGCCACGCTCTGGAGCCACCTGACCGGACGCGCCCGCCGCGAAGTCCCGGTGATCCGCGCCATCGCGCGGCCGTTCGAAGAGATTGCGGCCGCCGCGGAGCGTCTCCGCGATTCTCTCGAGCCTGCCGCCGGCTGGACTGTCGCGGTGGTTGGGGAGACCTCGCGAATCGGGGGCGGGGCGGCCCCCGGAGCGGGTCTGGCGACCCGCTGCCTGGCTCTCTCCCAGGCCGGCAGCGAGGCGGAGGCGATCCGCCGGCGGCTCCTCCGGAACGAGCCGCCAGTGGTCGCCCGCATCGTGGACGACCGGGTGCTCCTCGACCTGCGCACCGTTCCGCCGGAGGAGCAGGACGAGCTGCTGGCGGCCCTCCGGCCGCTGGTGGAGGAGCCTGATTCCCGAGGCTGAATCCGGTCCATCCACAAAGTACCCTTCCCGAACCCGCCGCATGATTTCCGCCCACGAACGATCCGGCCAGGAGGCTCCCGCGAACCCCGCCGGCATCCTCTTCATCAACGGGGAAGAGCGCGCCGTGCCGCAGCCGGCCTCGGTGCGGGGCGCCCTCGAGGCGCTCGGGCTGCTGAGCCGCCCGGTCGCGGTCGAGCTCAACGGGAACCTGGTGCGCCGCGCCGACCAGGAGACCACCGCGCTGAAGCCCGGGGACCGCGTGGAGATCGTGAGCTTCGTGGGCGGTGGCTGAAGTGACCGCGGTCGAAGACACCCCGCTCTCGCTGGGCGGGCACACCTTCCGGTCCCGCCTGATCCTCGGCACCGGCAAGTACGCGTCGCTTCCGCTGATGCGGGACTGTCACGCCGCTTCCGGGTGCGAGATGGTGACGGTCGCCGTCCGCCGGGTGGACCTCGACGCCGAGGAGACCCTGCTCGACTACATCCCCCGCGACCGCTACACGCTGCTCCCCAACACCGCGGACTGCTTCACCGCCCGTGAGGCGGTCCGGACCGCGCACCTCGCCCGCGAGGCCGGGCTCTCGAACTGGATCAAGCTGGAGGTCATCGGCGACCGGAAGACGCTCTATCCGGACAACGAAGAGCTCCTGGTCGCCACCCGCGAGCTGGTCGCCGACGGGTTCGTGGTGCTTCCCTACACGAGCGACGACGTGGTGGTCGCCCGGAAGCTCGAGCAGGCGGGGGCCGCCGCGGTCATGCCGCTCGGAGCCCCCATCGGCTCGGGTCTCGGCATCCAGAACCGCAACAACATCGCGTTCATCCGCGAGGCGGTCTCGGTGCCGGTCATCGTGGACGCCGGGGTGGGGACCGCGTCGGACGTGACGGTGGCGATGGAGCTGGGCGCCGACGGCGTCCTCCTGAACACCGCGGTCGCGGCGGCCGGGAATCCGGTGAAGATGGCGGAGGCGATGAAGCTCGCGGTCGAGGGCGGGCGGCTCTCCTGGCTCGCGGGACGCATGCCCCGCCGCCGCTACGCCACCGCGTCCTCGCCCCCGGCGGACGCGCCGCTCGCCTAGTGGCACCCACCGCCCGCAAGAAGGCCCGGGCCGCAGGGAACGAGCAAACTCCGGACAGCCAGGCGGCGGAAAGGGCCCTCCGGCGGCGCGCGGGACGGATCGTCCGGGTGCTCGCGAAGGATTACAACGCGGCCGAGTGCGCGCTGCTGCACGATTCCGCGCTCCAGTTGCTGGTCGCCACCATCCTCTCGGCGCAGTGCACCGACCGCCGGGTGAACATGGTGACCCCGGCGCTCTTCGCCCGCTACCCGACGGCCGACGACTTCGCCGACGCCGACCCGGACGAACTGGAGGAGATGATCCATTCGACCGGCTTCTTCCGGAACAAGACCCGTTCGATCATGGGCGCCTGCCAGCGGATCCGCGACGACTTCGGCGGCGAGGTGCCGGACAACATGAAGGACCTCCTGACGCTACCGGGCGTCGCCCGGAAGACCGCGAACGTGGTCCTCGGCACCTGGTTCGGGAAGAACGAAGGCGTGGTGGTGGACACCCACGTGTTCCGCATCTCGCATCGACTGGGCCTCGCGCCGAAGAAGAACACGTCGCACACCGAGCAGCGGCTGATGGCGCTCGTCCCGCGCCGGGAATGGACCAACTTCAGCCACCGGGTGATCCTCCACGGCCGGGCCATCTGCGACGCCCGAAACCCGAAATGCCGGGAATGCACGCTGGAGAGCATGTGTCCGAGGAACGGTGTCGAGTCGCCACCGGCCGCACCCCGGAAACCGGCGATGCGCCGCTCCCGCCGGTAGCCGCTTCGTGAAGCTCGGTCTCGAACTCGGCTACGTGACGAAGGGCTCACCAGACCCGGTAGCGCTCGCCGAGCGGGCGGAGGCGTCAGGGTTCGACTCGGTCTGGGTGTCCGAGGCGTGGGGTTCCGACGGGGTCAGCCTGCTGGCCTGGATCGGCGCCCGGACCGAACGGGTCACGCTCGGCACCGCCATCCTGCCCATCGGCTCGCGCACCCCGGCGCTCCTCGCGCAGACCGCGGCCACGCTGGACATGCTGAGCGGAGGACGGCTGATCCTCGGCCTCGGCGTGTCCGGTCCGCAGGTCATGGAGGGTTGGCACGGCGTCCCGTTCGGAAAGCCGGTGACCCGGACCCGCGAAACCGTGGACGTCATCCGGCAGATCCTGCGCCGGGAGGCAAAGCTGGAGTACGGCGGGGAGTCCATCCGGCTCCCGATGCCGGACGGCACCGGGCTCGGAAAGCCGCTGAAGCTCATGCTGCGGCCGCGCCGCGCCCGGATTCCGATCTACGTCGCCTCGATCGGTCCGCAGAACACCGCGCTCACCGCGGAGATCGCGGACGGCTGGCTCCCGTTCCTCTATTCGCCGGACCGGGCGGCCGAGGTTTGGGGCCCCGCGCTCGCCGCCGGCGCCGCAAGCCGGAAGCTCCCGGCGCCGCTCGAAGTCGCTCCGATGGTGGATTGCGCCCTCGGCGACGATCTGTCCCGTCTTCGCGACCGGTTGCGGCCCGGGATCGCGCTCTACGTGGGCGGCATGGGGGCGCGCCAGCGCAACTTCTACAACCAGCTCGCGTGCCGCTACGGCTACGAGGCCGAGGCGCAGACGGTCCAGGACCTCTACCTGGACGGGAAAAAGGATGACGCGGCGGCGGCCGTCCCGGACGGGCTGGTGGACGAGATCTGCCTCGTCGGGCCGGAGGCGCGGATCGCCGAGCGGATCGCCGCCTACCGGGAAGCGGGAGTCACGACGCTGATCGTCTCGCCGCCCGTGGACGAGGAGGGGAACCCCGCGCCGGACGGTCTGGACGCGCTGCGGCGCGCCTGCTCCTGAACGGTGATTCGATAGATGACGCTTTTCCTCCTGCTGCTGGCCTTCTACGGGATGACCGTGGTGCGGGCGCTGCTCGTTCGCCGGAGAACGGGAATCAACCCGGTGAAGCTGCAAGCGGACGACTCGGTGTTCGAGGCAACGGGTCGCGTTCTGAAGGCGAGCATCGGAACCTGGCTGCTCATCAGTCTGGTGTACGCCTTCGCGCCGGGATGGAAGCCGTGGCTGGTCCCCATCCAGTACCTGGAGACCGAGGCCGTTCACCGGGCCGGCGCCATCGTCGCTGCGATCGCGATCGTGTGGATCGGCATCGGCCAGGCCCAGATGGCCGCCTCCTTCCGGATGGGAGTCGATTCCTCCGAGAAGACGGCCCTCGTCCGTCGCGGGCTCTTCTCGTGGTCGAGAAATCCGATCTACCTCGGCCTCCTGGCGGGGGTGGGCGGGTTCTTCCTGGTGGCGCCCAACGCCCTCAGCTTCGGCGCCCTCGTCGCCGCCTGGATCGGGATCAAGATCCAGGTTCGGCTGGAGGAGGAATACCTGCTTTCGAAGCACGGCGACGCCTACCGCGAGTACCAATCCAGCGTGCGGCGGTGGATCGGGACGCGGCGCGGCTGACCGGGTCGGTCGGGCTTCAGCCGTGATGGCGCCGCCGGCCTGGAACGCCGGCTTCAGCCGGCACAGCCCGCCGCAGGCGGTGCGACTCGCCGGTCGTGTCCGCCGCGCCGCTGACGCGGGCCGCGCCGGTTAGGTCGCTCTAGTCGCGGAGGGTCGCGGCGGAGACGACCGGGG
>CAYUVU010000267.1:0-2181 GCA_964448205.1 uncultured Acidobacteriota bacterium
ACCCCGCTCCCAGAGCCTTCGCCGAGCGCCAGCCCAACCAGCGGCGCCCCCCGCGTCACGAACGACACCCCGAGCCCCGGACGCGCCCCCGCGTCCAAAAGCCCCTGGAGCAGCGCCAGCGCGCTCGCCGAGAGCCCCCGCACCTCCTCCCACATCGCACCCGGCGCCTCCGTCTCCGCCCCGGGCGCCGACAGCGCCTCGACATGCGCCACCCCACGCAGCGGCGGCGTGGAGGAAAGCCCCGCGAACAGCTCCCGCCACGACTCCCGCTGGCGCCCGTCCTCGCCCTCCGCCAGCGTCACTACCTCCTGACCGCGCGCTTCCAGCGCCCGGATCAGCCCCACCCGGTCTTCCTCGGCGCCGGGGCCGGCCCCCGGCCAGACCACCCACCGGCCCGCCTCCGCCGCCGCCGGAGCCCGCGCCGCCAGCACCGCACTCCCGGCGCCCAACCCCACCTCGGCAAACCGCCGAAAACCCGCGTCGGCGAACGCCCGCCGCCAGACCCCACCGGGAACCAGCGGATAGTCGTCCCGGTAGTCGTCTGCGAAACGCCACCAGCCCGGCAGCAGGCCGAAGGTCAGATCCAGCCACCCGCGACGCTCCATCCCCTCCAGCAGCACTATCACTCCCGAGGGCGCGAGCAGCCGGCCGCACTGCCGCAGCGACTCCCGCAGGTCCCGCGTCGCGTGTAGCACGTTCGCCGCGATCACCAGGTCATGGCGGTGGAGTGCAAACCCCTGCTCCCCGGGGTCGCGCTCAATGTCAAGCGACCGGTACTCCATCCGGACTCCGCCCTCCGCCGCCACCTCGCCGAACCGCCACTCCGCCGACGCGAAGAACGCCGGGGAGATGTCGGTGAAGGCGTAGTCGGTCCGGCCCGCCGGCAACGCCCGCAGCACCGCGGCGGTCGTACCCCCGGTCCCGGCGCCGACTTCGACGACCCGGAGTTGCTCCCGCGGCGGCAACTTGCGGACGAGTCCCGAAACCACCTCCGACAGCGCCGCCGACGCCGCCTGATAGCCCGGGGAACCCCGATACACCGCCGCCGCGTCGGAATCGCCCGAGAACAGCAGCTCCGTGCCCTCCACACGACCCCGGAGCGCCTCCGAAAGCGCCCGCCCGCACCGGCGCAATAGCCCGATCTCCAACGAGACGTTTGGATACCGCGCGAGCACCGCCTCCGCCTGCTCCTCCGGGTTCCCGAGCCCCGCCGGCAGCGCCTCCCCAGATCCCGCAACCGCCATCCAATCGCCGGGACGCTCCCCGGCCACCAGCACTCCCGCCTCCCCGAGCAACGACAGCAGCCGGCCGAAGAGCCGGCGATGCCCCTCGACCACCCGCAAACCCCGTCGCAACTCCTCCGCCTCCAACCGCTCCCCCGCCCGGCGTTCCCAGCCGAGCGACTCGAACGCCCGGAGGGCATAGGACCGCGACACCGCCTCGATCCCCGCCACGACGCCGCCATCACCCGCCACCGCTGCCGCCGCCTGACGCCCCGCCGACCCCTGCCGCACCCGCCGCGCCACCACCTGCGGGTCGGCCAGGAATCGCGCGGACGGCATCCGCCCCGTCGCCGACTCCCGCCACTCCTCCCAGTAGAGCAACTCCCCGATTCCCGCCGAGGCCGCCAGCAGCGCCGAACGACTCGCCCGCCGCAGCCGGAAGCCGCTCACGCCGCCAACCGGCGTCCCGTCCTCCCCGAACAGCCACAGCTCCACAACCCGCTCCCCCGCGGACGCCGCTTCCCGCTCCGCCCGGCACCACACCACCTCCGGCAACTCCCCGGACAACCACAACCGCTCCCAGCCCGCCGGAAGCCACGGATCCTCGCCGGACCCTACCCCAGCCTCCCGCGCGCCTGCCAGCACCCGGAAACAGGAATCCAGCAGCACCGTCGTCGCCGAACCCACGCTCCCCAGGCCTTCCGGCAGCCGCACCTCCCCAAGCGCCTCCCGCTCCCCAGCCCACAGGCGCCTCAACGCCCGGAACGAAGGCCCGTGCTCCACCCCCGTCGAACGCAGCCGCGCGTGCAGATCCCCGACCTCCACCGTGGCGAGCGCCGACCGCAACCGCTCCCGCGCCGACGCCGGAAGCCGCCGATCCCCGACGCCCCCGCCCGGACCAACCCGACCCGAGACGTGCCGCACCCAACCTTCCGTCTCCTCCACCTCCCGGCTGTAC
>CAYUVU010000268.1:0-3152 GCA_964448205.1 uncultured Acidobacteriota bacterium
GGCGGTGCTGCTGCTCGAGGGCAGCATCCGCTTCGGACACGCCATGGACGCCTTCGCCTTGAGCGCGTACCACGGCACCGCAACGCTGGCCGGCCTCTTCGGTGTTCATCTCGCGGTCGCGATCCCCACCTTTGTCGCCTGGTGTGTCCTGGCAGTCCTGTCCTGGCGCCGGTTCCCCGGCGTCTTGCCGGGTTCCTTCGGCCCGCGGCACCAGCTCTGGGGCCGGCTTACATTCGCCGGACTGTGGTTCACCTGCGCGACCGGCGTGGGTCTCTATGTAATGAGCTTCGCCCTCTGAGGCCGCGGCGTCCGGAGACGGCTAGACTGCGGCGATGCACCGGTTGGCGGTCGGGTCGCGGTCGCCCAACGAAGGGGCCGGCCAGCGTACGCCGGTGTCCGAACTGGAGTTCGTGGGCTGCGATCCGGTGCGGGTGAGCGAAGCCGAGATCGAGAGCCCTGCGTGGGAGGGCCGCCGGGTGGAGTACTGGCACGGGGCAAGCGAGACCGCCTGGATCATGCGGGAGCCCGTCTCGCTGAACCACGAGGGTCCGGGGGCGCGGCTCGCGCAACTCGTCCGGCAGATCGCCATCGCGCGGGGATCGGAAGTACGCTGCATCGGCGCGACCGACCTGCGGTTCCGCGAGGCGGACGGTAGCCTGGGAGACATCATGCAGGCGGACCAGGCGATGTACCTCGATCCGGACCGCGCGGAGCTCTCGGAGTACGGAAAGGTGATCGTGAGGGAAGACGAGCTGCCGGACGTGTTGCTCGAAGTGGACAACACGACGGACGTGCGGCGGGGCAAGCTGGTCGCCTACGCGGACTGGCGACTCCCGGAGGTGTGGGTGGAGGTTCCCAACCGGGGCTCCCCCAGCCGGCCGCGCGCCCTTCGTCCCGAACTCCGGATCTACCTGCTCGAGGAGGGCGGGTACCGGGAGTCGGAGGAGAGCCGGGCGTTTCCGGGCTGGAAGGCGGTCGAGATCCACCGGGCGCTGAACGAGACGCGGATGTCCGAGGCGACGGAGTCGGACCTCTGGCGGGTGGGGCGGGCCCTCGGCGAGCGGGAGGGCACGGTGGCGGAGGACGATCGCCTGGCGCTGCGCCTGACGCGGATGGGCCGCACCCGGGCGTTCACCGAAGGTCACACCGAGGGGATGGAGGAGGGCCGCGCCCAAGGGGTAGTTGAGGGCCGCGCCGAGGCGCTGGCGCACACCGCCCTCTCCATCCTGCGCCGCCGCGGGGTCGAGGTTTCGGAGGCCCGGATTCCGGTCGCCGTTCGCGCCGCGTCCGCCGACGCCGTCGTGGCTGCGGCGCTCGCCGCCCGCGACGAGGCGGACTTCCTCGCTCGGTTGCGCTGACCCAAGCCGCGTTGCCGCAACGCGGTGGCCGCCGGCGCCAGGACACTCTCCACCTCTCGCACCCTCGCCCGGGAACACCAGCGCCCGAGCGTAGAATGAGCCGATGCTCACCCGTGACGCAGGGTTGAGGCGCCGCAGGTTCGAGAACGCAGCGGCATGAGTCCCCGGCTGCACATCCCCCGGGATGAGATCGCGGCGTTCTGCAGAAAACACCGGATCCGGAGGTTCTCGCTGTTCGGGTCCGTGCTCCGCGACGACTTCGGGCCGGACAGCGATGTGGATGTGGTGGCGGAGTTCACGCCGGACGCACGGTTCGGGCTGTTCGAGCTCGTGGACATGCAGTACGAGTTGAGCGCCATCGTGGGGAGAAAGGCGGATATCCACGAGTTCCGGTCGTTGCGGCCGTGGATGCAGGAGGAAGTCGCCGCGTCCATGGAGCTGTTCTATGAAGCGCCGGAGTGACGCCGGGCCCGTTCGGGACATGCGCGACCACGCCCCGGAGGCGGTCGAAACGTTCCAAGCCGCCAGCGCGGACGCGCTGGAGAATGACCGGACGCTGGACCGGGCCCTCCGCTATCTCGTTCTGACCGTAGGCGAGGCGGCCACCCGCGTTTCCCCCGAGTTCCGTGACGCGCATCCGGAGATCCCGTGGCGGAACGTGATCGGCATGCGGAATGTGCTGGCCCACCAATACGACGCCATCGAACGGGACCGGCTCCATGACACCGTCGCCGTGCACCTGCCGAAGCTCGTCGAAACGTTGGACGCGATCCTCGCGGAGGAGTCACCGGAGCGAGGGTAGGAACCCCCGACGCGGAACCGTCGCGATTTCAAGTTAGCACTATCCTTGATTCGGAATGGCGTTCTTCGTGATTTGACGGCAAAGATCGCAGTATCTTGAGACGGGGTTGCGGCGCGCGCCCAGGAGAGCACCATCGAGTGGGTCGACGGGCGCCGCGCGTGCCGGCTGAAGCCGGCGTTCCAAGCCGGTGGCGCCACGGTGGGCGTGGGTGGGGTTGTGCCGTGCGCTGGCCTGCGGCCAGCGCGTGCCGGCTGAAGCCGGCGTTCCAAGCCGGCGCGCCACCCTCTCCCCGATAATCCCCGCCATGACCCGACTCGCCGTCCTGCTCCTCCTCGCCGCGTTCGCGGCCGAAGCTTCCGGGCAACCGGAAGACGCCGCTACCCCGCGCGTCGAATGGCCTAGCTGGGGCGGCGATCCCGGCTCGATGCACTACTCCCCGCTGACCAGGATCAACCGGGAGAACGTCGCCAATCTGCAACTGGCGTGGGAGTGGGACACCGGCGAGGGGCCGCTCCGCGGTCCGCGGCTTCCGGTGCCCGACAACCCGGTGCGGCCGGGCAGCTTCGAGAACACCCCGCTGGTCTACGACGGGGTGATGTACGTGAGCACCTCCTACAACAAGGTGGTGGCGCTGAACCCGGACACCGGCGAGGTGCTGTGGACCTACGACCCGCGGATCACCGAGTGGGGACAGGTCCCGAACGGCACCGGGTTCGTCCACCGCGGGGTAGCGCTCTGGGAGAACGACGCCGGCGACCGGCGGGTATTCCTGAACAGCCGCTGGCGCCTGATCTCGATCGACACCGTCACGGGCGAACCCGACCCCTCGTTCGGGGACGGCGGCGAGATCGACCTCACCGCCCAGCTCCTCTGGCCCATCAACCGCCTCCACTACACGCAGACCTCGCCGCCGGTCGTCTTCGAGGATCTGGTCATCATGGGCAACGGCGTCTGGGACCGGTTCGTCTACGAGCGCGACCCGCCGGGGAACG
>CAYUVU010000269.1:0-2566 GCA_964448205.1 uncultured Acidobacteriota bacterium
GAAGCGCTGCCCGCCCCAGCCGGGGTTGACCGACATGACGATCGCGTAGTCCACGGCTGCCAGCGCCTCATCGAGCGATGACAGGGGCGAGAGCGGGTTGATGGCCAGTCCGGGCCGGACGTCGAGGGAACGGAGGTCGGAGATCGTCTTGTGGAGATGGGGTACGGCTTCGGGATGCACCGCGATGGCGTCCGCCCCCGCGTCCGCGTAGGCCCCGATGTGTTCCGGGGCGTTGTCGATCATCAGGTGGGCGTCGAGCGGCAGGTCGGTGCAGCGCCGCACCGCGGCCACCAGCATCGGCCCGAAGGTCAGGTTGGGGACGTAGTGCCCGTCCATGACGTCGAGGTGCAGTCCGTGCGCTCCGGCCTCCTCCACCGTCCGGATCTCCTCCGCCAGACGCGTGAAGTCGGCGGAGAGAAGCGAAGGAGTCAGCCGCATCCGAATCTGCGACTCTACCGGCTCAGGGTCAGCACGATCCGGTCCGCGCGGCTCACCTTGGCGCCGGCCGCGGGCACCTGGTCCACCACGATGCCCGCCGGAACCCCCCGGTAGGGGACGCTCCGGACATCGCGCACCCGGACGGCGCTCCGGCTCAGGTCATCGGCGATCTCCCCGTAGCGGCGGCCGATGAAATCCGGCATGACGAAGGACTCGGGTTCCGATCCGGCGGAGAGGAGCACCGAAACGGCGGTGTCGGGAACCGTCTCGCTGTAGGCCACCGGAGACTGGGCGATGACCCGGCCGGCGAGGTAGGTGTCGCTCTCCACCTCGGCCACCCGGCCCACGTTCAGCTCGGCGGCTTCGAGCTGCCGCCGGGCCTCGGTGAGCGTGCTGCCCTCGAGCCGCGGGACGACCCGGCGGGTGGGCCCGAGGCTGCGGAACACCTGGACGGAACGCCCGCGCTTGAAGAACGACCCCGGCGCCGGCTCCTGGAAAACGATGCGGCCCTCCGGGACGTGGTCGTCGAAACGGGCCTGGCCCTCCGCGAGGCGCAATCCCGCGCCGCCGAGCACGGCTTCGGCGGCCGCGACTTCGAGGCCCGTGAGGTCCGGAACGGTGGGGTCCGCGGCGGAGGAGGCGACCAGGAAGGTTGCCGCGGCGGCGAAGGCGAAGGTGGCGCCGAGCAGCGATCCGATCAGGAGGTAGTAGAGGCCTCGCGACAGCCGCGACGTGGAGGAATTCCCGCCGCGCGCCCAGCGGATCCGGAGATTGCCCAAGGTGGTGCCCTGGCGGAAGTGTAGTGTCGTCCGGGGTCGGCTGGCCGGCCCGGGCGACGGCCCTTCCTCAGCCGTCGGTGCGCTGCAGGAGCGCCGCGAAGTACCCGTCGGTCCCGTGGTCTTCGGGTGCGACGCGGAGTGCGCCCTGCTCGTCGACGAGTGGGGCGAGCGCCTCGGGCAGGCGGTCCGCGAGGGAGAGCTGCCGGAGGCCGGGCCTCGCGGAGAGCAGACCGCGCACGGCTTCGGCCGTTTCCTCCGGCTCGAGCGAACAGGCCGCGTAGAGCAGCATGCCGCCGGGGCCGAGAAGGTCCGCGGCGGCCCGGGCGATGCGGCCCGCGGCCTCGGCGAGTTCGCGGACGCGCGCCGGAGAGGCGGTCCACTTGATGTCGGGATTCCGCGCCAGGGTTCCGAGGCCGCTGCAGGGAACGTCCAGAAGGATTCGGTCGAACGTCGCCGCCGCGAAGGGGGGGCGGGCCGCGTCGGCGGCGAGCCGCAGCACGTTGCCGGCCGCGAGGCGCCGGACGGTGGAGTCCAGCAGGTCCACCCGGCCTGGCCGGCGGTCGGCGGCAACGAGCGGCCGCGGTTCGATCCGTTCCGCGAGGATGGTGGCTTTCCCTCCGGGGGCGGCGCAGGCATCGAGACACCGGCGGGCCCCGTCCACGGGCAGCAGCCAGGCCACGAGTTGCGACCCCGCGTCCTGAATGTGGATCGCGCCCTCCCGGTGCAGGGACGAATCAAGGGGGTTCCCCCCAGTCACCCGGAGGCAGCGGGGAGCGATCGGAAAACGCTCGGTTTCCACGCCGTCCTCCGCGAGCCGCTGCCGGACCTCCTCGAGCCCCAGCCGCCGGCTGACGCGCAGGAAGACCGTCGGGGGGCGGTTGCCGGCTTCCAGCCTCCGCCTGGCGCCCTCGGTTCCGAGCTGCCGGAGACAGCGGTCCACCATCCAGTCCGGATACGACAGGCCGGCGCGCAGGTAGAGGTCCCGGTCTCCGCCGGGGCGGGGCCAAGGGTGGTCCGCCCGGAGATAGGCGCGGAGGACGGCGTTGACGAGACCGGCCGCCCCGGGCCGGGCGGAAGCGGCGGCGAGAGACACGGACTCGTGGACCGCGGCGCTGGCCGGTACCCGGTCCAGGTAGCGAAGCTGGTAGAGGCCGAGGCGGAGCGCGGTGCGCACCGGGAGGTCGAGTTTGCCGACCGGCCGGCGCGAGTAGCTGTCGAGCGCGTAGTCGAGGGCCCGCCGCCGGCGCAGGACGCCGAACACGAGTTCTCGCGCGAGCGCCCGGTCGCGCTCGCTCGGGGGCTGTCCCCCGGCGTCCTCCAGGCGGGCGATCAGGGCATCGGGGCGGGGG
>CAYUVU010000270.1:0-1817 GCA_964448205.1 uncultured Acidobacteriota bacterium
CAACAGCAGGGTGGCGATGGCTTTTCTCACAAGGAAACCTCCGGGGGCATCGAATGAAGAGCCAGTCAGAGGCTATCGGATCGCTCTCACCGAAGTCAACGACAGACCGGAGGGTTCCGGCCCGGTTGCCGCGTCCTCCGCGCGCCGGCAAAACCCGGCTCAGCCCGCGGTTTCCTCGAGGATCCGAAGCGTCGCCGAGCGGGGATCCGGGTGCCTCGTGATGGCCCGGCCGACAACGAGGTAGTTCGCTCCCCGACGCGCCGCTTCCCCGGGAGTGGCGACCCGCTTCTGATCGTGCGTGTCCGCCGCCCAGCGGGGTCGGACCCCCGGAACGAGCAGCACGAAATCATCACCGAGAGCGTCGCGAAGCGCCGCGGCTTCGGCGGCGGAGGCGACCACGCCGCCCAACCCGCCGTCCCGGGCGAGCCGCGCGAGGTTCAGGACCTGGTCGCGGATGGACACCCCGGGAAACACCTCGGCGGCGCTCTCCGGGTCGAAGTGGGTCAGGACCGTGACCCCGAGGAGGAGCGGCGGCGCCGGAGCGGACGAAGCGGCCCGGGCCGCCGCCTCCAGCATCGGCCGTCCGCCGGAGGCGTGGACATCGAGAATGCTCGCCCCCAGGGTCGCCGAGGCCCGTACCGCACCAGCCACGGTGGCCGGGATGTCATGGAACTTCAGGTCCAGGAAGACGCGCCCCACCGCGGAAAACTCGGAAACGGCGCGCGGGCCCGCCGCGGTGAAGAGCTCCTTGCCCACCTTGTAGAAGGACGCCGCGCCCGCCAGGACGTCCCGCAGGCGGAGCGCCTCGTCGAGGGAGGCGGTATCGACGGCGACTACCAGCTCACCGGCCCCCGGTTCCGCCACCCAGCCGGGGAGCGGTGGAGGCGCCGGGCCGGAGCCGGCCGGGGACATCGTCACCCTGCCGGTTCCGATCGCATCGCCCCGGTCAGGTCGCGCAGGGCGGCGACCCCGTGCCGGCGGCAGTAGGCGGCCAGCCCGTCGAAGGTACGCCGCCAGACCCCCGGGTCCACGAAGTTCATGGTGCCGATCTGCACCGCGGCGGCGCCCACGAGCAGGAACTCGAGGGCGTCCTCGGCGTTCGCGATCCCACCCATGCCGATGACCGGAAGCCGGCTTCCCCGCGCGACCTCCCACACCATGCGCACCGCGATGGGACGGACCGCCGGGCCCGACAGCCCCCCGACGACGTTCGCGAGGCGCGGACGCCGCGTCTCCACGTCCACCGCCATCGCGGGGATGGTGTTGATCAGGGACACCGCGTCGGCGCCGGCCTCCGCGACCCGCCGGGCCACGGCGGCCATGTCGCTCGCGCTGGGGCTGAGCTTCGGGATCACCGGAAGCCGCGTGCCCCGGCGCACCACTTCGGTGGCCCGCGCGGCCATGTCGGGGTCGCAGCCGAACTCGATCCCGCCCTCCGCGACGTTCGGGCAGGAGATGTTCACCTCGATGGCGGACACCCCTTCCGCCTGGTCGAGGATCCTCGACAGTTCGCCGTACTCCTCGAGCGAGCTCCCGCAGATGTTCGCGATGACGATCTTTCCGAGCGCGCGGACGGCCGGGAGCTTGTCGGCGAGGAAGCGCCGGATTCCGACCTCCTGAAGGCCGATGGCGTTCAGCATGCCGGACGGGGTTTCCCAGATTCGGGGCGGCGGACACCCCTCCCGGGGCTCGAGGTAGAGGCCCTTGGCCGAGATCGCTCCGATGCAGTCGTAGTCCGCCACCTCCCGGTACTCGTCGCCGTAGCCGAAGGTGCCGCTGGCGGCGATCAGGGGGGTGGGCAGCCGCAGCCCGGCGAT
>CAYUVU010000271.1:0-7523 GCA_964448205.1 uncultured Acidobacteriota bacterium
GATGATCACCTACCCCTCGACCCACGGGGTCTTCGAGGAGCGGGTCCGCGAGGTCTGCTCCATGGTCCGCGAGGCGGGCGGCCTCGTCTATCTCGACGGCGCCAACCTGAACGCCCAGGTGGGGCTCACGACTCCCGCGGCGGTCGGGGCCGACGTCTGCCACATCAACCTGCACAAGACCTTCTGCATTCCCCACGGGGGCGGCGGACCGGGGATGGGACCGGTGGCGGCGACCGAGGAACTGGCCCCGTTCCTCCCGGGGCACCCCTACGGACCGCAGGATCCCCGGCGGGTCGGCGCGATCTCCGCGGCGCCCTGGGGCAGCCCCGCGATCCTGCCCATCTCGTGGGCCTACATCCGGATGATGGGGGCGTCGGGCCTCAAGGAGGCCAGCGAGGTCTCGATCCTGTCGGCGAACTACATGGCGCACCGGCTGAAGGCCCACTACCCGCTGCTCTACGTGGGCAAGCAGGGCCGGGTGGCCCACGAGTTCATCCTCGACTGCCGGCCGTTCAAGAAGACCGCCGGGGTCGAGGCGAACGACATCGCGAAGCGGCTGATGGACTACGGCTTCCACGCGCCCACGATGTCCTTCCCGGTGGCGGGCACGCTGATGATCGAGCCCACCGAGAGCGAGTCGCGCGAGGAACTGGACCGCTTCTGCGACGCGATGATCCGGATCCGCGCCGAGATCCGCGACATCGAGGAGGGTCGGGCCGACCCGGAGCGGAACCCGCTGCGGCTCGCCCCGCACACCGCCCGCGACGTCGTTTCCGACTCGTGGGACCGCCCCTACAGCCGGGAGCAGGCCGCCTTCCCGGCCCCGTGGCTGGGCGCCCACAAGTACTGGCCGCCGGTGGGCCGGGTGGACAACACCCGCGGCGACCGGAACCTGATCTGCAGTTGCCCCGACGACTGGCGCTCCGGGGAAGCACATCCCCCGCACCACGACCACCACGACCCGGGACACCACGGCCACAGCCACTAGCGACGTGACCAAGAAGCGAAGCCTGCGCGCCTGCGCCGCCCAGATCAGCCCCGTCTTCATGGACAAGAAGGCGAGCGTCGAGAAGTACGCCGAGACGATCCGCGAGGCCGGCCGGCAGGGCGTGGACCTCATCGTGACCCCGGAGACCGGGATCCCCGTCTATCCCTACTGGCGGAACAACTTCGGCTACACGGACCCCGAGTCGGCGCGGCGCTGGAAGGAGACGGTGGTCCGCTTCTACGACGAGGCGGTGCGCATCCCGGGTCCGGAGACCGAGGAACTCGGACGCGCCGTGAAGGACGCCGGGCTCACCGCGGTCATCGGCCTGAACGAGCAGGACGACCGGCCGGGCTCGCGCACCCTCTACAACACGATGCTGTTCATCGGCCCCGACGGGGAGATCATGGGCCGCCACCGGAAGCTGATGCCCACCCACCAGGAGCGGATCTTCTGGGGGCGGGGCGACGCGAGCGACCTGCGGGTCTTCGAGACCCCGTTCGGGAGGCTCGGCGGGCTGATCTGCTTCGAGAACCACATGACGCTGCTGAAGGCGGCGATGGCGGTGAAGGGCGAGGAGGTGCACGCCGCCTGCTGGCCGGGCTACTGGGCCTACGGGGGGCCGGGGAACACCGTCCGGGACATGACGGGGACGCTCCATCCGCTGCACCGCTCGGACCAGGATGCCGCGGTGCGCGAGTACGCGTTCGAGACGCAGACGTTCGTGGTCTCGGCCTCGCTCTTCCTGACCGAGGACGACGTGCCCGACGACTTCCCCTACAAGAAGACGACGAACTGGAAGTGGGCGATGGGCGGGAGCGCCATCGCCACCCCGTTCGGGACCTACGCGGCGGAGCCCCTCTTCGGCGAGGAGGGGCTGGTGATCGCCGATCTCGACCTCGCCGACCGGATCGTGGCCAAGAACGTCTTCGACTGCATGGGCCACTACGCCCGCTGGGACGTGGCGCAACTACGCCTGAAGCGCCAGGCGGTCGGCCCGGAGCCGGCGGCGGCGGAGCTGGGGGTTCCGCGGGCCGCGCGGGTGGTGGAGGTCCCGGCCGGTCCGGCCGGCCCCGACGCCGGCGCGGGGCAGGGGGAAGGGGCCGTCCTGCCGAAGGCGATCATGGGCGCGGTGCCCGAGGGTCTCGCGAAGCCGCTGCTCGAGGCGCTCTCCGAGAAGTTCGGGCCGGGCTCGGTCGCCGCCGCGCGCGCCGAGCTCGACGCCGACGACCTCGAGGAGCTGGCGCGCTCGCACGGCCTCTCGCACGACGAGGTGGTGTCGTTCATCCACGACTTCATCGACCTGATCCGCCGGCGGAGCGAGTTCGTGGTGCCGGACCTGGTGGTCGAAGAGCCGGCCGACGCCTGAGCGGGCTCTGCCCCGCTAGTTTCCGCAGTGGCGCTCGGCCTGCTGACCGTCCACCTGGCGGGGCTCGCCTTCTTTGCCTACACCTGCTTCGCGGTGGGCGACGGGACGCTCGCCTTCCACATCGGGGCCGGACTCATCGCGGTGATGCTGGTGGTGTTCGCCCACACCATGAGCTACTTCTACCTGGTCGCCATGACCAGCATGATGCGGAAGGCGCTCGCCGGCGAGAGCGGCCCGCCGGTCCTGGTGGACGACCCGCGCGGCCCGGAGCTGCTGGCGCGGAGCCGCCGCCTCAAGGCGAGCGCGATGCCCTGGGCGATGGGCGGCATGATCCTCCCGATGGCCGCCTTCATCCTGGGGGGCGGCGCCCACACCCGGGCCTTCCCCGCGGTCATCCACACCGCCGCCGGCTACCTCGTCTTCGTCTTCGCGATCCTCGCGACGGTCATGGTCGGCCTCGCCCTCCTCCGCCAGAACCGCATCGTCGAAGCCTTCCAGGCCGCGGGGGGCACGGCGCCCGAGTAGCGCGGCGGCCGGGACCGCCGGTCTTCAGACCGGCACGCGCGGTGCTCCGCACCGCGCACGGCGCAACCCCACTTCGCCTCAGGGCAAGCCTTTCGTCGCAACGCCCAACCCCGCAGGCGGCGCGTACGGCTTGGAACGCCGGCTTCAGCCGGCACAGCCCGCCGCAGGCGGGCGACGGCGCGGACGTCATCCGTGGAGATGGGCCGCCGTCCGGAACATCCGGCAACACGGCGATTCGCGGTTCCGCTGCGCTCCGCGCAGCGGGTGCCGGCTGAAGCCGGCGTTCCAAGCCGGCGGCGCCATCACGGCCCTTGACAGACGCAGCTGCGAATGCCCGGTATCACATTGGGTATCACATTCGCGATCCGCAATTCGTGGTCGAAGCGCGCTGATTGACGCGTAGGACGCTCGCCCGCGGTGCCGCCGCCCGGACGTTCCCGGCGATCATCCACACCGCCGCCGGCTACGTGGCATGCGCCTTCGCGATCCTGACGGCCGGATCATTGACAACCGTGGGTGTGGCAACTAGCCTGCCAACCGCGTTCGGGAGGGCTGCCTTATCGCGGTCCGTCGAGACAATGTGCTCGCCCGGACGCCTTTTTTCTTTCCGGCGGGCCGGTAACCGAGGGCCGTTTCGTTCATCGCCGGCGCGTGGTCCCGGGGTGAGCACCGGCCAGGATCCCCAGGTGGGGTTCCAGCGCCTCGGCCGTTGTACGATCCGGCCCGGTTGCCTATGTCCCGTTTCCTCGCTCTCTTTTCCCTCCTCCTCGCCCCCGCGGCCGCCGCCCAGGAGATCATCCCGGCGCCCGCCGACGCCACCACCGGCCCCGACACCGTGTTCGTCCAGGAACTCACCTGGACGGAGGTCGCGGCGCGGGTCCGCGCCGGCACCCGCTCGGTGATCGTGCCCACCGGCGGGACCGAGCAGAACGGGCCGCACATGGTGCTCGGGAAGCACAACTTCATCATCCGGGAGGCCTCGGAGCGGATCGCCCGGGAACTGGGCGGAACCCTGGTGGCCCCGGTGGTCGCCTACGTGCCCGAGGGCGGGATCGACCCCCCGACCGGCCACATGCGCTACGCCGGCGCGATCACCCTCCCGCAGGAGCACTTCGAGGCGCTCCTCGAGTACACCGCGCGCGGCTTCGCGCTCCACGGCTTCGAGAACGTCATCTTCATCGGCGACAGCGGCGGCAACCAGCGGGGCATGGCTGCGGTCGCCGAGAAGCTGAACGGGGAATGGGAAGCGGCCGGCAGCCCCTCCCGCGTCCTCTACGTCCCCGAGTACTACCGGGGGAACGGCTTCCGCGACTGGCTCCTCGAGCAGGGCATCCCCGAGGACGCCATCGGACGCCATGCGGGGGTGACGGACACCTCACAGCTCTGGTACGTGGCGCCCGACCAGATCCGGCCGGACAAGCGGGTCCGGGACGGCGGCTTCGAGGGCAGCGGCGTGAGCGGCGATCCCACGCTCGCTTCGCGTGAACTCGGCGCGAAGGGCATCGAGCTCAAGGTCGAGACCACGGTCCGGCGGGTGCGGGAGATGCTCGCCGAGCGTTCCGGCGAATGACGCCGGCCTCCCTTCGCGTCGCCACGATCCCGTCCCAGCGGCACCTCTTCGACATGCCGCGGGAGATCGCCTACCTGAACTGCGCCTACATGTCGCCGCTCCTCCACAGCGTGGTGGAGGCGGGGACCGCGGGACTCCGGCGAAAGGCGCGGCCGTGGGAGATCGAGGTGAGCGACTTCTTCGACGACTCGGAAGCGCTCCGCGCGGCGTGGGCGGAGCTCCTCGGCGCCGGCCCGGACGCGGTCGCCCTCACCCCCTCCGCCGGCTACGGGATCTCGCTCGCCGCGAACCATGTCGCCGTGCGACCGGGACAACGGATCCTGCTCGCCGAGGAGCAGTTCCCCTCGAACGTCT
Source organism: uncultured Acidobacteriota bacterium (assembly GCA_964448205.1). GTDB lineage: Bacteria > Acidobacteriota > Vicinamibacteria > Marinacidobacterales > Marinacidobacteraceae > Marinacidobacterium. The sequence goes on from CAYUVU010000271.1 coordinate 4,804, forward strand.
ATCCCTGGACCGACAAGGCGCGGCGGACCGGTGGGGAGGTCCGCTTCGTGCCCCGCCCCGAGGACGGCGACTGGACCCGCGCGGTGCTCGCCGAAATCGATGAACGGGTCGCGGTGGTGGCGCTGCCCAACGTGCACTGGACCGACGGGGGAATCTTCGACCTGGCGCGCATCGGGGCGCAGGCCCGGGAGGCGGGCGCGGCGCTGGTGGTGGACGCGACGCAGTCGCTCGGCGCGCTGCCGTTCGACGTGGACAAGAGCCGGCCCGACTTCGTGGCCGGCGCCAGCTACAAGTGGCTCATGGGGCCGTATTCGCTCGGATACCTCTACGTCGCGCCGCACCTCGAGGAGGTCGCGCCCGTCGAGCGCAACTGGATCCAGAAGGCCAACGCCCGCGACTTCGCCCGCCTCGTGGACTACACCGAGGACTGGCAGCCCGGCGCCCGGCGCCTCGACTGCGGAGAGCGCTCCAACTTCGCGCTGGTGCCCGCGGCGCTCGCGGCGGCCCGGCAGGTGCTGGAGTGGGGCCCGGAGAACATCCTGAGGACCATCGGGCCGACGACGCGCCGTCTCGCGGCCGCGGCGAAGGAACTGGGGTGCGACACCGGCAACGACCTGCACCGCTCGCCCCACTACCTGGCGGTCGGCCTGCCCGCCGAGAGCGGCCCCGAGGGCCTCTCCCGGGTGCGCGTCCGGCTCTCCGAGCGGCGGGTGTTCGTGAGCATCCGCGGGGACACCATCCGGGTCACCCCGCACCTCTACAACGACGTGGAGGACATCGAGGCGTTCGTCGCCGCGCTCGCCTCGGCGCTCTGGGGCAAGCGGTGAAGGTCTATCTGGACACCGTCCGCCGGGTGCTCGAGACCGGGACCCGCCGGCCGAACCGCACCGGGGTGGACACGATCTCCACGTTCAACGTCAACTCGGTGATCCCGATGGACGGGGGCTTTCCGCTGCTCACCACCAAGAAGATCAGCTGGAAGAACATCGTGGTGGAGAACCTCTGGTTCCTGTCCGGCGAACCGACGATCGCGCTGCTCAAGAAGCACAAGTGCCGCTTCTGGGATCCGTGGGCGGACGAGCACGGCGCGGTGCCGAGTCCCTACGGCAACCTCTGGCGGTCGCATCCGGGGTCGCAGGGAACGGCGGACCAGGTCCGCTGGGTGCTCGACGAGATCCAGCGGAACCCCACGTCGCGGCGGCTGGTGATCAGCGCGTGGTCGCCGGAGAACGCCCACCACAGCTCGCTCCCGCCCTGCCACTTCGCCTTCGTGTTCAACGTGCAGTACGACGAGGCCGGCGAGCCGCGGCTCAACCTGCACCTGACCCAGCGGAGCTGCGACGTGGCGCTCGGGCTGCCCTACAACATCGCGGGCTACGCGCTGCTGCTGCACCTGTTTGCGCTGTGGTCGGGCCTGAAGCCCGGGGTGATGGGCCACACGCTGGTGGACGCCCACATCTACACGCGGAAGGCCGACGGCTCGATGGCCGAGTACGACCACGTGCCCGGGCTCCGCGAGCAGCTCACCCGGGAGCCCCGACCGCTGCCCCGGCTGACACTTTCTGACACGGTGTCCACGCTGGACGGGACGATGTCGCTGCTCGACAACGACACCGCCGAGATCATGTCCCACTTCGTGCTGGAGGGGTACGACCCCCACCCGGGCATCCGCTTCGCGGTCGCGGTATGAGCGGAGGCTGGCGGGAGGACCCCGAGGCGCTTCCCCCGGCCCCCTTCCGGGCGAGCATGGCGGCGGTGTCGCCGGAGGGGATCATCGGCGTGGACGGCGGGATCCCCTGGGACTATCCCGGCGACCGGAAGCGCCTCTGGCGGCTGACGAAGGACACCACGATCATCCTGGGACGCCTGACCTGGGACTCGCTGCCCCGGCGTCCGATGCGGCGGCGCCGGAACATCGTGATCAGCTCGCGCCCGGTGGAGGGCGCGGAGTCGTTCGGTTCGCTGGCGGCGGCGCTGGCGGCGTGCGAGGGGGAGACCGTCTGGTTCCTGGGCGGCGCCCGCATCTACGAGGAAGCGATGGAGTACGCCGACTTCCTCGACATGACCTTTGTTCCCGACCGCGTCCGGCTCCAGCCGGGGCAGGGCGCGGTCCATTTCCCGAAGATCGACGAGGTCCGCTGGATTGCGGGCCCCCCGCACCCCGACCCCGGCGAACCGGGCGTCGTGCGGCGCCGCTACGTGAGGCGCTGATGGAGATTTGAGATGAGCGACGAGATCACCCTGATCGCCGGCGAGGGCCTGCCGAAGCCGGCCGGCCCCTACAGCCCCGCCGCCAGGGTGGGCAACCTGGTGTTCGTTTCCGGCCAGGTGGGGGTGGACCCGAAGACCGGTTTCGCGCCCCACGGGGTGGCGGCCCAGACCGAGCAGGTGTTCCGGAACATCGCCATGATCCTGGAGGCTGCGGGTTCGAGCCTGGAGAAGGTGGTCCGCTGCGGGGTCTTCGTGGCCGACATGAACGAGTTCGCGGCCATGAACGAGGTCTACGAGCGGATGTTCAACGGCCACAAACCCGCCCGCTCCACCATCCAGCCGGAGCGCCTCCCCGGCAAGGGCTTCCTCGTGGAGATCGACGCCATCGCGGTGTGTTAGGGAACGCCGGCTTCAGCCGGCACCCGCTGCGCGAAGCGCGGCGGAATGGCGAATCACCGTGTGGCCGGATGTTCCGGGGGGTGGCCCATCTCCACGGATGATGTTCGCGC
>CAYUVU010000272.1:0-22078 GCA_964448205.1 uncultured Acidobacteriota bacterium
GAAGGGGCCGAACTCGCTGAACTCCCCGTCGAACGGCGGCAGCACCCAGGCCTCGGGCTGGGTGATCGGCATCGTGTCGTACATCCAGTAGATGAGCAGGGTGCGTTCGGCGCCGTAGTTGCAGTTCGCGTAGACCACCGGATTGCCGGGCTGTCCCCACTCGGTCATCGGGATCTCGTAGACCTGGGAGTGCTGGCAGCCGAGCTGGTCGAAGAAGCCCTTCACCATCTGGGCGGACTCCGGGATGCCCTCGCCGGAGTTCGAGATGCTGGGCTGCTGGATCCAGCGGCGGAGGTTCAGGACGTGCTCGTCCACGTTGTCGTCGATGTGCTGGAAGACCTGCTGGAGTTCGTCGGGGACCTGCGACAGGTCCGGCGAGATCTCGGTATCGCCGTCAGCCCGCACGCCGAGCGTCTCGGTGGTGAGGGCCATCGGGTCCTCCATCTCCGGCGCCCCGCAGGCAAGCAGGCCAAGCCCGGAAGCGAGGATCGGGAACAGGACGAATCGCGTTGCCTTCTGCGTCATCAGAATCTCCTCCCTGAGTCGAACGGTCCAGTGCCGGAAGATACGCCCCGGCTCGGCAGCCGTCAAAGGGCGGGGAACCCGGCGTTCCAGGCGTTCCCCGCATACGCTTCGCGAATCCGCCGTTCCCCCGCCCGCTCCCGTCTCCCGCCGCTGGTTCCGGCGGCGCTGCTCGCCTGGGGCGCCTGCAACCCCGCGCCGCCGCCCGCGACGGATCCCGTTCCCCGGACAGCCAACGAACTCGCCGACCGGTACGTGCGGCTCGCCTTCGCACTTCACGAGCGGGACCCGCTCTTCCTGGACCTCGTGTTCATGGAGCTTCCTCCGGCGAGCGAGGATCTTGAACTCCGGGAGATCGCCGAGCGGGCCGGGCGGCTCGCGGACAGCTCCCGCGAGATGGCGCGGACCGGGGACGAGTTCCGGGTGCGCCGCATCGAGGCGTCGCTGCGGGCCATGGAATTCCGCGCCCGTTCGCTGCTCGGGGACCGGCGGCCGATCGCCGAGGAACTGCGGGATGTCTTCGGGCTCTCCTGGACGGACCCCGAGGTGGACACCGAACGTCTCCATTTCCGCGTCGACCGCTCGCTCGCCGGTGTGGCTCCGCTCAAGGTCCGCGTGCGCCGCTACTACGAGCGCTCGGACGAGTCCGGAGAGTCGGCGGATGGCCGGTTACGTGCGGCGCTGGCCGCATGCCGGAGCCTCGCAATGGGCGAATCGGCCGTGGTGGAGCTCGAGCCTCTCGGCATCCGGTGGATGGAGCCGGCGGAAGCGCTCGCACTGCCGACCGGTCCCTCACCGTTCTATCGCTACTCCGGGGAAGGGGCGGGCGCGCTGTGGCTTCCCCGGGGTCTGGCGCTCCGGTCCTCGGAGTTGAACCGGCTCGCGTGCCACGAGGGGGTGCCCGGCCATCACCTGCAGGCGGTCCTCGCCGACCGGGACTTCCAGGCGACCGGCCGGCCCGAGCTCGGGATCGTGCCGCTCTACGGTCCCCGGACCGCCGTGTTCGAGGGTCTGGCGGCCACGATCGAGGGGCTCGTCCCGTCCGCTCCCGCCGACGAATCGCTCCGCGCCCTCGAGCCCGTGGTATCGCGGGTGCTGGCCGGGTACCTGGACGGCGAACTGACGCACCTGGAGGCGCTCCGCGCGCTCGACTTCGAGGCCCTCGTTCCCGATCCCCACGGCCTCCTCGCCCACGCCGACCGCTTCGGCGGATACGCTCTCGTCCGTCCCTCCGTGGACCCCGCGTTTCGCGCCGCCCTGGAGAGCCTCATCGACCCCCGGCTCTCACCGGACGACCGTCTTTCCGGGATCGTGAAAGCGGTCCGCGAAGCCATGAGTCCGGCGGAGTTCATTCGACTGTTTTCCCCCACTCTTCATAATTGACTGCTGGTTGACGCCTTGCTGATTCGCCCGGTCCGCCTCGTCGTGCTCCTCGCCTTCGCCGCCTGCGGGGCTCCCGAAGAAGAACCGCCTTCCGAGGGGATGGAGGGCATGGCCGGGATGATGATGGCGCACGGCGATCACGCTCCCCGGTATGGCGGCTACGTCTTCATGCACGGCGATCTCCATTTCGAGGTCGTGCTGAGCGCGGAAGGCGAGCACCGCATCTACTTCTCCGACGCCATGCGGAGCGAGCTGCCGGCAGCGGTGGCCGAGGACGTGCGGGTCACGATCCGCCGCGTGGGGGAGGCGGGGGAGGAGCTCGAACCTCTCCGGCCCCGGATCGACGAGTTCGGTGAAGCCTGGATCGCGAGCGGGGATCCCATCGACACCGAGGACACGGCGGCGATCGTCTACTTCCGGTTCGAGGGCTCGCCCTACGAGATCGAGGTCCCGTTCATCATGGAGCCGCCGACGGTGGACCCGCACACCGGGCTGCCGATCGCCGCTCCGCCGCCGGACCCCGAAGAGCCCCCGTAAGAGCCCCAGCGGGCGGGCGGCGCTCGCCCGCTACTCGGAGCGCAGCGCGACGATCGGGTCGAGCCTTGACGCGCGCCGGGCCGGATACCAGCCGAAGAAGACCCCGACGCCCATCGCCAGTACGGCGGCCCCGCCGATCGCCACCGCCGGAATCAGGGTCCGCCACCCGAACAGGGCTTCGACGAGTGTCGAGGACAGTCCGCCCAGGACAACCCCGAAGAGCCCGCCCAGCGCGGCGAGGCCGATCGCCTCCGCGAGGAACTGCCACATGACGTCGCGGCGCCGTGCTCCGACCGCAAGCCGGAGGCCGATTTCCCGGGTGCGTTCCGTGACCGCGAGCAGCATGACGTTCATGATCCCGACGCCGCCGACGATCAGGGAGACGCCGGCGAGCGCACCGAGCAGGAGGGTCATCGTCGAGGTCGCGCGGTTCAGCGTGCCCACCATCTCCTCCGAGGTGACTTCGTCCAGCTTGGGCATGGAGGCGAGCACGAAGGCGGCGGCGGTCGTATAGAGCCCCTGCGTCAGGGCTTCGGTGGCCTGGGTGCGCACGACGAAGTCATCCGGCAGGCGCGTGCCGCGCCGGAAGGAGTGCGGAGCGCCCGATTCCGCGGGTGGCGCCGCGCGGGTCAGCTCATGCCGCTCGCGAAGCAGATTGGCCACGTCCCGCGCCACCCGGGAGGCGTCGCCGGCGCGCTCGGTGGCGATCGCGACGGCCTGCAGGTAGTCGCGCCCCACCAGGTCGGCGAGCAGGGTGTGGGGGACCATCGCCGCTTCGGCCAGCTTCCGGTCGGACGACTGGTAGACCCCCACCACCTCGAACTCCCGCTCCCGGAGCATCACCGTCCGGCCCACCCCGGAGCGGCCGGGGAAGAGGTCGGCCTCCACCGGCGAGGAGAGCAGCACGACGGCACGCCGGTTCCGCACGTCGCCGGCGCTGAAGTTCTCGCCGTCCAGGAACCGCACCTGGTAGATCCGCGGCCCCTCGTCCGAAACGCCGTGGATCTGCGCGAAGGAGTCGCCGGTGTCCGCGAGCAGGGCCGTCCGCTCCTCGACGACCGGGCTCACCATGGCCACATCGGCAATCCCGCGGATCGCCTCGGCGTCTTCCGGGGTCAACGTGTCCGCCCGGCCGAAGCCGGAGGGGATGTTCACCGCGTCGCCGCCCCGGATGTAGTTGCCGGCCCGCACCACGATGATGTTGGTCCCGGCGGAACGCACGTCGTCGGCGACGGCCGCCCGGGCGCCGGAGCCGAGCGCGGCCATGGTGATCACGGAGGCCACGCCGATCACCAGGCCGATCAGGGCCAGCGCGGTCCGCAGGGGATTCGCGGTGAGGGCGGCGCCGGCGGTGCGGAACGGGAGCGGAGCTTCCACGGGATGCGGAGTCTATGCGGGGCCGGAGCCTCCGAAAGGCGGCTAGGGCCAGAGCGTGCCCGCCGCGAGTTCTTCCGCAAACCGCAGCGCGGGCCAGATCTCGATCCCATCGTCGGTGCGGAACGAGCGGCGGCCGCTGTACACCAATAGCCGGCGGGCGAGTCCGGGGAGCTCGCCCACCGCCCGCAGGCCCCGGAGCATGCCCGTCTGGTAGCGCTCCGCGGCCTTCGCCTCGACAGCCAGGAAATCGCGGTCGCGGCGGAGGAGGAAATCCACCTCGACCTGGGATTCGGCCGGCGACCAGTAGTGGATGTCGTCGAAGACCGCCCTCTCCTCGCCATAGGCCCTCAGGACGGAAAAGACCCAGCCCTCGAAGAGAGCGCCCCGCTCTTCCGGCGCGAGCGGGCCGTAAAGCCCCTTCGCGGTCCGCACGAGCCCCGGATCCTTCCAGTACAGCTTTGGCCGCCGTCGTTCGCGGACCCGCAACTTCGCCTCGAACGCCCCGAGCCGTGAAGCGAGCAGGGTGTCCTCGAGAACCTCAAGGTATCCGGCGACCGTACTCCGGGCGACGCCGGCATCGCGGGCGATACCGGAGACGCTCAGGGTCTGCCCGTGGAGGAGCGCCGCGACCGGCAGGAAGCGGATGAACCCTCCAAGATTCCGGACCGCCGCCTCGGCGCGGATCTCTTCCCGCAGGTAGAGGGCGACGTAGTCGCGCAGCGTCCGGGCCGGATCCTCCGCAGCGAGCACCAGGGGCACGGAGCCGATGCGGAGCACCCGCTCGAGGTCGAAGTCCTGAACCAGCTCTTCCGGAACCAGCGGGAACATCTCCTTGCGCATCGCCCTGCCGGCGAGCAGGTTGGTTTCCGCCGCGCGGAGTTTCCTGGCGCTGGACCCGAGGAGGGCGAACCGGCGCCCGCGTTCCTCGATCAGACGGTGGACCTCGTTCAGGAGCGCGGGAGCGCGCTGGACTTCGTCCACCACGATCCACTTCTCGTCGGGAACCCCCGCCACCAGCTCCGCGAAGCGCCCCGGACGGCCGATCAGTTCGTGAAAGAGCGCTTCGTCGAGGAGGTCGAAGCGGGCCGCATCGGGAAGTGCCGACCGGGCCCAGGTGCTCTTCCCGACCCCCCGTATGCCGAATAGGAAGAAGCTGCGCTGCGGTCTGCTGGTGAGCCGTGTGTACAGCATGCCGTTATTTTACGGCGTTTTTTGCTGCCATGCTGACAAGCAGTGCGGCATCGATTTCCGTCCCGCCGGCCCCGCATCGGGAAAACGACGTGTGCGGACACGGAGCGAGTTGAGGTTCCCCGGGTTGACAGAACCCTGCAAGATTCAAGAGAATTGGCTGTTCGGCTCCAATAAACCGAATGTGGAGGCAAGTTCTCTGAATTTCGACAAACGGAACCGAGGACGCAAATTCCCCATTTCGAACGATTTAGCTTGAGCGAGCACCCGCTCGGCCCGTCTGGTCCGACCGTTGCTCTTACTGGCTGACATCTTTCCCCTTTCCATGCTTCCGAGCCCCAAGGAGGACCAAGCAGCATGAGAAAACTCATTCTCTTTACGCTGCTGGTGGCGTGGCCGAGTGCGGCCTTGTCCCAGCAGATCTACGGACGCCTCGAGGGCGCCGCGAACGACGCGCAGGGTCTCGTCCTCCCCGGAGTGACGGTCACCCTGGAGTCCGCCGAACTCGTCGCACCCCGGTCGGCGACCACCGACGTGGACGGTTCCTACCGGTTCGCGCAGCTCGTCGCGGGCAGCTACAACATGACCTTCGAACTCGGCGGTTTCCAGACCGTCGTCTTCGAGGACATCACCGTCGTCGGTGGTTCGACTTTCGAGATCAACGCCACGATGGATATCGCGACCGTCGCCGAGACGGTCACCGTGACCGGTGAATCCCCGGTGGTGGACGTGAAGACCACCGGCGTTTCGGCATCGTTCGACACCACCCAGCTCGAAGACGTCCCCTCCGCCACCGACATGTGGGCGGTCCTCCAGCAGAGCCCGGGCGTGCGGATGCGCGGCTACGACGTGGGCGGGTCCCACAAGAGCCAGCAGTCCGGCTACGAGACCTTCGGCGTCCGGGGACAGAACCGGATCATCAACGACGGTGTGAACACCACCGAGGGCACCGGCGGCGCGGGCGGTTACTACGACTTCTACGCGATCGGCGAGTTCCAGGTGTCGGCGCAGGGCGCCGACGTGGAGTCGAACACCCCGGGCGCGACCGTGAACGCGGTGTGGAAGAGTGGCGGTAACGACTTCTCCGGCACCGAGCACATGGCCTACGAGCCGCCGGACATGATCGCCGACAACATCACCTCCGACCTCACGAGCCGGGGCGGCACCACGGCGCCGGTGATCGAGTTCTACGAGGCGCACATCGACCTCGGCGGCCCGATCGTGCGGGACAAGGCGTGGTTCTACGCCGCCTACAACCGGTTCGTCATCGACCGGATCATCTCCGGGCAGCCCGAAGATCAAGGCACCGATCTTGGCGACTTCGACATGTTCACCGTGAAGGCGAACTGGCAGATCACCGACCGGGACCAGTTCATCACCTTCCACCACTGGTCGCTGAAGCAGAAGCCCTTCCGGGGTCTCTCGGCGAACCGCCCGGCGGAGTCCATCCTCGCGCAGGACTCGTGGTCCTGGCTTCACAAGGCCGAGTGGCAGCGGGTGTGGAGCGACCGTCTCTACAGCAACATCCAGGTGAACCACTTCGGGTTCGGCTGGCCGATGACGCCGGCCGTGGATCCGGCTACGGCGCCGCCGCGCTTCGACAGCGGCACCAGCTTCTGGTCCGGCGCGGGTTGGCGGCCTTTCACCTTCAACCGCTGGAAGCCGCACTCCACTGGCCAGTTCAACTACTACCTGCCGACCGAGAGCGGAAGCCACGATCTGAAGTTCGGCTGGGACATGCAGATTGACGAGCGTCAGTTCGGCTGGAACGCGAACTCCGGCGCGGTCCGCTACCTCGACAACAGCAGCCAGGATCCGCCGCGGCCCCACAACGTGAACGAGATTCACTTCCAGAGCTTCCCGAACTTGAACTACGACCGGAACACCCACGTTGACGCCTACTTCCAGGATGTCTGGACGCTTTCCGACCGCCTGACGGTCAACGCCGGCGTGCGCTTCGGCAGTCAGCGGATCGGCTACCTCGGTTCGAACAACGTTCCCGGCGGCGCGTGTGACGCGACGCTCGGATGCCTCCGGGAAATCGCGGACGTCGATGCCAACGTGGCGGCGGCGCTGCCGCTCCTGTTCGGCTCGGGCGCCCAGGTCCCGGCCGAGAGCAACGTCATCAGTTGGTGGAACATCGCCCCGCGCCTCGGCTTCACCTATGACGTGACCGGCGAGGGCCGGAGCGTGGTCAAGGGCTACTGGGGCCGCTACTACCACAACATGAACAGCGGCTGGCAGAGCACGAACCCCGGCGGCAACAAGAGCGTCACCTACACGTTCCTCGACCAGAACATGAACGGTCTGTTCGACGGTGTGCACGAGTTGGGCGAACGCCTCGGCGGCAGCACCGGCGCCGGCCTCGGCGAGGACTTCACTCGGCCTCCCGTGGGCGCCGCCGTGGACCCGAACACGACGCAGCCCTACGTGGACGAGGTGAGCGGCTCGTTCGAGCAGCAGATCGGCGCCGACCTCGGGTTCCGCGCCTCGCTGGTGCACAAGCGCCAGACCGGTGCGTTCCTCGAGCCAGTGAATATCGCCCGCGCCGGCAGGCTGACCAACCAGAAGCAGGTTCCCTGCCCGGCTTCCTGTCCGGACGGGCTCGCCGGCACCATGCTGACGGTCTACGACCTTCCGGACGGCGCTCCGACGAGCGAGAACCTCATCACCAACGTGCCGGAGGGCGAAGCCGACTTCAACTGGACCACGATTTCGCTGGGCGTGAACAAGCGGTTCCGGAACAACTTCTTCTGGAACGCCTACTTCGACTACCAGTGGCGGAACGAAGGCCGGACCCCGGGCCAGAGCACGAGCCCGCTGACGACCGACCCGGTTGGCGTGGGCTGGACCTACCAGTACGGCTTCATCCCGCTGATCCAGAGCGTCTCCAACTGGCAGTTCAAGGGCGCCGGGCGCTACGTCATGCCCTATGACGTCGGCGTGGCCGGCACGCTTCGCCTGGTCAGCGGCTTCCCGTGGTCGCCGCTGCTGAGCGTGGGCATCGGGAACGTCGGAACCCAGACGATCTTCCTGGACAACCTGAACAACCGCACCTCGGACAACGTCTCGATCGTCGACCTCCGGATTGACAAGGGCTTCCAGCTCGGCGACAGCGCGGAGATCGAGTTCATGTTCGATCTGTTCAACGCGCTGAACAACGCGTCGGAGACCAACTTCATCATGCGCGCCGGCAGTCGGTACCGGAACACGATCGAGTGGATCCAGGGCCGCACCGTCGGCCTCTCCGCCCGCCTGACCTTCTAGGACTTCCTAGCTCAAGCACCTTCAAGGCCCGCCGCCCTTCGGGGCGGCGGGCCTTTCGCTTTGTACCTTGAGGACGTAGCTGCAGCCACCTGGATTTGGCCCCCGTGGCGACCAACGAAGAGCACGAGTACGCGGTTGCAGGCGTGCTGCGAGACGCCGAAGACCCGCAGCCCGAGCCGGGCTGGTGCGCCTTCGCGCGGCTCGCCGGAATTCAACAAACACCGCTTCCGTAGATCACCGGAATGAACCTCGGGTCCACTTTCTGGATGCCTGACCAACGCGACGCCTCGTCATCTCCAACGAAGCGAAGCCGGAGGTGCATTCCTCGAACTTCGGATCCAGCTTGAGGCCATGTAAACCACCCATTTAGAAGGATTTAGCCAGCAGGGCGCTCCCCTGCGCCCTGCCTGGTCCCACCGTTGCTGCCTCCGGCGGCATGTTCCAACTCCATGCTCCGGATCCCCAAGGAGGAACAGCAGCATGAAAAGAATCCTTCTCTTTACGCTGCTGGCGGCATGGCCGACGTCGGCCATGTCCCAGCAGATCTACGGGCGCCTCGAAGGCGCCGCAAATGACGCGCAAGGCCTCGCGCTTCCGGGCGTGACGGTCACCCTGACGTCCGAAGAGCTTGTCTCGTCCCGCAGCGCGACGACCGACGTGGACGGGTCCTACCGGTTCGCGCAGCTCGTCGGCGGCAGCTACAACCTGGCCTTCGAACTGGACGGTTTCCAGACCGTCGTGTTCGAGGACGTCACGGTGGCGGGCGGTTCGACCTTCGAGATCAACGCCACCATGGACATCGCGACCGTGGCGGAGACCGTCACGGTGACGGGCGAATCCCCGGTGGTGGACGTGAAGTCCACCGGGGTGTCGGCGACCTTCGACACCACCCAGCTCGAGGACGTCCCCTCGGCCACCGACATGTGGGCGGTCCTCCAGCAAAGCCCGGGCGTGCGGATGCGCGGCTACGACGTGGGCGGCTCTCACAAGAGCCAGCAGTCCGGCTACGAGACCTTCGGGGTCCGTAACCAGAACCGGATCATCAACGACGGTGTGAACACCACCGAAGGCACCGGCGGCGCCGGCGGCTACTACGACTACTACGCGATCGGCGAGTTCCAGGTGTCCGCGCAGGGCGCGGACGTCGAGATGTCCACCCCGGGCGCACAGGTGAACGCGGTCTGGAAGAGCGGAGGCAACGATTTCTCGGGGACCGAGCACTTCGCCTACGAGCCGCCGGAGTGGATCAACGACAACATCACCTCCGATCTCGAGGGTCGGGGCGGCACCTCGGCACCGGTGATCGAGTTCTACGAGGCGCACATCGACCTCGGCGGCCCGATCGTGCGGGACAAGGCGTGGTTCTACGCCGCCTACAACAGGTTCGTCATCGACCGGATCATCTCTGGACAGCCCGAATCGGAAGGGACCGACCTCGGCGACTTCGACATGGTCACGGTGAAGGCGAACTGGCAGATCACCGACCGGGACCAGTTCATCACCTTCCACCACTGGTCGCTCAAGCAGAAGCCCTTCCGGGGGCTGTCCTCGAACCGCCCGGCCGAGTCGATCCTCGCCCAGGATTCCTGGACCTGGCTCCACAAGGCCGAGTGGCAGCGCGTCTGGAGCGACCGTCTCTACAGCAACATCCAGGTGAACCACTTCGGGTTCGGCTGGCCGATGACCCCGGCGGTGGACCCGGCGACGAGCCCTCCCCGGCTCGACGAGGGTACGAACATCTGGTCCGGCGCCGGATGGAGGCCGTTCACGTTCAATCGCTGGAAACCGCATTCGACCGGCCAGTTCAACTACTACCTCCCGACGGCGAGCGGCAGCCACGACCTCAAGTTCGGTTGGGACTGGCAGATCGACGAGCGTCAGTTCGGCTGGAACGCGAACTCGGGCGCGGTGCGTTATCTGGACGACAGCGGACAGGATCCGGCGCGGCCCCTGAACGTGGACGAGATCCGCTTCGAGAGCTATCCGAACTTCAACTACGACCGGAACACCCACTACGACTTCTACCTCCAGGACGTGTGGACCATCAACGACCGGCTCACGGTGAACGCCGGAGTCCGCGTCGGCTCGCAGTTCATGGCCTACCTGGAGTCGAACAACGTGCCCGGCGGCCCCTGCGACGCGGCGCTCGGCTGCCTCCGCGAGATCGCCGACGTGGACCCGAACGTGGCGGCGGCGCTGCCCCTGCTCTTCGGTGAAGGCGGCCAGGTGCCCGGCGCCGACGTCATCAACTGGTGGAACGTCGCCCCGCGCGCCGGCTTCACGCTCGACGTCACCGGCGAGGGCCGTTCCGTCGTGAAGGGTTACTGGGGCCGGTACTACAACAACATGAACACGGGTATGCCGAACTCGAACCCGGGCGGCAACAAGAACGTCGTGTACAAGTTCCTCGACCAGAACCAGAACGGCCTGTTCGACGGGGTGAACGAACTCGGGGAGCGGGTTTCCGGATCCACCGGCGCCGGCCTCGGAATCGAGCGAAGCGCTCCGGTGGGGACCGAGCTGGACCCGAACCTGGAGGTCCCGCATGTGGACGAGTTCAGCCTGTCGGCCGAACACCAGGTCGGGAGCGACCTCGGCGTACGCGCCTCGGTCGTCCACAAGCGGCAGACCGGACACGTTCTCGGGCTCGGGACCGACGCGCCGCTGAACGTCGCCCGCGTCGGCACCCTCACGAACTCGGTGACGGTTCCCTGTCCGGCGGCCTGCGAATCGGCCGGCTTCGGCGGCACGTCGCTGACGGTGAACGGGCTGCCCGACGGCGCGCCGACCAGTGTCGAGAGGATCGCGAACACGCCCCTGGACGAAAGCGAGTGGAACTGGACGACGGTGTCCGTCGGCGTCAACCGCCGCTTCCGGGACAACTTCTTCTGGAACGCGTACTTCGACTATCAGTGGCGCCACGAGGCCCGGCGCAGCAACAACGAGTCCACGAGCCCGCTGACGACCGATCCGATCAACGTGGACTGGCACTACTCGTATGGCCCGGTGCCCCTCGTCCAGGACCTGTCGAACTGGCAGGGCAAGACCGCCGGCCGCTACGTGTTCCCCTACGACATCGGCGCGGCCGCCACGTTGCGCCTCGTGAGCGGCTACAACTGGTCCCCCATCCTGTCGATCGCGGTACCGAACGTCGGCTCGCAGCGCATCTTTCTTGCCGACCTCGACGAGCGGCGTTCCGATACCGTGACGATCCTCGACTTCCGCGTGGACAAGACCTTCTCGCTGGACGGCCGGGCGGAGGTTCAACTCATGCTCGACGTGTTCAACGCGCTGAACGACGCCACCGAGACGAACTTCAACATGAGGGTCGGATCCGCATACCGCGAACCGATCGAGTGGATCCAGGGCCGCACCATCGGGCTCAGCGCCCGCCTGACCTTCTAGGACTTCCCGGCTCAAGCACCTGCAAGTCCCGCCGCTCCCTCGGGGGCGGCGGGCCTCCAGTCTCGCTCCCGGCGCGCCCACCGGGAGGCCGGCCTTCCCCGGTGATCAGATCCAATCGTTCAGGATGTCCGGCGCGCCGATCGGCGCGGCGCGCACGTCACCTGGACCGAGCGGGTACTCGTTGGGGGTGCGGCAGAAGACCGTCATCGCCCGGACCGTGTCGGCCGGCAACTGTCCGGCGACCCGGCGGAGCGCCGCGGCGTCACGCGCACCGGGATGCTCGCTCCACTTCGCATCCGCCAGCCGGAAGCGGCCCCCGCGGTGGAAGAGGAAGTCGGCTTCGCGGCTGCGGTCGCGATAGAAGTAGAAGTCCCAACCTCCCCGCCGGTTTGCCTGGGTGCGGCGGAGTTCGGCGCAGACCAGCGTCTCCCAGAGCGGTCCGGCGAGCGGCGATTCGTTGAGATCGGCGGGCGCATGGACGCCGCACAGGAAGGCGGCGAGCCCGGCGTCCCGCAGGTACAGCTTCGGTTGCTTGACAAGCGCCTTCGTCCGGTTGGAGAACCACGGTTCCAGCAGCACGATCTGATGCGACGCCTCGAGCGCCGACAGCCACGCGGCGGCGGTGGAGCCGCTGATGCCGATGTCCCGCGCGAGATCGGCGCGGTTGAGAAGGCCGCCCGAACGCAGCGCGGCGGCGCGCAGGAAGCGTTCGTGGTCCCGCAGGTTCGCCACCCGGAGGAACTGGCGCAGGTCCCGCTCCAGATACGTCAGTAGATGGGACCTGTGGAACTCGCGGGCCTCGATGCGCAGGTTCTGGTACAGCTCCGGAAACCCCCCGCGCACCAGGAACTCCTCGACCCTGAGCGCCGGATGGGCCGCCTGGGCCTCGGCGAAGGACAGTGGCTCTAACTCGACGACGCTGGCGCGCCCGGCGAGCGAGTCCGAGACCGAACGCATCAGGGCGAGCGGCTGGGAGCCGGTGAGGAGAAACGCCCCGGGACGCTCTCGATCGCGATCCACCGCCACCTTGAGATGCCGAAAAAGACCCGGCGCGTACTGCACTTCGTCCAGGATCACCGGGGGCGGATAACGCCGGAGGAAGGAGTCGGGGTCGCGTTCGGCCTGTTCCGCCTCGCTGGGCAGGTCCAGGGTGACGAAGGCGTGATCCGGGAACAACCGCCGCATCAGACTGGTCTTCCCGGTCTGCCGCGCGCCGGTCAGGACGACGACGGGCCGGGTGGCCGCACGCTCCAGAAGCAGCGCCTCGATGTCTCGATGGATCCACATCGTGCAAATTCTACGATATCACCGTGCAAATTACGGTTTTTTCGAGAATCGAGGAATCGAGCGTTGCCTTGTTCGCTCCCATCACCTCCACGGTGAAGGGATATCCCTTCGAGGTGGAGTTGCCGCACGGCGGGCCGATCGGAGGCGGGGTTCTGGCCGATCAGGTGCGCAGCCTGGATTGGCGGGCGCGGCGACTGACGTTCGCGGCAGCCGCACCGCGGCAGGTGTTGAGCGAGGTGCTGGGGAAGCTACACGCCCTGCTTTTCTGAGACGGCGAGCGCCGATTCGTGGTACTACTCCGGGGCGCGCTCGTACTTGGTGAGCCCGCCGCCCGCGGTGGGACGTGAGGCCGGCCCCTCGGCGACGAACACGTTGCCGTCCTCATCCACCGCGACGCCCTCGCCGGCGACTCCCTGCAGCACCCGTCCCTCGGCCGGGTAGTGCGGCGGGATGAAAGCCGTCACCTTGTCCTCGCTGGCGTGCCCGATCCGGACCCCGTTCAGCCAGCCGTAGTGGTTGGTCTCGGTGGACTCGGAGTCGATCGCGTAGAGCATGTCGTCGTCGGTGATGAACAGCCCGCTGATCCGGCTGAACTGGTAGTAGATGTCCAGCAGGTTCCCGTCCTGGTCGAAGATCTGGATCCGGTGGTTGCCCCGGTCCGCCACGAACAGCCGTCCCCGGGAATCGAACTCCAGTCCGTGGGGGGTGCGGAACTGCCCGGGCCGGAACCCGATGATGCCCCACTCCTTGATGAAGTTGCCCTCGGAGTCGTACTTGAGGATGCGCCCGGTGCGCCCTTCCGGCGGGTCCGGGCTCTGGCCGCTGTGGCCGTCGGAGACGAAGATGTCGCCGTTCGGGGCGGTGATGACGTCGCACGGCTCGTGGAGCTGACCGGGACCGGTGCCCGGCTGCCCCGCCACTCCGAGGCGCAGGAGCACTTCGCCGTCGGGGCTGAACTTGATGACCTGGTGGCCCTTGGTCCCGGCCTCGTTCCCCTGGGAATCGGTGACCCAGACGTTGCCGTCGTCGTCCACGTGCAGTCCGTGCGGGAGGACGAAGAGCCCGGCGCCGAACTCGGCGAGGAGCTCGCCCGTGTGCCGGTCGTACTTGAGGATGGGATTCAGATGGGAGTTCTCCTCACAACCACCGGCCAGCGCGTTTGCGCCGCAGCGGTCGTAGACCCAGACATGGCCATCGGGGTCGATGTCCACGCCGGCGGTGGAACCCCAGGTGCGTCCGTCCGGGAGGTCGGCCCACTGGGTGATGACCACCGGGTTCGGATTCGGCAGGTCCCGCTGGACGAGGTCGGCGTTCCCGGCCGGTTCCTCCATCTCCGGAGCCGCGGCGCCGCCGCAGCCGTAGGCGCCCAGCGCCAGGGCGCCCGCCGTCAGAAGAATCTTTACATCGCGCATCGTCGTGCTCCTTGTGGGGATCGCGCCATCCGTCCCCGGGATGGCCGACCCCGCAGTGTACCCGGGCGCCCGGAGGTGGGGTGCGGGAGGAATTGACGCGGTCCGGAGTCAGCGCCGGCCGGCGGACGTCGGGAGCGGACCCACGTACGGGCGGCCGGCCTGATAGAGGGCGAGGCGTTGCGCAATCGCGGCGGCATCGGCGGTGGCGCCGGCGTTCGTCGCCAATCCGGCGGCGCGTTCGGCAGCCTGCATCGCGCCGGTGAAGTCCCCCGCCGCGGCCAGGGCCGCCCCGAAGAGATCCAGCGAGCGGGGTTCCTGAAACGCGAACTGGCCCGCGAGGCGTTCCGCCAGGCGTACTGCCTCGGCCGGCCTTCGCAGGTCGCGGCGCGGATGGGCCGCGAGGATCCCCGCCAGGGGGCCAAGCGCCGCCGGCAGATCCGGTTCGATCCGCAGTGCGTCCCGGAATGCGGCGATCGCTTCGGCCGGCCGGTCGGCGCCGTGGAGCGCCGCGCCCAGGGCGGCCTGCACGCCGGCGGAATCCGCGCTCAGTTCCGCCGCGGCCGTGAGCGGACCGACGGCGCTTGCGAAGTCGCCCGACTGAAGCAGCGTCTCGCCCAGTTCGTAGTGAGCGTGCGGGGTGTTGGGCCGCTCGGCGGCCGCTGCCCGGAAGAGCTCCAGGGCCTCCTGGATTCGCCCTCCATCCCGGAACAGCGCTCCGGCCTTCAAGCGGGTCTCGTAGTCCGCGCCGCGTTCGAGCGCTTCCCTCAGCAGCGCTTGCGCCTCGGCCCGGGCGCCGCGAATGTGGAGCAGCTCGGCGAGACCGGTGCGAAGGCGGGCCCATTTCGCGGGGGGGTTCCCTTCGGACATCCGGCGCCCGTAGAGCTCCTCGAGCCACGCGAGTTCCCGGCGGCCGGCAGCCGAGGCCGGGGTCGGCGGATCCCCGGGGAGGCGGATCCAGTGATCGGTGAACGGAGTGCCGTGGAACGCCTCGCTCTCGGTCGGCAGGTGGCACCCCGCGCAGTCGGACCCGGCCGAGACCGCGGTCTGCTGGTGAAGCGACGGGACGTCCTCGTGGCAGCGGGAGCAGACGGCGCGCGTCCGCGCCGGCCCGGCGGGCTCGGGGCGATGCGGGTCGTGACACTCGGTGCAGGTGATGGCCGCTGCCGGATCGGACTCGCGGAAGCACGCGCTCATCATCAGGCTCGCGCCGGCATGACGGGCGAGCAGCGGGTCGCGGGCCAGGATCTCGCGGGGCTCGAAGTCCGTCGGCTGGCGGTGGCACTGCCCGCAGAAGACGACCTGGTCCGCCGGCGAAAGCCTTCCCGGATGGAAGATGGAGCCCGGATCGCCACCGGCCGACTGGGCCTCGACATGGGCGATCCCCGAGCCGTGGCAGCGCTCGCACGAGACCCCCAACACGGCTTTGTGCGGGTCGAATCGGCCGTCTTCTTCCCACGCGAGCGCGGTGGCGTGGCAGCCGATGCAGTTCGCGCTCTCTTCGGTCGTGTCGAGGTTGCCCAGCGCGTCTTCGTCCTCTTCGCCCCCGGGAGTCGGGAACCAGCCGTCGCGGGCGTGCGA
Organism: uncultured Acidobacteriota bacterium; assembly: GCA_964448205.1. GTDB lineage: Bacteria > Acidobacteriota > Vicinamibacteria > Marinacidobacterales > Marinacidobacteraceae > Marinacidobacterium. The sequence continues at coordinate 15,957 of CAYUVU010000272.1, forward strand.
GAAGGAGAGCCGGAGTTCGCGGAGCCGGCGCCCGGCTGCGAACGAAACGGGAGTGAGGCCCCGAAGTCCCGAGCCGAAAACGGCATCCACCGGGACCTCCGGCGGATCGGCGCCCGGGGCGGTGAACCCGACACCTCCGCTGGCCTCGAGCGTGTAGGCCGGTTGCGGTCCGATCCCCGCAGGCCAGGAGACCGCCCGCGCCAGCATCTCGTCCGAGAACCAGCGGTCGCGGGTCGCGTCGGTCACCGCACCCGCGGTCTGCGCCATGGGATGTTCCGCCTGGGCGAGGGCGATGTCCGCGTGACAGGCGGCGCACACGTCAGCGCCCACTCCCTCGTCGGTGGCAGCGAGGGGTTCCCTTGGCGCCGACGCCTGCTCGGGTGGAGGCTCAGCGCGATCCGGGTCGACTCCGCAGCCCCACGATGATGCCAGCAGGAACGCCGCTGCAACCGTGGCGCTTCGGGACGGGAACATGCGGCGATCTTGGCCGAAGTCACGCACAAAAGGAAAGGCCCGCCGGCCCCTTGCGGGACCGGCGGGCCGTGCTGTTCCGGCTGAACCGGTTGGCTGGCCTGCTGTCAGATCAGAAGGTCAACCTCGCGGAAAGCCCGATCGTTCGTCCCTTCAGGTATTCGACGATGTTCTGATACGGCGTCACCGAGTCGAGCAACTGGAAGTTCACGATCGTGTTGGCGTTCAGCGCATTGAAGATGTCGAAGATGAACTGGACGTTCATGCGATCGCTCATTGCGAAGGACTTGTCGAGCCGGAAGTCCACGATGGTCACGTTCGGCGAGCGATCCTCGCTCATGGGGGCGAGCCAGGAGGTGACCGTCACCCGTCCGTCGTACACGGAGTTCCGGTGGGTCGGCGCGTAGTTGTAGCCACTCACGAGCCGATACGTTCCCGCCACGCCGACCTCATAGGGAAGGACATACCGTGCGGAAGCCTTCAACTGGTAGGTGGTCGTGTCCTGAACCGTCGGAATGTCCTGGTCGTAGTTGAGGAACCAGCCCTGTGCCGTGGGGTCGGACGACAGCGGCGAGCTGGTGGCCCAGCCGCTGGACGACCCGGCGGCGCTCCGGGGCTCCGACCGCCACTGGTAGTCGAAGTACACGTTGTAGAAGAAGTTGCTCCGGAACCGCTTGTTGAGTCCGAGCGAGACGGTGTGGAAGTCCATGCCGCTGTCGCCGGCCGGGTGGTTCGTCGTGAGGCGGTCCGTGACTCCGACCAACTCCTCCGGGTAGAGGAGCAGGTTGAACGAGCGGTTGTAGCCCGCGGGACACCCGTCGCAGGTCGGAATCGAGATCGGGGTGTTCAGCCCCAGGTCCGCCTGGTCGTAGCTGCCCCAGGTGTTCCGCATCCGCTTGTACACGTAGGAAACGCGCGTGCCGAGGTCTGCGGTCAACTCGTGCTCGAGCGAGGCGCTGAGCTCGTCCGCCCAGGGGAGCGACCAGTTCGGATCGATGGGCGTGGTGCTTCCCGATCCGGCGCCCGCCGTAAAGGAGCGCTGCTCTCCCAGCTCCGAGGAATCATCGAGGATCCCGTTCATGTTCTGGTCGAGGAACTCGTAGCGGGCATCAGGCTGGCCGCCGGGGTTCGCCGACAGGAGTCCCGTCCCGATGTTCGAGTAGTAGCGCCCGAAGTACGTCTTGAAGACGCTGGAACCTTCGCCGGTGATGTCGTAGGTCAGTCCCACGCGGGGCGCGACGTTCCAGTGGCTGAAGACATCGTTGCCGGGCGTCACGCCGCCGGTGCCGAAGACATCCATCAGGATCTGGCTCTGGTTGGCCGGGAGCTCGAACTGGCACTGGAGCACGTCCTGGCAGGCGCTGCCGGGAGAGTTGTCGGCTTCCAGGTAGTAGAGGATCTGGCTACCGACCCGGACACCCGCCATCAGCGTCAGCCGGTCGTTGACGGTCCACACGTCCTGCACGAAGAAGTCCGCGTGCATGTTCCGGTTGTCCACCAGGTTCGGAACTCCCACGAGGAACACCTCGTGGACGTTGTGCGGCCGCCCCCGTTCCGGATCGTCCCGGTAGTAGACCGCACCGGAGTTCGTGTTGAAACCGCGAAGCTCGCTGTCGATCTGCCAGTCCCAGCCGAACTTGAAGTCGTGGCTGCCGTTGCCGATCGGCACGTAGTAGTTGAACTGCGCGGTGCTCTGCGGCTTCCAGCGGTTGCGCGTGAACGGCTGCCACCCGGCGCCCGACACATGGCTCGTAGCCAGGTTCAGCCGTGGCTCGTTGCCGTTGATCGGATCGGCCTTCGGAACCATGGGCCAGGTCGTTCCCATGTGTCCGACCATGATGTTGCTGAAGAACCGGTCGCTCCAGACGCGCTGCCACTCGGCCTTGTGCAGCCAGATCCAGTAGTCCTGGGCGAGGATGGATTCGGCGGGACGAGTGGCGGAGAGTCCGCGGTTGGGCTTCCGCTTCCAGGACCAGGTCGAGAAGCCGATGAACTGGTCGCGCTCGGTGATCTGGTAGTTCACCTTGGCGGTGAAGATGTCGAAGTCGCCGATGTCGGTGGCGAGGTTCTGGTCCACGCCCGAGATCGCGGTGTCGATGTAGAAGTTGTTGTAGGCGCCGTAGAACCACGCCTTGTCCCGCACGATGGGGCCGCCGAGATCCAGGTGGAACTCATAGAAGCTGAGGACCGGTGACGGCGAGCCGCCCTGCGCTTCCAGCTCCGGCGTGAAGTTGTCCGCGATCATGTCAGGCGGGTTCCACGCCCCGCTCTGCAGACCGGAGAAATCGTTACCGCCGCTCTTGACGGTGGTCTGGATCTGCGCGCCCGGGGTGGACATCTCCACGTCCGCGCCCTGCGCCGAGACCTGCATTTCCTCCATCGCGTAGTAGTCGTAGTAGCCGCCGGCCGAGCCGGTGCCCTCGGTGGTGTTCACGCCCTCGTAGAGGACCCGGTTCTGGCTCCGCACCCCGAAGGTCTCGTACATGGACTGCTGGCTCTTGTGCGAGCCGCCCACGTCGTAGCCCTGCACCCGGATGCCCGGGCTCTGGTGCAGCACCGCCCACATGTCGGTGGCGGTCGGGACCTCGTCGAGCTGCGTCTTGTCGAAGGTCGCCGCCACACCGGTGGACTTGACGTCCACCACCGGCGACTCGCCGGTCACGGTGACTGTCTCCGCCACGGTCGCGATCTGCATGTTGGCGTCCACCGTGAAGGTGGCGCCGGTCACGACCCGGACGGCTTCGAACACGACGGTCTGGAAACCGCTCAGTTCGAACGAAATGTTGTAGTCGCCCGGGGGCAGCGCCTGGAACCGGTACGAGCCGTCGATGTCGGTGGTGGCGTTCCGGCCTCCGATGATGGCCTCACCGGTGAGGCTGACCGACACTCCGGGGAGGGAGAGTCCCTGGGCGTCGCGCGCCGCGCCTTCAAGGCGTCCGTACTGCTGCTGCGCGACCGCCGGGACGGCGAACGCCACGAACAGAAGAGCGAGAAGAATCTTTCTCATGGTCCCTCCTTCGGGGGAAAAGTAGAAGAAACGGTACCAGAGTTCGGCAAGAGATGTGCCACCGATCGATCAGGTCTTCCGAATCCACAAAGCCCCATTTTTCAATACGATACGGATCACCGAAGGACGAATTCACCAATCCGATCCAAATTTTCCGATCCACTGACGGGGCACGGGGAGCCCTGGCCGGCACACGAAAAGGCCCGCCGGCTTCCCTGGCGAAGCCGGCGGGCCAGGTCCGGAGCGGGCGGCTCAGCCGGTCAGAAGGACAACCTCGCCGAGAGCCCGATCGTTCGTCCTTTCAGGTAGTCCACGACTGCCAGATACGCCGTGTCGAGCATCTGGAAGTTCGTGACCGTGTTGGCATTCAGGGCGTTGAACAGATCCAGGAGGATCGAAACCTGAGTGCGGTCGCCGAGCGCGAAGGCCTTGTCCATCCGGAAGTCGATGATGCTGACATTGTCCGATCGATCCTCGTTCATGTGCCCGAGCCAGACATACGGCTTCAGAGCGCCGCCGTAGACGCTGAGCCGGTGCGTCGGCGCGAAGTTGAAGCCGCTGATGTATCGGAAAGTGCCGGCGAGGCCCACATCGTACGGCAACACGTAACGTGCCGAGGTCTTGAACTGGTAAGTGCTCGTGTCCTGAACCGTGGGGATGTCCTGATCGTAGTTGATGAACCATCCCTGTGCGGTCGGATCCGAGGATAGCGGGTTCAGCGCCGCCCACGAGGTCGAGGACGTGCCGGGACTCCGCGGCTCAGAGCGCCACTGGTAGTCGAAGTACACGTTGTAGAAGAAGTTGTTGCGGAACCGCTTGTTCAGGGCGAGAGAGAGGGTATGGAAGTTCATGTCGCTCTCTCCTCCCGGGTGGTTCTGCGTGTAGTTGTCGTTCTGCCCGATCAGGTGATCCGCCGGGACGATCAGGTTGAACGTCGAGCGGTTGGCGCCCGAGGGGCAGGTCTCGCATCCGGTCACCGTGATGGGAACGTTCCGGTTGTTGAGGTAGATCCGGTTGAGGCTGCTCGACCAGGTGTTGCGCATCTGCTTGTAGACGTACGAGACGCGCGCTCCGAGGTCCGCCGTGAGTTCGTGCTCCATGGAGGCGCTCATCTCGTCGGCATAGGCAAGCGTCCAGTCTGAGGCGAGTGGGGTTCCCGCTCCGGCTCCGGCTGTGAACGCCAACTGCTCCCCGAGCTCCGAGGAATCATCGAGGACTCCGTTCATGTTCTGGTCCAGGAAACGGTAGGTGGCGTTCGCTTGCCCTCCCGGGTTTGCCGAAGAAAGCCCTGTACCGACGTTCGAGTAGTAGCGCCCGTAGTACGCCTTGAACACCGATGATCCCTCGCCGGTGAGGTCGTACGTGAGACCGGCCCGGGGCGCGACGTTCCAGTGGGTCTTCACGGTGGCACCGGGGATCGTGGCGCCGCCCCCGAAGACTTCCGCCAGGTACTGCGACTGGTTCGAAGGCAATTCGAACTGGCAGAGCAGCGAGTCCGGACACGCGCTCCCCGGTGTGTTGTCGGATTCCAGATAGGAGAGTTGCTGGCTTCCGACGCGGAAGCCGAACATCAGGGTCAGGCGGTCGTTGACGGTCCAGACGTCCTGCCCGAAGAAGTCGGCGTGCATGTTCCGGTCATCGGTCAGGTTGGGGACACCGACCAGGTACACGCGGTCGACATTGTGCGGCCGTCCTTCATTCGCATCATCCAGATAGCGAACCGCTCCCGAGTTGGAGTTCCAGCCGAAGAGTTGTCCGTCAATCTGCCAGTCCCAGCCGAACTTGAAGTCGTGGCTCCCCGATCCGATCGGGACGTAGTAGTTGAACTGCGCCGTGCTCTGCGGCTTCCAGCGCTTCGATGTGAACGGCTGCCAACCGGCGCCCGAGCGGACGCTGGTGGTCGCCTCGACCCGCGGTTCGTTGCCATTGAGCGGATCGTCCTTCGGGGTCATGGGCCAGACGGTTCCCATGTGGCCGATCATGATGTTGCTGTAGAGACGGTCGCTCCAGACCCGCTGCCACTCCGCCTTGTGCAGCCAGATCCAGTAGTCCTGCGCCAACACCGATTCCGCGGGAATCGTCGAGGAGATGTTCCGGTTCGGCTTGCGCTTCCACGACCAGGTGGAGAAGCCGATGAACTGGTCGCGTTCCGTGACCTGGTAGTTCAACTTTGCGGTAAAGATGTCGAAGTCGCCGACGTCCGTTCCGAGTTCGATGGGCTGTCCCGAAACGGCGGTATCGATCAGGAAGTTGTTGTAGGCCGCGTAGAACCACGCCTTGTCCCGGACGATGGGTCCGCCGAGGTCAAGGTGAAACTCGTAGAACTTGAGCACCGGGGCCGGGGAGGCGCCGTTCGATTCGAGTTCCGAGTCGATGTTCTCGGCGATCCAGTCCGCCGGGTTCCAGGCCCCGCTCTCGAGGCCGGAGAACTCGTTGCCGCCGCTCTTGACGGTGGTCTGGATCTGCGCGCCCGGAGTGGACATCTCCACGTCGGCGCCCTGCGCCGAGACCTGGAACTCCTCCATCGCGTAGTAGTCGTAGTAACCGCCGGCCGAGCCGGTGCCCTCGGTGGTGTTCACGCCCTCGTAGAGGACCCGGTTCTGGCTCCGCACCCCGAAGGTCTCGTACATGGACTGCTGGCTCT
>CAYUVU010000273.1:0-2271 GCA_964448205.1 uncultured Acidobacteriota bacterium
ACCGCACGCTGATCCTCGCCGCCCGCCTCATCCACGAGGGCGTGGCGACCGTCCTCGCGCGCCGCTGACGGGTCGGATGGCGCCGCCGGCTTGGAACGCCGGTCTCCAGACCGGCACGCGCGGCGCTCCGCGCCGCGCACGTCGTAACGCCACCTGCTCTCGCGACGCGCGGATTCGGTAGTCCAGCCAGGTTGACCTGACCCATGTGTGGACGCTTCACCCAGTCCTGCTCCTGGGAGGAGACGGCCGAACTCTTCGAACTCGAGGAGGTCCCGGACGACCTGCCGCCCCGCTACAACGTGGCGCCGACCCAGTTGGCGGCGGTGGTGCGGAACGAAGACGTCCGCCGGCTGCGGATGCTCCGCTGGGGCCTGATTCCGGGCGGCGCCCCGGATCCGGCGATCGGAAACCGGCTGATCAACGCCCGCGCCGAGACGGCCGGCGTGCGGCCTTCGTTCCGTGACGCCTTCCGTGCCCGCCGATGCCTCGTCCCGGTGGACGGGTTCTTCGAGTGGGAGCGCCTGGGGCGGCGCCGTCAGCCTTGGCTCTTCCGCATGCGCGAAGGGGGTCCGTTCGCGCTCGCGGGACTTTTCGAGCGGTGGCGGCCGCCGCCCGGAATCTCCGTCCCCTGGTTGCCGGAAGACGGATCGTCAGCCGCGGTGGAGACCTTCACCATCCTGACGACGGATGCCAATCCGGTGGTCGCCGAGGTCCACGACCGGATGCCCGTCATCGTTCCTCCGGACGCCTTCGACCGATGGCTCGGCGGCGGGGAGGTGCCGCTCGGCCCCTATCCGCCGGAGGCGATGACCGCGCATCGGGTCAGCCCGGTGGTGAACAGTCCGGCGAACGACGATCCGCGCTGCGTGGAGCCCCTGGCCGGAGGAGAGGACCCGGGAGCCGGAGGCCGTTCCCCGCCCAGTCTGTTCGGCTGACCTGACGCCGGCCGGCCTGGAACGCCGGCTTCAGCCGGCACAGCGGGCCGCAGGCCCGCGGACGACGCGCCGCCATCCGCGCTGGGCGACGCAGGTCCGGGAGTGTCCCGTGGGCCTCGTTGCACCGAGAGAGAACCATCCCGCGAGTCAGCGCCGCGCTGTCGCGCAGCGCGTGCCGGCTGAAGCCGGCGTTCCAAGCCGTTGGCGCCACCTACGCTCTTGAGCTCCACGCCGAGACGGGAGCCAGCATTTCCGCGTGCCGGCTGAAGCCGGGCGCTCCAAGCCGGAGCGCTGTCGTCAGGGCGCCGGGGTGTGCTCCAGGGCGGCCTCGGCGAGCCGCCGGGCGGTCTCCGGAAGCCCCCCCGCGCTCTGGACGTTCGAGAAGACGGCGACCGCCACTCCGCGTTCCGGGAGACGGAGCAGCCGGGTGGAACCCCCGGTGGCTCCTCCCGAGTGCGCCACCCAGGTGCCCATCTCGTCGGTCGAGATCCGCCAGCCCAGCGCGTATTCGCTCATGGTTCCGTCGGCGAGCTGATACGGCGCCGTCATCCGGTCGTGGGTGTCCGCGGAGAGGATCGTTCCCGCGTCGATCGCGAGCGCGAAACGGACGAGATCCGGGGCCTTCGCGATCATTCCCCCCCCGGCCCACTTGATCGAGAGGTCCGCGAACGGGGCGTTGAGAACCCCGGCGCCGTCCTCGCGCTTCACGTACTGGCGGACCCGGTTCGGGACGATCTCGCCCTGGTGCTCCAGGTAGGTGGCGTCCATCCCCGCCGGCCCCCAGACGTTTTCGTGCATGTAGTCGTCGAAGCTCTGCCCGGAGACGTTCTCGACCACGCCGGCCACGATGTTCCAGGCGTAGGAGGAGTAGCTGTACTGGGTGCCCGGCTCGAAGAGCAACGGGTCGTCCTTGAAGATCTCGATGGCGCCCTCGATGGTGTCGAAGTGGTCCTTCATGTCCATTTCGCCGGGGTTGTAGTGGCGGATTCCTGAGGTGTGCGTCATCAGGTGCCGGACGGTGATGGGGTGTTCCTTCTCGGGGAAGGCCGGGAAGTAGGTCTGCACCTCGGCGTCGAGGTCGATGGCGCCCTGTTCGACGAGCTGCATGAGCGCGACCCCGGCCACCGGTTTCGAGATGGAAGCGATCCGGTAGACACTGTCCGCAGTCGCGGGGACCCCGTTCTCGACGTCGGCCAGACCGGAGGCGCCGCTCCAGACCATTTCCCCGTTCACGGCGACGGCGGCGGAAAGGCCGGGACTGCCGGCGGCGTCGCGCGCTTCCGCGATGATCGCGGCGAAGGTCTCGTCGAGCGTCGGTACGGGCTCGGACCCGCCG
>CAYUVU010000274.1:0-1913 GCA_964448205.1 uncultured Acidobacteriota bacterium
CCCGTGCGGGTCGCCGCCTTCCGCGCCCTCGTGGTGGCGCGTGTCCCAGTAGCGGGCGGAGAGTCCGGCGCGAAGGCTGCGCGTGAGCGTCTGCTCCGCTCCCAGCTCCGACCAAAGGCTCACCGCGTAGGGCTCGCCGCCCCGCCACCGCCGCTCGACACCGGCATCGGCGCGGAAGAGCCCAGGCCGGCGCCAGCCCGCGATCTGCGCCGCATACCGCACGCGCGGCCCTGCCGACACGCTCGCCCAGGTGCGGTTGTGGGCGCTCGCGTTGCGGGCGGTGTTGCGCGCGGCGGCGGCGCGCGTCTCGAGCCAGGTTCCGCCGCTTGCGGTCAGCGGGCGCCGCCAGCGCAGCCGCGCGCCGGTGCGCACGACCAGGGCGCGCACCGGGCGCTCGTCCAGCGTGAGCTCGAGCCCCCCGAGCGCCGGCACCTCCACCGTCTCGCGCTCCGAGGCGTTGTTCACGTTGTCGTCCTGCCAGAACCCGAAGTCGAGGTCGATCGCCAGGCGCCGCCGCGCACGGATGCGTTCGAGGAACCGCTCCACGTTCCGCCGCACCGCCGGGGGCAGGCCCTCCCGGCCCCACACCTCGCGGAAGACGTCCCCGGCCTCCTCGTCGCGGCCGAGCGCAAAAAGGGCCGCCCCGTAGTCGAGCTGCACGCGGTCGAGGTCCGGCCGCTCGTCGGCGAGCCGGCCGAGGAGCGCCGCCGCTTCGGCGTAACGCCGCATCCCGAGCAGCGCCTGCGCCGCCAGGAAACGAATGCGGAAGGTGTCCGCCCCGGCAGCCCGTGCTGTCTGTATGGCCCGGCGCAGCAAGGCCAGTGCCCGCTCCGGCTCCCCCCGCTCGAGCGCCCGTTCGGCAGCCTGGATCAAAGCGTCGGCGGCGTGCCCGGGGGACTCGTCGGCGGGAACCGTCTCCGAGTTACCTCGGATGCCGAGGGGAACCGGTACCGGATCGGCTGCCGCCTTGGACGGCGACGACTCCCCGGCCTGCGAAATGCCGAGGAAGAGGGTTGCGAGGGCGGCGGCACGAGCCGCCGCCCTCGCAATGCGGTATGCGGAACCGATGGACTGCGGAATCGGAGTCAGTCGCGCTTTGCGCCGAACGCGCCGACGATCCGGTTACGCTCGAAGACCCCGCCGACCTCCTCGTGGTTCGGACCGTAGAACCTGCCCTCGATCTGATTGCTGCCCGATCCGGTTCGGAAGCCCCCTCCCGACATGGGAATGTTCGCCCATGTCATGTCGGCACGGGACTGGCTCGTACTTAGATCGACGATGTTTGTGAAGGCCACATCGACATTTACATCGTTGAAGTCGACGGTGACCCCAGCATCGCCTTGGAGCAGGCTGGGGCCGACGAACGGGGTGGTTGCGCTGATGTCTGCCCCTACCATGACCCCGGTCCAAGTGGCAGTCCCGCTGCCGGTCGGATTCCTTCCGGAGCCATCTCCATATGAAGCTGCATACAGCAACTTATAGTCCAGACCGCCAACATCCACGCCGTATTCCACCGCTCCACCGAATACGCTGTGGTCCAGCCAACCTCCATAACTAAGAGATTGTGAACCGGAATCGGACGATCTTCCTTGGGCAAGAGAAACTCCTCGTCGGGTCATGACCGCCTGAGATTCGTCAGCGAGTTCGAAATCTGAAATACCGACGGTCTCGGGGGAGAGACTTGGATGAGTGAGTCTGCAAGAACTCCCCGAACAGCTTGCCGTTATCCTGTGACTGCTTCCTTCCAAGAAGAGCCACTGATCACCGAACAGGAGGGTATCGGAACTCGTTGTAACCGAATTCAACTCCGCAGTGATTTGTCTGGATGTCAGGTCGAGGTCTGAACCGCCGATCAGAGTACGCGCCGAATCCGCATTGACCGGATACTCCGGGAGGTTCGAGGGATTACCCCC
>CAYUVU010000275.1:0-2763 GCA_964448205.1 uncultured Acidobacteriota bacterium
ATCTCCTACCCCGGCTGGCAGACGGTGATGGGGATGGTCGACGCGCACCCGGCGCTCGTCGCGTCCTCACCCCAGGCCTCGCCCTCGGACATGTTCATCGGGGACGACTGGCACCATAACGGGGCCTTCCGGATCATGTACGCCTTCTCGTGGCTGTCCGGGAACGCCCGCCGCCGCGACGGCCCGACCGACACGCGCGGCGCCCGCTTCGACTACGGCACGCCCTCCGGCTACGACTTCTTCCTCAACGCCGGGTCCGCCGCCACGGTGGACGAACTCTACTTCCACGGCGACGTGCCGGCGTGGCGCGACTTCATCGAGCACCCCAACTACGACGAGTTCTGGCAGCGGCAGAACGCCCTTCGCTACCTGGACGATGTCCGCCCGGCGACGCTGAACGTGGCGGGCTGGTTCGACACCGAGGATTTCTACGGCCCGATGTCCATCTACCGGACGGTCGAGGCGGAGAATCCCGGTCTGGAGAACACGCTCGTCGTCGGCCCCTGGCTGCACGGCGGCTGGCGGCGGATGGACGGCGACTTCCTCGGCTGCATCGCCTTCGACAGCAAGACCTCGCTCCACTTCCAGCGCGAGTTCCAGTTCCCCTTCTTCGAGTACCACCTGAAGGACGAGGGGACGTGGGCTGCCACCGAGGCTCGCGTCTTCCTCACGGGAACCAACGAATGGCGCGCATACGGTTCGTGGCCGCCGCCCGGCGTCACCCCGGTGAGCCTGTACCTGGGGCCGGAGGGGACTCTGGCCTTCGAGCCGCCGACGCGGACAGGGGACTCGGGGTCCGACTCGGCCGTGGAATCGCACGCCGATTCGTACGTGAGCGACCCTGCCAACCCGGTGCCCTTCTCAGCCGAGGAGCGCACGACGCTCGGCCACCTGTGGAAGGTGGAGGACCAGCGCTTCGCCTCCGAGCGCTCCGACGTCCTCGTCTACGAGTCCGAACCCCTCGAGGAGGATCTCACGATCGCCGGTCCGATCGGGGCCGAGATCTTCGTCTCCACGACGGGGACGGACTCCGACTGGATCGTGAAGCTGATCGACGTCTACCCGGACGACGCCCCGCCCAGCGGCAACTGCGATGTCCCCATGGGCGGCTACCAGATGCACCTCGCGGGCGAGATCATGCGCGGCCGCTTCCGGAACGACTTCGAGAACCCCGAGCCGATGGTGCCGGGGGAGGTGACGCGGATCGAGATCGATCTCCGCGACCGCTTCCACACCTTCAAGGCGGGGCACCGGCTCATGGTCCACGTCCAGAGTTCATGGTTCCCGGCCTACGACCGCAACCCGCAGACGTTCGTGGACACGTACCGCGCCGTGCCCGACGACTACCAGGCCGCGACGCAGACGGTGCACCGCTCGGCGGAGTATCCTTCCCGAGTGATTCTCGGCGTCCTGCCGGAGGACCCCTAGCAGGCCGTGGCAAGACCCCGCGCCAGCGCGCAGGGTTTCAGGCGAGATCCAGCGCCGCTCGAACGCAGCGGGGCTTTGCCACGGCCCGCTAGGCCATATCCGATCTCTCCGTCATGCAGGAGACGCTCGACTCCTGGAACGCGGGAGCACCCGCACGGCTCTTCCGCGCGACTCGCTTCGGGCACAATGTGCGAGTGATGTGATGCGCCCCAAGACACGGAGAAGGGCGGGACCATGAAGCAGCGGATACTGCGACGGGCGGGCATGGCCATGCTCGCGATCGCGAGCGTGGCCGGGTGTGCGCCGGGAGACGAGGGCGCGCGGGGGGGCGGCGAGGCGGCGACGCCGGTGTCGTTCCCGGCGGAACCGCCCGACGGGCCGATGCCCGAGATCGGACCGGCGCCGGAGGACTACGCGCCGACGGCCGCGGGGGCGCCCTCCACGGACATTTGGTTGGGTTCGCTGGTCCACGAGAGGGGCACGCTCTCGATCCCGGACCTGGGCCGCGGCACCGACCGCGATGGCTACGACAACCAGCCGAGCTTCCTCCTCGAGGGCTCCGCGCTCCTCTACACGGCGGCGCTGGATCGAATCCAGACCGAAGTCATGCGTCTCACCGCTCCCGGCGCGTCCGAGCGTGTGACGCGCACGGAGGAGGCGAGCGAGTTCTCGGCGCTCCAGATCCCCGGTCAGGATGCCTTCTCCGCGATCCACGAGATCCGCGGCAAGCAGTACCTGTGGCGTTACGACCTCGCCGGCGAGCCGCTGGGACCGATCTTCGCCACCGCGGAGCCGGTCGGATACCACGCGTGGGCCAACGAGCATGTCGTCGCGATGTTCATCCTCGGCAATCCGCCCACCCTCCAGGTCGGCAACGCGCTGACGGGCGAGATCCGGATCGTCGCCGAGCGCCCGGGGCGGTCCATCCACCGGATTCCCGGGACGGAGGAGATCTCCTTCGTGCGCAAGATCTCCGACGAAGAGTGGTGGATCGAACGCCTCGACCCCGCCGCGGGCACCACGGCGCGGATCACCGAGACGCTGCCGGGCCGCGAGGACTACGCCTGGACACCCGACGGCGAGATCCTGATGGGCGACGGCTCGGGCCTGTTCGCCTGGTCGGAGGGCTCGGACTGGACCGAGATCGCCGACTTCTCGGACCTCGGCGTCGACGGCATCACCCGTCTCGCCGTCAGCCCGGACGGCGCCCACGTCGCGATCGTCGCCAACCGGCCGGGCTCCTGGGGCGCGGGGAGGCTCGGTACGCCGCCAGGACCGGCCACGGAGCACTCGCCGTCCTCCCTGACCCCTACAACCGCCGCTCCCAACGGTATC
>CAYUVU010000276.1:0-7855 GCA_964448205.1 uncultured Acidobacteriota bacterium
GTGGAGTTACGACGTGCGCGGCGCGGAGCGCCGCGCACGTCGTAACTCCACCCATCCCGATGGCACCGCCCGCGTGTCGTCCACCACCCCAAAGCGTTCGCACCAGTCCCGGCCGCTCGGCTAAAATCGCCCTTTCCGAGCGCAGATCGCGCCTCCCAGACGGAGGGTTTCATGTTCAAGAAAGTCATTCTGGCCGTCGTCGCCCTCGCACTCATCGCAGTGCCGGCCATCGCCGAGGAGGAATCCGACCTCGGCACCGTGCATTTCCCGAACTCCGGCTCGGAGGCGGCTCAGGCGGCCTTCCAGCGGGGTGTCGCGGCGCTCCACAGCTTCTGGTACGAGGAAGCCGGAGAAGCCTTCAAGAACGCCCAGGAGATCGATCCCGACTTCGCGCTCGCCTACTGGGGCGAGGCGATCAGCCACAACCACCCGCTGTGGTCGGAGCAGGACATCAGCGCGGCGCGGGACGTGCTGAAGCGCTTCGGAGACACCCGCGCCGCCCGCCGGGCCAAGACCCCGACCGAGCGCGAGCGCCTCTACCTGGACACCGTGGAAGTCCTCTACGGCCCCGGTGACAAGTACGAACGCGACGAGCTCTACCACCAGGCCATGCGGCGTCTCGCCGAGGCCCATCCGGAGGACAACGAGGCCCAGGCCTTCTACGCCCTTTCCTACCTCGGCCTCGTGCGCCGCGGCGAGCCGGGCTTCCACCGGCAGATGAAGGCCGGGGCGATCGTCACCGACCTCTTCCAGCGCGAGCCCAACCACCCGGGCGCCGCCCACTACGTGATCCACTCCTTCGACGATCCCGAGCACGCGCCCCTCGCCCTCGAAGCGGCGAACCGTTACGCCGAGATCGCGCCCGAGGCGCACCACGCGCAGCACATGCCCTCACACATCTTCGTGCAGCACGGCATGTGGAACCGGGTCTCGGCTTCGAACGACGTGGCCTACAACGCCTCCGCCAAGTGGGTGGAGCGGAAGAACCTGTCGATCACCAAGCGCGACTACCACAGCCTCGAGTGGAAGGCGTATGCGGACCTCCAGCGCGGCGTTTACGGTGACGTCATCGACGCCATCGCCATCGTGGACGCTGCGGTCGCCGAGACGGACGACAACCGGCTCCGCCGGATCTCCGCTTCCATGGTGGCCCGCCACGCGATCGAGACCGGCCGCTACGACGCCATCTCGCTCCCGTCGGGCGACGTGGACACGAGCCGCTACAACTCGACCGCCAACCTCCTGCTCGCCGCGGGAATGAAGGCGTTCGCCGGGAAGGACGCCGCGGGCGCCACCGCAGCCGCCGAGCAGCTCCGGGCGCTCGCCGACAAGCGCGCCGCGGACGGGGAGGCGTACCAGGCCGACTCCGTGCGCATCCAGCAGCACGAGGTCGAGGCCCTGGCCGCCCAGATTGCCGGTGACACCGAGGGCGCGCTGAAGCACGCGAAGGCGGCCACCAAGATCGAGGAGACCCAGGATCCGCCGTCAGGTCCCACCTATCCGATGAAGCCGTCCCACGAGCTCTACGGCGAACTCCTGCTCGCCGCCGGCAAGGCGGAGAAGGCCCGCGCCCAGTTCGAGACCAGCCTCACCCGGACCCCGAACCGGACGGCCTCGCTGCTCGGACTCGCTCGCGCGGCGACCGCGCTCGGCGACGAGGATGCGGCGAACCGCGCCTACGCGACGCTCCAGACCTTCCTGACGGAGGCGGACAACGACGTTAGCTTCCTCGAGGAGGTCCGCAGCCACGCCACGGCGACGACGGACATGCAGCAGTAGTTCGACCGAACTTCAGCACCCGGGGGCGGCGCACCCGCGCCGCCCTCGTTTTGTGTACGGCGGGCCGGGTGCTGCCGCGCTCTACTCACGGAGGTCACCACGCGTGACTGCGGCGGCATCACGTAACCGGGAGAGTCCGCCGTCGAACGTATAGAGCGGGACCGCATCCACCCGGCGAGCCGCCGCGAGGATCATTCGGTCGGCAAACTCCGGCCCGCCCCGTCCGTACTCAGCGGCTGCATGAGCTACATCGGCGGCGTTCTCGAACAGCAGACCGCGGGTCTCGAGCAACTCCGCAACGAGCTCCGCTACTCGTTTGCGCGGCACGCCGTAGCCGTGGCCAAGCACCCACACAAGTTCGAGCACTACCTCGCGCGCAACGAAACCTGGCTCCTCGGGAGTCAAGCGCTCAAGGAGGGCACTCGCGTCCGCCTGCTGGCCGGAGTCATCGCCGGTGAGGAATCGGACGAGGACGTTCGTATCGAGAGCGATCAAGACTCGCAGGCAGCCTCGGCGATGGCGCGATCCATGTCCGCGAGTGACAGCGGCGGCCCCTTGTGCTGCACGATGCCACGCAGCCTTGAAATCGGCCGGAGCGGGAAGATCCGCACCGCGGAACCCTCGATGGTGTAGCGCACCCGATCGCCAGCCTTCAGTTCCAGGGCTTCGCGTACGGCCTTCGGCACCGTGGTCTGTCCCCGGGAAGTGATCGTGGATTCAAGCATGCGATTCTCCAATCGCCTTGTAATTTAACATCTGCATTGTCCACGTGCACTAGCAAGGATAGCTCCGGCGGTCTGTCGAACGGCGTGATGGCCCACCGGCTTGGAACGCCGGCTTCAGCCGGCACCGCGGCCCGCAGGGCCGCATAACCGCGCAACGCCCCTCCTCCGGATGGCGCCCCCGCTGGGAGGGACGGTCTCCATGAAGACCGGCGGTCCCGTGCCCCCGCCGCTATCGCCGCGCCACGTAGCCGGGACGGGCTCGGACCTCCACTCCGCTCCGCTTCACACGGACCTCGATCGGCACGAACCCGTCGAGGTCCGGATTCGGGGTGAAGGACAGGACGTACCGCGTCCGCAACTCTTCCAGCACCTCCTGGTAGGCGCCTGCCAGGTCGTCATCCGAAGAGACTTCCAGCAGACGGCCGCCACTGAGCTCCGCCACCTCGCGGATCATCCGGTACCCATCGTCAGTCGGTCCGAAGAAGGAAACCACGCGGGGCGGCCGGGCCACGATCGCATAGACGAGCGCTTCGGATCCCCGCGCGGCCGTCATGACGAAGTCTTCGGCGGCCCAGCTGAAGTTGTCGTAGGCGTCGGTGAAGAACAGGAGCACCCGCCTCCCCTCCGGTCCGTGAAGCGCGGCGAGGGCGAGGATCACGCTGTCCCGGAGCGCCGTCGCGCCCCCGGCGGGTGTGACCTGAACGTCATTGCCTACCCCGGGGTCACAGGGAGCGAAGTCGCGCACCCAGAACGACTCCATCGAAAACGCAATCACTGCGCACGAGTCGCGGTCCGTGAGCCCCCCGGCGAAGAGCGCAGCGCCGGCGCCAAGGTGTCGACGCCTCTCGCCCACGGTGCTGGCGCTGACATCCATCGCGAAGAGAACGGTCACGGGGAGCGAGGCAGGATCCAGCAGGCGGAACGACACCGGTTCACCCGCCTCATACAGCTCGAAATCGTCATGGCGGAGGTCCACGACCGGCCCTTCGTCGAAGACGGCAACGTCTACCAGGACGGCTCGGGCCTCGATCCGGAACTGGGCAGCGGCAGGGGGACCGGAGAGGCTGAACGCGGTCAGGGTCAGGACAGCCGAGACTAGGGGGCCACCTCGGTCCACTCGGCCGAGACTCATCCGATCCCGGCGACCTCGTGCAACCAGGGAAGCCCTTCTCCGAATTCCGCCCAGGTTGTGATGAAGTCGAGCCACGGACGCTCTTCCACTCGCATTGAGAGGAAGTCGGAAGCGAGTGCCGCGGCTTCGTCCCAGCGACCGGCGGCCTGCTTCGCGGCGACCAACGCCGCCACGGCCGCCGGGGAGGTGGGCCCGGAAGCAACGGCGGGCCCCAGGTCAACGATCGCCGTGCCGAACCGGCGCTCGCGGAGATCCAGTTCTGCCTTCAGGAGCAGGCGCGGAATACGGAGTCTCGGCGCGACCTCCGTCCGGACGTCCTCGAGGTGCGCGGCAGCAACCCGGTTCCGCCTCCGCCCGAGCGCGATCATCGCGAGGCGCAGGTTCCGGTCGTCGGGGTCCTCCATGGCCTGCACCACGGCGCGCGGAGAGGCAATCCCAGCGCGCCGGGAACGGATCCAGCGCCCGAGGGCCCGGCGTAACCGGTACTGGGCGTCAAGCCAGAGCTCCTCGTCGGCGAAATAGCGCGCCTCGATCAGATCAAGGATCACCAATTGCCACGCAATGACCGGGTCCCCGTAGTGCTGGGCGTGTCCCAGGATGCGCCGCGCCGCCCCGTTGTCCAGCAGCGCCAGCCGGGATCTCGCCGCCATCAGGAACAGTTCGCGACGGAAGAGAACCCGGATGTCTTCGGACCGGTATCCACTCCACGCCGTCCGCGCTGCGTGTTCGAGAACCCCGGGCGTTTCCGGCGGCCATCGAGTGCCGATCGTTTGCAGGGGCTCGTCGATGAGAATGAGGCGCTGCTCGTCGGTTTCCCCGAACGTCGCCACCACCTCGGCATGAAAGAGGGCCGGGATGAGCCGGGCCTGGAGCCCCCGCAGCGTACGGGTCTCCATCAGGGCATTCAGATAGGCCCGCTGAGCGCCGAGGAGAGACCCGGCGTTCCATTCCTGAACGAGCGGTGCGACCTCCGCGAACCGGCCCCGGCGGTAGCGCGCGAGCCAACCGGCATACTCGGAACGACTCAGTTCATCAGGCTGAGCTGTCCCCCACCGCCCGCGCAACCCGAGCAGGGTGCGCCGGGTGAGCCCGCGCGAGCCGGAGAGCCTCCGGCCCGGAGGCGCACTCATCGCGGCGAGGGACCTCGCCCCTATGGATCCTCGTCGGGCCCGGCCGTTGGCGTACGAACCAGATCCAGAATCGCTCCCGGATGGGAGACCCGGATGGCGGCGCCTTCGGCAAGCCGCACCGGTTCCCGAAACGCGAACTTCTCCGCCCAGTCGGCATCGAAACGGCGGATGCGCAGCAGCGGCGTCACCGCCCCGTCGTTTCCCACCGCCTCCACCGCAAATCCGTCGGGACCCGGATCGAGGCCTTCGGGCGGCAGGACGGAGAGGAGGGTCGCCGGGCCCACCGGGGTGGTTCCCGGCTCGACCGCCAGCATCTCGACCACGCGTGTCCGGTCCGGGAGCGGCGGGAAGACCACCACCTGGGGCTCGTCCTCGAACTCCAGTCCTTCGGTGTCGAACCCCTTGCGGTAGGAGAGATGCAGGAAGAGACCCGCGTCCTCCGGAAGGCGGTCGAAGACTCCCTCCGGACGCATCCGGGGCTCCTGCCCCACCACCCAGGTGAAGAGCGGCGCCCCACTCGCGCAGTCGTCGCCGGCGTACAGAACGGCGCGCCGCAGGATCGAGACCGCCTCCCCCGGCAGCAGCGCGAAACCGGCCGCCGCCGACCCCACCCCCTCACCCCGGACGAGCGGCTGGCAGACGGCCGCCACGGACTCCATCTCACCGATGACGACCGGCTGGGCCAGCGTGAGCCGGCTCGGGGGCAGATCCGCCTCGGCGCCCGGGATCCCCGGTTCTCGTTCCGGCGCCGGTCCCTCGGGCGCGAGCCCGATGGCCCAGTCCACGAGCATGTCCGTCTCGCGATCGTCGAGCGTCCGGGCGTGGGCGAAATCGCCGGTACCGTCGTCGGGCAGCCACGGGGGCATCTGGCGCTGGAGGACCTGCCGGGCGATGGAGTTGGCCCACGGCAGCGCGTCCAGGTAGCGCATCAGGTTGACCGGCGCGGGGCCGGTCCCCGAGTGGCAGGAGGCGCAGTTCCGCTCCAGAAGGGGGCGGATGTCGCGCCAGTAGCCGTAGCGGGAGAGTTCCGGTTCGTGGGCGTTCGCGGCGCCGAACCAACCGGGGACCGCGACCAGGATCGCGGCCATCCCGCCGGCCAGGGCGGCCAGAAGCGCGGCGGTTCGCCCGGGTCGCCTCATTCGACTCTCCCTCACTCCGGCGCTCGTTCGGGGAGCCCCCGCATGCCCTCGGCGAAGATCTCGTAAGCCTCGCCGACGCGGACCCGGTCGCCCTGGTCGCCGTAGAGGTCGAGCAGCCAGGCGCCCCGCACGATCCGCTTGAGCGCCACCCAGGGACGATCCGGCGCCTGCTCGCCGTAGGCCAGTGCGAGTTCCTTCGCTTCCAGCGCCGGAATGAAGAGATCGGCCCAGCGGCCCTGGTCGATCAGCGCCTGGACCCGCCGGTCGCGGGCGCGGATGGCGTCCAGAATCGCCTCCGCGGTGTCGGGGACCCGCAGCTCCGGCAGCGCGGCGGGCGCGGCCTCGGCGGTGAGGGCGGCCCTTTCCGCGTCCGACAGGAAGATGAAGTCGAAGCGGTCCTCCTGGTCGCGGTCGGGGAACTGCACGAAGGCGGTGAATGCCGCCCGTTCTCCCGCCGAGGCCTCCACCGGCGTCTCGAGTGCGCCGGGGGCCGTCGAGAGGGCCACGGGATCGCCGATCGGCGCCCCGCGATCGTCCGCCGGAACCACCCGCGCCCCGAAGGGTTCCGGCTCGATCGGCCGGGTGAAGGAGTCATAGAAATAGAGGCGGAAGGCCCCGTCCTCCAGAGTTCCTTCCAGGTGGTGCACTCCGTCCGGCGCCATGAACAGGACTCCGCCGTGACGCGGGTTGTGGTCGCCATGCGCGGAGACGCGGGTCGTCATGGCCCGGGGGACGTCGCCGTCGCAGACTCCGGGTTCCACGAACATGCGACCTGGGTCCGAGGGGCAGAACCAGACCACTTCCCGCGTCGCCGGGACGAGGGGGTCTCCGGTGTCGGGACAGATGCCGGGTTCCTCCTCCACGACGCCGTCCTCCTGCGCCAGGCAGACGTAACGGGTCACCAGGGTCCGCCGGACGAGCGCCATGCCGCAGAGCGGGCAACGCCCCTCGCCGTGCGCCTGGTGGTCCCGGTGCATGGGGCAGAGCCAGACCGTGTAGGCGTCCTCCAGGGTGCTGTCGTCCTGCGCGGCGAGAACCCAGGACGCGCCGGCTAGCGGAAGTAGAAGTGCAAGCGCGACCAGGAGGCCCTGCCGGACGCTCATGGCCGGGAAATTAGCAGGCATGGGCACGGGTGCGGCGGGGAGCCGGAGAACCGCAAGGCTGGAGCGCGTGGGAGCCGCCCGCGGCGCTCCGCGCCGCTGTGCCGGCTGAAGCCGGCGTTCCTGGCCGTACCCGTCGCGAGGCCGAAGAGGGCCGCGACGTGCGCAGCGCGGAGCGCTGCGCGTGCCGGTCTGGAGACCGGCGTTCCCAGCCGGCGGTGTCCTCTACTCGCGGCGGGTCAGGTTGACCACGATGCCGTTCGCGGCGCGGACGAGGTTGGCGGGGGTGATGAGGATCTCCTCTCCCCAGACGCCGGCGCCGACTCCGAGGACCGGCTCTTCCATGAGGTCTTCGTCGATGAACGTCCGGGTGCCTTCCTGTTGCCAGGAGAACGGCGGGATCGAGCCGATCCGGTAGCCGGTGAACTCGATTACCGCGTCCGGACTCGCGAGGCGAATGTTCCGGTTGCCCATCGCCTTCTTGAGCTTTCCCGAGATGACGTTCCGGTCGCCACCCACCGCGATCAGCGCCCGCTCGCCCGTTCCCGACTGGAAGATCAGCGTCTTCACCATCTGGCTCTCGCGGTAGCCGAGCGCGTGCGCCACCGAAGCCGCGCCCTTCGACGTCGACGCCGGGAACGTGCGCCGCTCCCACGGGACTCCGAGCTTCTCGAGATACCGGTGGGCCGGCAGCGCGCCGTCGCTCACCCGGTCCTCCGGGCCATCTGGCGGCCCACCTGCATTCCGAGCCAGCGCACCGCGAACCGCGGCAGCAGGCGCGGCACGAACGGCACCAGCCGCGGGAGGAAGCCGGGGTTGATCACGACCTTGCCCCGGAGAGCCCCCCGGT
>CAYUVU010000277.1:0-2573 GCA_964448205.1 uncultured Acidobacteriota bacterium
ATTGCCGGACTGACAGGGTCTGAGAGCCCTTGCACGCGGGACAGTCGCCGATCCACTCGGCGCCGGACTGCTGGAGCCCGAGTTCCGAGCCCACGCGATCCGCGCCGCCGTCGCAGCGGCAGGGGACGATGAGCGTGCTCATGACGGCCCCGCCCCGGTCGCCCCCGACAGCCTTCCGCGGCGCGACGCGCAGCATCTCGTCCGGGTCATTCCGGGTTCAGGGAGTCGGGTGTGGCATGCGAGAAACGCGCGATCCTATCGCGCTCAAGGCACCCCGACACACTCGAAGATCACTACGGCGCCACAAGTCTTCGAGTGACTTCGGCTTGCGATCCATGTTGTCGCGCACCCGACCGCCTCCACCCCGTCGCGCGGTTCCCCGACGGGGCCGTCGGCCCTCGGCTGACAAGGCGCGTGAGGGAGGAAAACGGCCCGGTTCAGCCGGGATGCATGGCCGTTCGGATGCCACGTCCAGTTTCGCTACCGGCTGCTAAAATCGCGGGTCCGGCTGGAAGGCCGAATGGGCGGGACGGCCCCCATCGGCCGGAGTTTTCCGGCGCTGTTCCGGCACTGAGTTGATCCCCGCATCTCCCGAGTTCCCTTGACCGCATCCCCAGCCACCCTGAAATCGCAGACCGCCACCGCGGCCCCCTCGCTGCCGCGCGGCGCCGCGCCGTTCGTCCGCCGCCACGTCGGGCCCAGCCTCACGCAGCAGGTCGAGATGCTGCACGACCTCGGCCTCACGTCGCGGGATGAGCTGATCGCCCAGACGATCCCCGAAGACATCCGGATCCAGGAAGAACTCGACCTTCCGGCGCCCCTCGCCGAGGGCGAGCTCCTCGAGGAACTGCGGGGGATCGCGCGGCGGAACCGGACCTGCCGGAACTTCATCGGCCGGGGTTACTACGGCACGATCACGCCGCCCGTCATCCTCCGGAACATCCTCGAGGACCCGGGCTGGTACACCCAGTACACCCCGTACCAGTCGGAGATCTCGCAGGGCCGGCTGGAGATCCTGCTCAACTTCCAGACCATGGTCGGGGACCTCACCGGCTTCCCGGTCGCCGGCGCCTCGCTCCTCGACGAGGCGACGGCGGCGGCCGAGGCGATGGCGATGTGCCAGCGCTCCGCCAAGGGCCGGACAGTGTTCCTCGCCGACCGCTGGCTCCATCCGCAGACGCTCGCGGTGATGGAGACCCGCGCCCGGGCAGCGGGCATCCGCCTCGAGGTCCGGGACCTCGGCGATCCGCGGGTCGAGATCCCGAAAGACGTCTCGGGGGTCATCGTCCAGTACCCGGACACCCGGGGCCGGGTCCGCGAATGGCGTCCGCTGGTGGAGAAGGTCCAGGCGGCGGGGGCCCGAACGGTGGTCGCCACCGACCTCATGGCGCTGACCATGCTCGAGCCGCCGGGGGCCTTCGGCGCCGACATCGCGATCGGGTCCACCCAGCGGTTCGGGATGCCCATGGGCGGCGGCGGACCCCACGCCGCGTTCCTCGCCACCACTGCCGCGCACGCCCGCCGGACCCCCGGACGGGTGGTGGGCGTCTCCCACGACTCCTCCGGGAGGGTCGGCTTCCGCCTCGCCCTCCAGACGCGCGAGCAGCACATCCGGCGGGACCGCGCCACCAGCAACATCTGCACGGCCCAGGTGCTCCCCGCGCTCGTCGCCTCGGCGTACGCCGCCTGGCACGGGCCGGAGGGGCTCCTCCGGATCGCCCGCCGGGTACGGGCGCTCACCCTGGCGCTCCGCGACGGGCTGTCCCGCCTCCGCTACTCCACGGGCGGGGCGCCGGTCTTCGACACCCTCACGGTGGAGACCGAGGACGAGGAGACGTCGCGGATCGTGGCCGCCGCCGAGGCCCGGGGCATCAACCTGGGCCGGCAGGAGGGCGGAGGCGTCGGGATCTCGCTCGACGAGACGGCGACCCTCGACGACGTGGACGCCATCCTCGCCGCCTTCGCCGGCGACCGCGAGGCGCCCGCCGCCGCCGGCCTGCTGCCCGAAGAGGGAACCGAGACGCGGCTGCCCCCGAAGCTCCAGCGGCGGAGCATCTTCCTCGATCACGAGGTCTTCCACGTCCACCGCTCGGAGCACGAGATGCTCCGCTACCTCCACAAGCTGAAGGAGCGCGACCTCTCGCTCACCACCTCGATGATCCCGCTCGGCTCCTGCACGATGAAGCTGAACGCGACCGCCGAGATGCTGCCGGTGACCTGGCCCGAGTTCGCCGACATCCACCCCTTCGCGCCGCCGGAGCAGCAGGCGGGGTTCGCGCGGATCGCCGCCGACCTCGAGGCGCAGCTCGCCGAGATGACCGGCTTCCACGCCGTCAGCCTGCAGCCGAACGCCGGTTCGCAGGGCGAGTTCACCGGCCTGCTGATGATCCGGGCGTACCACGAGAGCCGGGGCGAGGGGAAGCGGAACGTCTGCCTGATCCCGCTCTCGGCGCACGGGACGAACCCGGCGAGCGCCGCCATGGCGGGGCTCCAGGTGGTTCCGGTGACGACCACCGACGCCGGGGACATCGACGTGGAGGACCTCGGCTGGAAGATCGAGGCCTATCCGGACC
>CAYUVU010000278.1:0-23467 GCA_964448205.1 uncultured Acidobacteriota bacterium
CTCGTCCGGACGGGGGAGCGGGAGATGCTTCGGCGGTCCTCGCGAGGGAGCTTGCCGCGGACGGGCTGACCGTGATCCGGACCCGGGCCAGGCGGCGCGGCCAGGTCGAAGCGGAGGTCCGGTTCGACTCCGCCACCGCCCTCTGTGAGGCGTCCCTGCTCCGGCGGGAGTGCGCGTACCGGGAGACCGGGGACGGCGGCTTCGACCTCGCCATGACCATCGCGCCGCGGCCCGCCGCTTCGCCGCAGTCCGGACGAGACATCGAGGTCCGCGTGCGCACCGAAGGCAGGATCATGGAGCACAACAGCGACGGCCCGCTCCAGCGGGGCAACGTGGTCGCCTGGGGCCGTCCGCTCGATCGGTTCCTCGGCGAGGGACTCGAGGTCCGGGTCCGGACGGACGGGACCAGCGTCTTCGCCGCCACCACGCGCATCGTCCTCAGAAGCGCGCTCATCGCGGTCGGGATCGTCGGGATCGGCCTGACGCTCCTGGTGCTGGAGGGACGGCGGCGCCTGCGGCGGGAGCGCGCCGGGGCTGGGTAGCCCGTATTGCGCCGCCGGCTTGGGTTGCGAAGAACTCGGCGGCGACGTCCGCCGGCTGTTCGCCGTCCACGTCCACCCGGCGGTTGAGCGCGCGCATGGTCTCGGTGCTGATCGCGCCGCCGAGCCGCTCGGCCAGGTCCGCCACCGCGGGGTGGGCGTCCGGGCGGTAGACCAGCGCGGACTCGTACGGCGGGAACCAGCCGAGGTCGTCCTCGAGGACGAGCAGGTCCAGCTTGGCGATCCGGCCGTCGGTGGAGTTGCCCACCGCCACGTCCGCCCGGCCGGCCTCCATGACCTGGAAGACCATGTCCACCTCGACCTCGATGGACTCGGGCATCCCGGTGAAACCGTAGTAGTCCATCATCCCGCGCAGTCCGTCGGCCCTTTCGAAGAACGGATAACCGGCGACGAAGAGGTAGTCCGAGATCCGGGCCAGGTCGGAGATCGTCCTGACGCCCCGCTCCCTCGAGAAGTCCTGCGGGACAGCGATGACGTAGTCGTTCGAAAAGCCGATCGGGGGACCGAGCCGGAGGTCGAAGCGCTCCCGGTAGAGCTCCTTCACCCGCTCGTAGATCTCGGCCGCGGTCTGCCCCGCCGCGAACGTCTCGTGCATGATGGCGGAGTAGGACGTTCCGGTGTACTCGATGTAGCAGTCGAGATCCCCGTTCGCGATGGCGCTGTGGAGAACGAAGGTCTGCATCTGGAACCGCTCGGTCACCGCCAGTCCCGACGCCCGGAGCAGCCGGGCCAGCAGTTCGCCCAGGATGATCTGCTCCGAATACGTCTTCGCGCCGAGGACCGCTGTCGGACCGCCGGGGCCGCACCCCGCGCTGCCCAGCCCGGAGGTCAGGAGCGCCGCCGGCGCGCCGATGGTCCGGGCGAGGAAACGGCGGCGGCGCATGGCTTCATTCATGACGTGGGGGCGCCGCGTGACGCCACGAGCCGCGACTCGAGCATCGCGAGCCCGGCGTCCGCGAGCAGCGCGAGGATGGCCGAGGGTATCGCCCCGGCGAAAAGGAGCCGGGAATCGAGCATCGCGAGGCCCCGGAAGATGAGCGACCCGAGCCCGCCGGCGCCGACCGCGGCGGCGATGGTCACGAGACCCACCCCCACCACCGTCGCGATACGGATCCCGGAGAAGATGGAGGGCAGCGCGAGCGGGACCTCGACGAGCGTGAGCCGCTGCCAGTCGGTCATGCCCATCCCGTTCGCCGCGTCCAGGATCGCCGGATCCACCTGGCGCACGCCGGTCACCGTGTTCCGGAGGATGGGCAGCAGCGCGTAGAGGACGAGCGCGATGATGGCGGTCCGGCTGCCGATGCCGCCGATGAGGGGCAGCGGGATGAGGAGCCCGAAGAGCGCGAGCGAGGGCACGGTCTGGATGACCCCCGCGAATCCGAGCACCGGCCGGCCGAGGGCGGGGATGCGGGTGATCGCCAGTCCGAGGGGCACCGCGATCAGCACTCCGGCGACCGTGGAGATCACCACCAGCACCACATGCTCGAGCGTGAGGCCGAGGATCTCGGTCCAGCGGCCGGCGAGGAACTCGAGGAAGCTCACGCGGCGCCCTCGATCAGGCCGCGCACCAGGGCGTCGGCCGGGGCGTCCGAGATCTCGCGCGGAGTCCCGACCTGCCGGATGCCGCCGTCGGCCACCACCGCGATCCGGTCGGCGAGCCGGAAGGCCTCGGTCACGTCGTGGGTGACGAAGAGCACCGTCTTCCCGAGTTCCCGCGACAGCGAGCGGAACTCCTCCTGCAGGCCGCGGCGCCCGATCGGGTCCACGGCGCCGAAGGGCTCGTCCATGAGCAGCGCCTGCGGATCGGCCGCGAGGGCGCGCGCCACCCCGACGCGCTGGCGCTGTCCGCCCGAGAGCTGGTCCGGACGGCGGTCCCCGTGCTCCCGGGGATCGAGGCCGACGAGCCGCAGCATCTCCGCGGCGCGCTCGCGGCGGCGCTCCGGGTTCCAGCCGAGCAGCCGGGGCACGAGGGAGACGTTGTCGCCCACGCTGAGGTGGGGCAGCAGTCCCACCCCCTGGATGGCGTACCCAATCCCCCGCCGGAGTTCGACCGGGTCCCAGTCGGCCACCTCGCGCCCGCCGACGAACACCCCGCCGGCATCGGCGTCCACCAGCCGGTTGACGAGCCGGAGCAGCGTCGTCTTGCCGCAGCCGCTCCGGCCGAGCAGGACCAGGACCTCGCCGGGCGACACGTCCAGCGACACCCGGTCGAGGACGCGCTTGTCGTCGAAACTCTTCGTGACCTCGCGGAACGAGATCGCGACGCCCGTCACGAAGCCGCCGCGCCCGCGGGCGGCGACGCGTCCTGCCCCTCGACCAGCACCTCATCCGCCATTCCGGCGAAGAGCCCCGAGTCGAGGACCCCCGGAATGTCCCGGATCTCCCGGTGCAGCGCCGCGGGGTCGGCGATTTCGCCGAAGGAGGCGTTCACGAGCAGGTTCCGGTTGTCGGTGACGAACGGCTTCCCGTCGGACTCGATGCGGATCGCGGCCTCGGCCCCCATCCGTTCGAGGGCTCTTTGCACCTGGGCGGCCGCGAAGGGGATCGCTTCCACCGGGACGGACCGCCGGGCGCCGAGCCGGTGCGAGAGCTTCTCGGGCCCCACCAGCACCACGAACCGGGAGGCCGCGGCCGCCACCACCCGCTCCCGCACCAGCGCTCCCCCGTGCCCCTTGATCAGGTTGAGCTCCCGGTCCACCTCGTCGGCGCCGTCCACGGCCAGGTCGACGGCGGCCACCTCGTCGAATCCGATCAACGGGATGCCCAGCGAGCGGGCCAGCGACTCGGTGGCGCGGGAGGTGGGGATTCCCCGGACCTGCAAGCCGCCGCGCACCCGTGCCCCGAGTTCCCGCACGAAGCCGGCCGCCGCCCGGCCGGTCCCGAGCCCGATCACCATGCCGGCCTCGGCCCACGAGGCGGCCCGCACGGCGATTTCCCAGGAGTTCAAGGTGTCTGAAAGATACCAACGGTAGAGTGGGTGAATGGCCCGTCCGGACGATCCCGTCGCGCGGCTGCTGCCCTCGCCGCGCCGGGTCGAGCGCCTGCCGGGAACCTTCCGGTGGGACGGCCGCTGCCGGGTTCGGCTCGACTCCGGCTCCCCGGCGGAGGAAGGGGCGGCGGCGCTCCTCGCGGCGCGACTCGGGGAGCGCGCCGCGGTCGCGGTCTCCATCTCCGGTTCTCCGGCGACCCCGTCAGGGAACGTCGTCCTGTCCGAGGCCGACTCGGAGCCCGAGAGTTTCGAGCTGCGGGTGGACGCGGCGGGCGCCCGGCTGACCGGTGACCCCGCCGGACTCCGCTACGGGGCCGAAGCGCTGGCCCAGCTCACCGCCCCGGACGGGCGGGTTCCCGCCGTTCACGTCCAGGACGCCCCCGCCCTCCGGCGCCGCGGCTTCCTGCTCGACATCTCGCGCGGGAAGGTGCCCCGCCCGGAGACCGTCCGCTGGCTCATCGAGGTCCTGGCCCGCCTCCGCTACAACGAGCTGTTCCTCTACACCGAGCACACCTTCCAGTTCGAGAAGCATCCCGAGATCGGCGCGGGTTCGGGCGGGTATGCGGCGGCGGAGATCCGCGAGCTCGACGCCTTTGCCCGCGAGCGCGGCGTGGAACTCGTCCCCTGCCTCCAGACATTCGGCCACTTCCGCCGCATCCTGGAGAAGGCCCCCTACCGCCGCCTCGCGGAGTCCGACCGGCTGTGGTCCGTCTCGCCGGCGGCTCCGGGAACGTACCCCTTGCTCCGGGACCTGCTCGGGGAATACCTGCCCAACTTCGCCTCGGGGTGGGCCCACCTCAACTGCGACGAACCGGTCGATCTCGGGAAGGGGCTCTCGAGCGGCCGGGCAAGCCGCGAAGGGCCGGCGGCGGTCTTCGCGGGGCACGTGAACCGGGTCGCGGGAATGGCCCGCGAGCTCGGGAAACGCCCCATGATCTGGGCCGACGTCATCGCCGACCATCCGGAAGCGCTCGACCTGCTCGACTCCTCCATCACGCTGGCCGACTGGTGGTACGAGCCGGATCACGACTTCGACCGGGTGCGGCGCTTCCGGGACGCGGGCCGCGACTTCCTGACCGTGGCGGGAACCTCGTCCTGGACGAGCCTGTTCCCGCGCCTCGACACCTCCCTCCCCAACATTCGGGGACACGCCCGCGCCGCGAAGCGCTTCGGGGCCTCCGGGTTCATCGTCACCGACTGGGGGGACGGCGGCCACTACAACCTGTTCGGTGGTTCGCTGTTCCCGATCGCGGTGGGCGCCGAGGCGGCCTGGGGGGACGAAAACCGGCCCGAGAAGGAACTCGCCGCGGCGTTCTCCGAACACGTCGCGGCGGATGCGTCCGGGTTCTCCGGAGAGTTCGCCACCCGCCTCGGAAGGCTCCACGACACCGGGTTCCCGCACTTCAACCATTCGCCGCTCAAGACCGTGTTCTTCGAGACCCGCCTGCGGAGGGGGACCCGGGTGCCGGCGCGCGAAGCGCTGGAGGCGACGCTCGAGGCGCTCGGGAGCCTCGCCGCCGAGACCGACGCTCGCGGCCTGCCCCCGGGGCGCTCGGGCGCGGAGTGGCGCTTTGCGCTCGATGCTTCGCGGCTGGCGGCCGAGCGCGGCCTCGCGACGCTCCGCTTCCGTCAGTCGGAACGGCGCGGCTCGCCGGACGACCGCCGCCTGGCCGCGGAGCTGGCGGCGCTTGCCGGCCGGCAGCGCGAACTCGCCGGCCGGTTCCGGGAACTCTGGCTGCGCGCGAATCGGCCGGAGGGCATCGAGACCGCCGAGAAGCGCTTCCGGGATGCGATCACGGCGCTCCGGCGAGCGGCACGGTCGCTCGGTTCGTAACGGGCGTCAGTCCCGGATCGAGCCGCGGAAGAAGCTGGGGAGGCCCGGTTCCTCACCGGAATCGGTCTCCTCCTCCTCGCCCGCGCCAACGGGTTCGGAGGGCTCCGGCTCTTCGGCCGAGACGGCCGGCGCTTCCTCCCCGGCCTCGGGCTCCGGCTCGGTTTCCGGCCCCGCTTCGATCTCGGGAACCTCGTCGGACGCCTCGGCCGGAGAAGGCTCGGCAGCGGCTTCCCCGGTTGTCTCTTCGGGAGACTCGGCAGCCGCCTCGGGCTCGGGAACGGCCGGCTCCGGCTCGCCGGGCTCTGCCACGACTTCCGCACCCGCCTCCGGGTCGGTCTCCGACGAGTCCCCTCCCTCGGCTTCAGGACCCGCCGTTTCGACAGCGTCCCCGGGGCTTGGGAGGGATGGTGGCTCCGGAAGGGGAGCCGCCTCGACGGCGGGCGCCGGCCCGGCAGCGCCCCGCGAGGGACGGGCGAAGCTGCGAAAGGCCCGGTCGTAGCGGGCCAGCACCGAGTCCCAATCGTGGCGGGACTCCAGGAATTCGCGGCCGGCCGCACCCATCCGCGGGAACAGGGACGCGTCCCGCAGGCCGAGTTCGAGGATGAGTTCGAACTCGTCGTAGTTCTGGTAGTAGAGACCACCGCCCGACGCGCGGCACTCCTCGGCGAGCGCGGTCGCCGAAGCGTTGACCAGAATCGGGACACCGAGGGAAAAAGGCTCCGCCGCCGTCGTCGAGAAGGCGGCGAGGCGCTCGGGGATCACGGCCACGACGGCCCCGCCCACCGCGTCGAGGCGTTCCCGCGGGCTCCCCGGACGCGCGACCCGGATGTCCGGGCGTTCCGGGATCTTGAGGGCCGCCGGCCCGATCAGGACGAGTTCGAGCGCCGCATCGGCATGGCGGTCCTTGAACGTCGAGAAGAACCGCAGCAGCTCTTCGATCCCGCGGCCCGGCTCCAGGGGTCCGGCCGCGAGCAGATACGGCCCGGTCAACCCGGCGCGGCGCCGGAAAGCCGCCGCATCCGCGGTGCGCGGCAGCAGCAGCGTCCCCGGGACGGTCTCGCGCATGCGGCGGTGCACCTGATAGCGCTTCAGAACCAGGATCTCCTCGGCTTCGCTCCCGAAGACGAAGGCTGCGGGATGCTCGAAGATCCCGGAACCCGGGGAGGCCTCCGCCACCTCGTCCGCGAAGGGGAGCAGGACCGTCCGTCCCGGGTCCAGCTTCGCGGCTTCCGCGCACACGGGCGACGAGCCGAACAGCACGACCAGGTCGTAGTCACCCGGCCGATCCCGGAGGTAGCGCAGCAGTTCGGGAGACGTCGCCTGGCCGGCGCCGGCCGGGCCCGGGGACCCGGCCCCGGACGGGGTCCCTGCCGGGAACCGGACCACCCGGACTCCCTGATCCTGGAACTCTCCTTCCCGAAACGTCTCCTCGGAGTCGCTTGCCGCCGTCGTCGTGACCACGGTGGTACGCCAGCCGCCGGGCGCCCGGCCGGCCAACTCCGCGGCGAGCAATTCCGGCCGGGTAGCGTCTGCCGCCCCGAACCGCGGAGTTACGAAAACCAGCCGCACGTCACTTCTCTCCCGAGGCGCCGGCGTTCCCGCTCCGGCGGCCGCCGCCGCGGTTCGGGCGGGAACCCTGCCGCGAGTTCTGACGCGCCGGCGCTCCCCCGGACTGGCGGGACCCCTGACCGGACCCCTGACCGGACCCCTGCCGTTCCCGGCGGCCGCCGCTCTCCCGGTCCGAACGGTTGCCGTCGCTCCGCCGCCGGTCGCCGCGCCCCCGATCCGAACGGCCGCCCCGGTTGTCGGACCGTCCCCGTCCCGACCCGCCGCTGCGCGGCGCCGGTTCGGAACTCCCGGCTGCGGCGCTGAACGAGAAATCGGCATGGACACCGAGCCGGCGGAGTTCCGACTTGATCAGGTTGAGCTCGAGACGCGTCAGTTCGAGATCCCGGTTCGTGGCCCACAGGAGCCGGCGGTGATACTCGTTGATCTCGGCCTGGCGGGCGGCCTGTTCCACCGCGGGGTTGACGTTGACGAGCAGGCGGGTGAGCGGCGTCAGGAACCAGCGCGCCATCCGCATGAGCCCGAACGACGAACCGCGGAACGCCTTCTTCGAGAGCTGGATGTTCCAGCGGGAGGTGTCGCGGGAACGGATCCGCTCCGCGAACTCCTCGGTAAACCCGCGCGAACCGAGCGGCGACAGCATCCGCTTCTTGACGTCCGCCTTGAATTCGCGTTCGCTCTTCTTCCCTTCTTCCGCCCGCTCACGGGCAACGCGGCGGATGTCGGCCATGATCCTCTCGACATCCGGCTTCGGGGCGGGCGGGGCCTTCTGCGAGGTCCCTTTCCCGGCCTTTTCGTTGGCTATGGAAATCGCCATTTTTCTCCTTCGCGCCCGCCCGCGGGACGGGACTTTGGTTGGGCACGGAGGGGATCAATGGATTCGGTGGCTGTGGGTCCCCCGGCAGGAGCCGGTGGGACGAGTCCCGGGCGCAATCCGCCCGAGCGCGATCTGGCGTCGCAGGCTTGCCGTCACCCGAATCCGATCCCTTCCGCGAGCGCGCCGCCCCGAGGGGCAGCGCGCAGCGAGCCGGAGTGCGGACAGGCCCCTTCCGGCGCGGTTCAGAAACGAACGGCGATGGGAATCGACCGTCGCTCCACCAGCGCCGGGGCCTTCCGCGCCTCCCTCAGAAGCTCGCGACTGCGGAGTCTTCCGACTCGTGGGTCTCGAAGATGGTGGCCAGCTTCGTGATCGAAAGCAGGTCCCGGATACGGGCCGTCAGATTGAGCAGCTTGATGCTGCCCCCGGCCTGCACCATGCGGGTGTGGCACCGGACCAGCTCGCCGAGCCCGGCGCTGTCCACGTGAGGGACGGCCGCCAGATTCAGCACCAGGTTGCGGGTTCCGCCCGCGATGAGACTGCGCACCGTGTGCCTGAGGACCTCGTCGCCCTGACCGAGCAGGATCTTTCCATCCAGATCCAATACGGTGACACCGTCTACGCTACGTTCCGTTATCTCCATTTGCGTCCTCCCTCTCCCGGGATGTCTGGGTTTCCGCCATCCCCGGAGTTGGGGACGCCGCCACGCGGGCGCGCAGGGGCCGTTTTTGCCGGCCGAGTCTGCTCTTGCCGCGGAAACCGTAATGACGCCCGCTTCGAGACCCTGGTCAATCCCCGCTTCCGGGGTTGCGGGTCCCGAGAATCCGGGCGCCGCTTGAGCCCGGTATCCTATCCCGTCACAAATAGCATGCCGTGAAAAGGGTGCTGCGGAGGCTGCGGATCGCCTTCCCGGAGGCGCGAGACCGGCGCGTACTGGAGGCGGTCCGGACGCTACGGGACGATCCCGAACTGGAGCCGCTGCTGGTCGGGTGTCCGGCCGCTCGCGACGGGAATCCCGGGTCCGGCTCCCTGGAGGCCGTCCGCACGGTGGAGCCCCGCGGAGCGCCGCTCGAGCGGGCCGCCGAGCTGCTCTGGACGAAGCGGCGGGATCGCGGGATGACGCGGACCGAAGCGCTCGAGACCGCCCGCGACCCCCTGGTCTTCGCCGGTCTGCTCGTCGCCGCCGGAGAGGCGGAGGGTTCGGTCGCCGGCGCCGCCACCACGACCGCGGACGTCATTCGCGCCGGCCTGCTGGCGGTCGGCGTCCGGCCGGGAGTCTCCCGCGTTTCCGGCGCCTTCGTGATGGAGTTCCCGGACGGCCGGTCTCCACTCCTGTTCGCGGACGGCGCCGTGATCCCGCGGCCGAGTCCCGGGGAACTGGTCGAGATCGCGCTCCTGTCCGCGGAGACGGCGCGGGACCTCCTGGACATGGAGCCCCGGATCGCCTTCCTGTCGTTCTCCACGAGGGGCAGCGCCGATCACCCCGACGCGCGGCGGATGGCGGACGCCGCGCGGCGGGTGCGCGAACTCCGGCCCGGGCTGGCCGTGGACGGGGAGCTCCAGGTGGACGCGGCGCTCGTCCCCGCCGTCGGGGAGAGCAAGGCGCCGGAGAGTCCGGTCGCGGGAAGGGCGAACGTGCTCATCTTTCCCGACCTCGCCGCCGGGAACATCGCCTACAAGCTGGTCGAGCGGCTTGCCGGGGCCTCCGCGACCGGGCCGATTCTCCAGGGGCTCGCGGCCCCGGTGAACGATCTCTCGCGGGGAGCGAGCGTCCCGGACATCATCCGGCTGGCGCGGCTGACCGCCCGGGCCGCGCGCAATCGGAAGCCGCCCCTTTGACAGTGCCCGAGCCGGGCGCGTATGTTCCGAATGCTGTCCCGGCGGCGCCCTCTCCGGCTGGCCGCCAGGCGACGGCGAAGGAGACGAAAGCGATGCGCCACCGGAGAGTCTTGACCCTGTTCCCGTACCTGCTCGCGGGGCTCCTGCTGACTGCCTGCGGCGGCGGATCGGACATGGGAGCGGACCCGGTCCCGGCCGCCGCGGATCTCGGCGTCCGGCCGGAGGGAGACACCTCGCTGAGTCCGGACATGTCCCGGGTCCCCGAGGAACTCCAGCGGGTGTTCCAGCACATCGACGACAACGCCGACGAGCACGTGATGAACCTGCGGCGCTGGATCCAGCAGCCGAGCATCTCCAACTCGGGCGAGGGCATCCCCGAGTCCGCCCAGATGGTGAAGGGCTTCTTCGACCAGCTCGGCTGCCAGCACTCGCAGGTGTACGAGGTCCCGATGACCGAGTGGGGACAGCCCGGCAACCCCGTGGTGTACGCCGACTGCGACTACGGCAAGGAACAGACGCTCCTCATCTACTGGATGTACGACACGATGCCGATCACCCAGCCGGAAGCCTGGGTCTTCCCGCCGTTCGACGGGGAGTTCACCGAGTTCGGCCCCTTCAAGAAGGTGATGATCGGGCGCGGCACCACGAACTCCAAGGGTCCGCAGATGACCATGTGGAACGGGATGCACTCGATCTACGAGGTGACGGGCTCCATGCCGGTGAACCTGATCTTCATCGCCGAAGGGGACGAGGAGCGGATGTCCATCGGCCTGCGCCAGTTCGTCCGCGAGAACCCGGAACTCTTCCGGCACGCCGACGCGATGTACCGCACCGGCCGGCAGGCGCGGAGCGGGGCGGCGGGCTTCTCCGGAGGCTCGGAGGGCTGCGTCTACATCGAGCTGACCACCAGCGGTGAGAGCTGGGGGCGGGGCCCGGTGGCGTCGAACATCCACGGCATCCACAAGCGCTCGACCGATTCCCCGTTGCTGCGGCACATGAAGATGATCGATTCGCTGGTCACCGACGACGGGAACCGGGTCCTGGTCCCCGGCTTCTACGACGGCGCCGCGCCGCTGTCCCCGGCGGAAGCGGAGATGTTCCGCAGTTCGGCGGAGAACCTCGACCTCGCGATCGCCGCCGAAAACATCGGGGTGGCGCGCTTCATGACCGACGACCCGCTCCAGCACCTGATGAACGCCCGCTACGGGATCTCCTTCAACATGGACGGCATCTGGTCCGGCAACATGTATCCGGGCGGCGCGGGCGCCGTCCTGCCCAACCGGGTCACCTCGAAGCACAACATGCGCTACGTCCCGAACATGGACGGGCTCGAGATGGTCCAGAAGATCCGCGACTACCTCGACGAGCAGGGCTACGAGGACGTGGAGATGACGATCATCGGCGACGTGCCCTGGTCGAAGAGCAACTACA
Organism: uncultured Acidobacteriota bacterium; assembly: GCA_964448205.1. Taxonomy (GTDB): domain Bacteria; phylum Acidobacteriota; class Vicinamibacteria; order Marinacidobacterales; family Marinacidobacteraceae; genus Marinacidobacterium. Next base: position 11,037 of record CAYUVU010000278.1, read on the forward strand.
ACAACGCGCTCGCGGACTCGGTGCGGGAGATGTTCTCGATCTTCGGAGTCCGCTACCGGGAGCCGGTCGCGGAGGACTCCATCCTGGGCGGCGGCTACTGGCCGGCGTACCTCTTCAGCGGCCGGGACGGAGACTTCTCGGACGGAACCGATCTGGCGATGCCCATCGTGGGCGGCGCGGTCGGCCACGGCGGCGGCGCCCATGCCGCCAACGAGTTCTGGGTGATCGAGGGAGCGGGCGAGGTCTACGGCATGATCGGCGGCGAGAAGTCGGTGGCGACCGTGCTCTATTCCTACGCCGGGCTGCTGGACGAGTAACCTGACCCGCAGGCGCCTTCCGGCATCCGCCGCCTCCTTGACATGGGGGGCGGCGGGGACTAGCGTTCCCGCTTCTCCCCGGGCCGGAAGCGCCCGGGTTTTCCCAATTCGATAGAGCAGACACACCGGCAGTCACAACCGAGGATCACTTGGCGGAAATCGTCGTCCAGGAAGGCGAAACGATCGATGTGGCCCTCCGCCGCTTCAAGCGGCGGGTCCAGGCCGAGGACATCATCAAGGAAATCAAGCGCCATTCCTTCTATGTGAAGCCCGGCGACAAGCTGCGCGCCAAGCGGGCCGCCGCGCGCAAGCGGGCCCGCAAGCGCCGGCGTCGCACCCGGTAAGAGCCAGGCCGGCCGTGCGGGTCCTGCTCGTCGGCGGCGGTGGACGCGAACACGCGCTGGCGTGGGCCATCTCGCGGAGTCCTGAACTCGACGAACTGATCGCGGCGCCGGGGAACCCCGGGATGGGGCGGCTGGCGCGCCTGGCCGCGGTGGGCGCGGAGGACGTGCACGGGTTGACCGACCTCGCCGCCGGCGAGGGCGTGGACCTGGTGGTCGCCGGGCCCGAGGCGCCGCTCGCCGCGGGGCTGGCCGATCGGCTCGCCGAGCGGAACATCCCCTGTTTCGGGCCGCGCGCGGACGCCGCGCTCCTCGAGGCCTCGAAGGAGTTCGCCAAGGACTTCATGGGCCGCCACGGGATTCCGACCGCCCGCCATATCGTGGTCCGGGACGCGGAGACGGCGCGGCAGGCGCTTCGGTCCGGGGACTACGGCGAACAGCCGGTCATCAAGGCCAGCGGCCTCGCGGCCGGCAAGGGCGTGTTCCTGCCCCGGGACCTGGGCGCGGCCGAGCGGGACGCGGTCGGGCTGCTCGAAGGCAGCCTCGGCGACGCCGGCAGGGCGGTGGTCATCGAAGAGCGGCTGAGCGGTCCGGAGCTGAGCGTTTTCGCGATCAGCGACGGGACCCGGGTAACCGCCTGCGGGACCGCCCAGGACTACAAGCGGCGCTTCGAGAACGACGAGGGTCCCAACACCGGAGGCATGGGGAGCCTGAGCCCGGGTCTCGGGGACACCGGAGCGACCATGGACCGGGTGCGCCGCGAGATCGTGGAGCCCACCATCGCCGGCCTCCGCGCCGAGGGGCGCGAGTACCGGGGCGTGCTCTACGCCGGGCTGATGCTGACCGCGGACGGGCCGAACGTGCTCGAGTTCAACGTGCGCTTCGGCGACCCCGAAGCGCAGACGCTGATGCCGCGGCTGGACAGCGACCTGCTGCCGCTCTTCTTCGGAGCCGCCACCGGCCGGCTACCGGAGGGAGAGGTCCGGTTCCGGCCCGAGCGGGCCGTCACCGTGATCCTGGCCTCGGACGGGTATCCCGGGTCCTACCGGAAAGGCGTCCCGATCCAGGGGCTGCCGGACGCGGTCGAGACCGGCGACGCCTTCGTGTTCCACGCCGGGACCCGCGCCGGCTCGGACGGGATCGAGACCGCCGGGGGCCGCGTGATCGCCGTCACCGGGCTCGGCGCCGACTGGGCGGACGCACGGAGCGCGGCCTACCGCTGCGCCGATTCGATTACCTGGGAAAAGAAGGCGTTCCGCACGGATATCGCCGCCACCGCCAACTAGGAGACAACATGAGTTCCACCGGCAACCCCAAAGTCCTCATCGTGATGGGCAGCCCCTCCGACATCGACGTCATGCGCGAGGCCAAGAAGGTCCTCCAGTCGCTCGGCGTCTCCTGCCGGATGGGCATCTACTCGGCCCACCGCACGCCCGGCCGGGCGGCCGCGCTCGCGGAGAGCGCGCGCGACAGCGGGGTCGTCGCGATCATCGCCGGCGCCGGGATGGCCGCCCACCTCGCGGGGGCGATGGCCGCCCGGACCATCCTGCCGGTCATCGGCGTTCCGCTGGCGGCGTCGCTCAGCGGACTCGACGCCCTGCTCGCCACGGTCCAGATGCCCCCGGGCTTCCCCGTGGGGACCGTCGCGGTCGGCAAGGCCGGCGCCCAGAACGCCGCCCACTTCGCGGCGCAGATCGTGGCGCTCAACGATCCCGAGGTCGCCGACAGGATCACCGCCTGGCGCCGCGCCAAGGCGGCCGCCGCCGAAGCCGCCTCCGACGAACTCGAAGCCGAGGACTGACGGCGCGACGGCTTGGAACGCCGGCTTCAGCCGGCACAGCCCGCCGCAGGCGGGCGGCGGGAGGACGTCATTCGCCAGGATGGCGCGGCTGCGCGTCCATCCACCCGGGGTAGCGACGAACCGCCCGCGGCCCGACAGGGGCGCAAGCCCGTACGAACGTCGGACCGGACAAAGAGCGCAAGCCACTCGACGACGTCCACCGGGGATCACGTATCCCTGAAATTCGGTCATCGGATGTCCGATCTTCAGGGATACATCGTGCCTTGGGGAGAGAGCCGCTTTGGTCCAATGCACGACCGGCACGGATCCCTCTCGGGTTCCTCCAGCGGAACCCGACCGTGATGGCGACGTGTGGTGGCCGGCGATACGGGTTAGATTTCGGGCACGCAGCACTTCGCGTTCCGACGGCTCGACGGGCATGGCACCGGAGGACTTGCGGCGAAACACCGCGCGGTGGTTCACCCGGACAACCTCCCGAACCGAAGGAACGACCGGCTATGGGTCGTGGGGATCGTTGAGCCCCGGAAGGAGGCACGAACAATGCTCAGACGAAAGGCCTGGCAATGGCGAAGTCCCGCTCTCGCTACGCTGCTGGCGCTCCTCCCATCGCTGCTCGCCGCCCAACCCACCGGGTCCATCGAGGGCCGCGTCCTGGATTCGACCGGCAGTGCGCTGCCCGGAGTCACCGTAACGCTGGTCGGCGGCGCGGGAATACCCGGAGGACCGCAGATCACGGCGGCGAACGGCCGCTTCACCTTCGGCGACGTCCCCGCCGGGGACTACCTGATCGAGGCCGCCCTGTCCGGTTTCGAGACCCGCGGCGAGACGGTCTCCGTCGAGGCCGACGCGGTGACGACGCTCGATCTCGTCCTCGAGCTCAGCCGCGTCATGGAGGCCATCACGGTCGTCGCCGAGGAACCGCGCAGCTTCGCCACGAACATCGTCGCCGAACCGATGGTCGCCCAGCAGTCACCGATCACCAGCGTGCTGGCGGTGGTGGACAACCTCCCCGGCGTCTCCATCCAGGAGGGGGACAGCTACGGGACCGACGACTGGTCCACCAGCATTTCCATCCGCGGCTTCCAGGTCAACCTGGACGACGCGCAGGTCGGCACCACGATCGACGGGATGCCGAACGGCACCTCCGACTACTGGACCGGGTCCAAGGCCAACCGGTTCGTGGACCCGGCGAACATGGGCGGGGTGACCGTCTCGCAGGGGACGGCGGACATCGCGTCGCGCTCCATCGAGGCGCTTGGCGGAACCCTCGACTTCACCACCGACGAGCCGGAGCACGAGCGGAAGTTCACGGCGGCGCTGGGTCTCGGCGCCCACGACAACCAGCGGTTCTACCTGCGGATGGACACCGGACACCTGTTCGGACGGGAGGTTCGCGCCTGGGTGTCCGCGGTGCGCCAGGAGGGCCGGGACTGGATGCAGGGATTCGCGCGGGTCGAGCGGGACCACCTGGCCGGAAAGGTCCGGGCGACAGCCGGCCGTCTGGACCTGACGGCGTACCTCTCGTACGACGACGCCGACAACGCCTCCTACCAGCGGCTGTCTTCGGATGCGGAGTTCCGCGCCGACCCCCGCTGGGACCGGCTCACCGACACCTGGACGGACACGCCGTGGGTCAACCAGTTGTACCGCCCGGGCTGGGCCATCCCGCGCGACAACACTTTCGGCTACCTGAAGGCGGACTTCGCCGCCACCGGCGCGCTCTCGATCACGGGCGGTGCGTACTTCCACCGGCAACGGGGCCGCGGCGATTGGCTGCCCCCGTACCTGGTGGACGTGACCGACGACGGCGGCGGTCCGGAATCCGAACTGACATCGGGGTCCACCGCCCAGGGCGGAGCCCCGCTCGGCCAGCTCCATTTCGTGGACCCGAGCGGCGTCCCGCTCGCGCCGCGGCCCGGCTGCGTCTCCTCCATCCAGTTCCCTTACGGCGGCGCGGGTCCGGAGTTCGATCCGGCGTGCTATCCCGACGGCGCCATTCCGCTGCACTCCTACCGGCACAGCCACTACGGCAAGGACCGCCTCGGCGTCACCTTCGACGGCGACTGGTTCGGGGAGCTCGCCATCGGCGGAAACCGGCTCCGCGCCGGGGTCTGGGCCGAAGACGGCCGCCGCGACCTCGGCCGCGACTGGCACAAGATCACGGACGCGCGCGTCTCGCATCGCTACGACGACACCCCCTACTGGCGTCAGTACGACTGGGAGTTCCCGCAGTCGATCTTCAAGTGGTACGTCGAGGACACCCTCTTCGCCGGCCCGCTGGCGATCAACGCCGGCGTCCGGCAGTACCTGGTGGACGTAGGCCGGAGGGACCACTTCGGCGACACCGCCGAGTTGTCCGTGCCTTCGGATTCGGACCTGCTCCTCTCCGGCGGGCTCACCTACACCACTCCGGTCAAGGGTCTGGAACTGTTCGGCGGCTACGCCGAGAACTTCAAGTCGCTCTCCGACCGGCTCCTCGAAGTGCCGGGCCGCAGCCTCGCCGGACTCGAACCCGAGACCGCCGACAACGTGGATTTCGGACTCCGCTACACCGGCGACCGGCTGGCCGCGACCGCCACCTACTACCGGATCGACTTCCAGAACCGGATCTTCTTCCTGACGCCCCAGACCGCCACCGGCCCGAACTACCTCGTAGCGGGCGGCGGCTCCTACTTCAACGCCGGCGGCATCGAGTCCCGGGGCGTGGAGCTCTCGGCAACCCTCCGGGTCACCGGGTCCACCTCGCTCTACAGCGCCTGGACCCGGAACGACGCGACCTACGTCGGCACCGGCGATCCGCTGATCTCCACCGCCCAGGGCATCCGGCCCGGCAGTCAGGTCGTCGGCGCCCCGCGGACGCTCGTGGTGGTCTCCGCGGACCACGTCGGTAACCCGGTCGCCGCCGGGGTCTCGGCGAAGTACACGGCGGCCCGCGCCATCTCCCTCGACGGCTCGTGGAGCGCCGATCCCTACTGGCTGCTGGACGCCTACTTCCGCTGGTCGGCGGGACGGATCAGCCCGCGGCTGAGCGGCCTCGAGGTGGCGCTCGTCGGAAACAACCTGCTCGACCGCGCCTACCTCGCCACCATCACCGGCCAGGGCGCCTTCCTCGGCGCCCCGCGCACCGTCTCGCTGAACCTCACGGCGTCATTCTGAGCGGCGGCGGACGACGTCGAGAGCCGCTGACCGGCCGGCTCAGGCCGGCGTCGCGGCCAGTTGGCCGCAGGCCGCCAGGACGTCCCGGCCGCGGCTGCGGCGGAGGGTTGCGACGAATCCGGCGGCCGAGACGCTCGCGAGGAAACGTTCGGCGTCCTCCTCGGCGCCCGGACGGTGCGGCGGGCCGGGGGCCGGGTCCTCCCAGGGGTTGAAGGCGATCAGGTTGACGTGCGGGCGGATCCCCGACGCGGATAGCCGGCGCAGTTGCCGCAGGAGCTCGCGGGCGTCCCGCGCGCGGTCGTTCTCGCCGCCGAGGAGGACGTACTCGATCGTGATGCGGCGGCTCGAAGACGGCAGGTTTTCCAGCGCCGCGAAGATCTCCGGCATGCGGTGGCGGCGGCCGATGGGCATGAAGCGGCCGCGCGTCTCGTCGTCGCCGGCGTGGAGGCTGATCGCGATGCCCACCTGGGGCGCCGCGACGCCCAGCCGGCCGATCTCCTCCGGCAGGCCCACCGTGGACACCGTGATCCGGCGCGGCGGGATGCCGAAGCCGTCGGGATCGGTGAGGAGGGCGAGCGAAGCGGTGACTCCGTCCGTGTTGAGGAGGGGTTCGCCCATTCCCATGTAGACGACGTTCCGCCGCCCGCGGGCGGCCTCCGGCGCGGCGCGTTCCGCGAGCAGTACCTGGGCAGCGATCTCGCCGGGGGTGAGATTCCGGCGGAACGGGATGGCGCCGGAACGGCAGAAGGTGCACGCCAGGGGGCAACCGACCTGGGTGGAGACGCAGACCGTCAGGTCGGAGGCCTCGCCGCCCGCGCCCTGGGCTCTTCCCGATTTTCCCCCCGCCGCGTCCCGGCGGCTGCCGATGGCGACGGTCTCGACCAGCAGGCCGTCCTCGAGTTCGATCAGCAGTTTGACGGCGCCGTCGCCGGACTGCGACGACTCCGCGATGCCGGGGTGCGCAATCCGGAAGCGGGAGACGAGTTCGTCCCGCAGGGCTGCCGGGAAGTCGGTCATCTCTCCGAAGTCGGTCTGCCCGTGCCGGTAGAGGTGGCGGAAGAGCTGGCGGCCCCGGTAGGGCGGGAGGCCGAGGCCTTCGGCGAGCTGGGTCAGCTCGGCGCGGGAGCGGCCGTAGAGGTTCTGCATTCGCGCCCACCTTAGCGCCGGCCTTCGGGGCGCCCAGCCGTTGCGCGCTTCGAACCGACTTTTCCACAATCGGGCCGCTGGTGGGAAGAAACCACTCCGTTTCGCGTCTGTAGGTAGTGAGGGGTGCGGCGCCCTCCGTCTCCGCCGCGTTTCGAACGGAGAACGAACACGATGGCAGCACCGAAGAAGAGCGCAGCGGTCGCCGCTCCCCGCAGCGTGGCGGCGGGACCCTATACTGACCCCGGCGATGGAAACCGGAGCGGCAGAGGACAACGGGCGATGAGCGAAGCGGTGGCGACCGCGATCCATACCCTGGATCGGAAGACCACTGACGGGCTGAACCTCGTCCACGAAGAACTGCAGGTCGCGCGGCAGGAAAGGCGTGAGATCCGGCGCGAGTTGGGGGAGTTCCGGACGGAGATCCGGCAGGAACTCAAGACTGAGATCGCGACCGTGACGGGTCGGCTCGACCGGATGGAGGACGCGATCCGCGAGCTGACGGCGCTCGTCAGCACCCTGCTGGAGCGGAGCCGGGGAACCCGGCGGCTCGTGTGGGGCGTGCCGGGCACGCTCGGTCTCCTGGCGGCCGGCGGGGTGCTGCGGCCGGTGTTCGACCGGGCGGTGGCGGCGCTGGTCGGCGGCTGAGGGGCGCCACGTCCGTCCGCGGGCCTCCGGCCCGCTGTGCCGGCTGAAGCCGGCGTTCCAAGCCGTCCACGCCGTGAGGGCACGTGGAGCTACGCCGTGCGCTGGCCTGCGGCGAGCGCGTGCCGGCTGTTTCCGGAGCAGAGCGATCGCTCTGCGGAGACCCCTTGAGCACGAGGGATGGAAGACGGCGCCCGCCGGCATCCATTCCTCGTAGCTCGGGAACCCGGCGTTCCAGGCCGCGGCGCCACAATGGGTTGTGGTCGATGGGCCTGGAACCCCCAATATCTTGGGGTTCGGGCGTTGACCGAACGCGCGGGCGGGTGCTACGCTCGGGGCTTCCCGTCCACGGTGGCCACCACCCTCTTCTGACCCGGTTTTCGTCATGGAAATCAGCCTGCGCGTCCTTGGTTCCGGTAGCTCCGGCAATGCGGCGCTGGTCTCCGGAGGACCCACCACCCTGCTGGTGGAAGCCGGGCTTTCCTGCCGCGCGCTCGAGAAGCGGATCGCGGAAGCCGGACGCACGCCGTCCGACATCGCCGCGGTGCTCGTCTCCCACGAACACGGGGACCACTGCCGGAGCGCCACCACCTTCGCGCTGCGCCACGGGATCCCCGTCGCCTGCACCGAGGGCACCTGGAACTGCCTGATCTCGCGCAACGGGGCCGAGACTCCCGAATGGCTTCCCCTCGCGCCGCGGGAGAGCCGCCGGATCGGAACGATCACCGCCACCCCGTTCCGGACGCCGCACGACGCGGTGGATCCCATCGGCTTCCGGTTCGAACGGGGCGGCGCCGTCCTCGTCCACGCGACCGATTTCGGCCACCTCTCCGAAGAGATGGAGGATGCGATCGAGGGCGCCTCGGTGCTGCTGATCGAGTCCAACTACGACGAACAGCAGCTCTTCGAGAGCCGCTACCCGTTCGCCATCCGGCAACGGATCGCCTCTACCCGGGGCCATCTCTCGAACGGCGCCCTCGCCATGTATCTCCGCCGGCGGCTCCCCCCCTCGGTGAACACGGTGGTGCTCGCCCACCTCTCGGAGAACACCAACACTCCCGAACTCGCACTGCGGACGGCCCGCACGGCCCTCGACGCCGGCGGACGGCGCGGGGTGCGGCTGCTGGTTGCCCGGCGTCACGACCTGACGGAGGAACTCTGGACCCGGCCGGCGCGCACCGCTCCGAAGGCCCCGGCGATGCCCCGGGTCAACCGGTTCCTGAACCCGGTACCGCTGCGGGCGCCCACGCTGTTCTGATTCGGTGCTCACCGATCGCTACGTCCGCCCCGAGATGGGGGCGATCTGGACCGACGAAGCCCTCTTCGCCTCCTGGATGGAGGTGGAGGTCGCCGCCGCCGAAGCGATGGCCGCCGAAGGGATCGTCCCGGCAGACGCCGCGGCCGCCATTCGGGAGCGGGCCGGTTTCGACATCGCCCGCATCCACGAGATCGAGAAGACCGTCCAGCACGACGTGGTGGCCTTCACCCAGTCCATGGCGGAACACGTGGGGGCCGAGGGCCGCTGGATCCACTTCGGACTCACCAGTTCCGACGTGGTCGACACCGCGCTCGCCACCCGCCTCGTCCGCTCGGCGGACCTGATCCTGAGCCGGGTCGAGGGAATCCGCGAAGTTCTGAAGCGCCGCGCCGAAGAGCACCGCGGGACCGTCATGGTGGGGCGGACCCACGGGGTACCCGCCGAAGCGATTGACTTCGGCAATAAGCTTGCCCTCTGGTGGGCGGAGATGGGGCGCAACCACCGCCGCCTCACCGCGGCCCGGAAAGCCGTCTCGGTGGGCAAGCTCAGCGGCGCCGTCGGCACCTTCGCCCACCTGCCCCCGAGCGTCGAAAGGCGCGTCTGCGACGCGCTCGGCCTCCGGCCCGCCGCGATCTCCACCCAGGTCGTCCAGCGCGACCGGCACGCCGAACTGGCAGCCGCGCTCGCCATCCTCGCCGGCACGCTCGAGAAGATCGCCACCGAGATCCGGAACCTGCAGCGGACGGAGATCCGCGAACTGGAAGAGCCCTTCGGCCGGGGCCAGAAGGGCTCCTCGGCGATGCCCCACAAGCGGAACCCGGTGGGGTGCGAGCAGGTGTGCGGCCTCGCCCGGATCATCCGCGCCAACACCCTGCCCGCCATCGAGAACATCGCGCTCTGGAACGAACGGGACATCTCCCATTCGTCCGCGGAGCGGATGGCGATTCCGCAGAGCTTCCTGCTCGCCGACCACATCCTGCTCCGCACGACCCGGATCCTCGACGGGCTGGTGGTGCGCTCGGACTCCATGCTCGCGAACCTGAACCGGATGAACGGCATGGTGTTCAGCGGCCAGGTGCTGCTCGACCTCGCCGCGAAGGGGATCTCGCGCGAGGACGCTTACAAGATGGTGCAGGGCGCCGCGATGCGTCTCTGGGAGGGCGGCGGCACGCTCCGGGAGCGGCTCGACGAGGACGAGGGGATCACGTCCCGCCTGAGCCGCGAGGAACTGGACGCCGCGTTCGATCTCGACGTCCAGCTCCGCCACCTCGACGGGATCTTCGAGCGGGTCTTCCGGGAGGAGAGCGCATGAGGTTCCGGGTGCGGGTACTCGTTCGCCTGCGGCCCTCGGTCTATGACCCGCAGGGGGAAGCCATCCGGAAGGCGATCGCGGCCGACCCGCGCCTGAGCGCGGAAACCGTCCGGCAGGGAAAGATGTTCGACCTGGAGGTGAAGGCCGGTTCGCCCAGCGAGGCGAAGTCGCGCGCCGAGGAGATCGCGTCCCGGGTGCTCGCCAACCCGGTGCTCGAGGACTACAGCGTCCAGGTCCTGCTCGACTGATGGCCCGCTTCGCCGTCCTCGTCTTCCCGGGGACGAACTGCGAGGGCGATGTGCTCCACGCCATCGAGGCGGTGACCGGCCAGCCGGCCGAACTCGTCTGGCACAAGGAGGGCTCGCTCGACGGGTTCGACGCCGCCGTGGTGCCGGGCGGCTTCGCGCACGGCGACTACCTGCGGGCCGGCGGTCTGGCCCGCTTTTCGCCGGTCATGGAGCCGCTCATCGAGATGGCGGAGAGCGGCCGGGCGGTGGTCGGGATCTGCAACGGCTTCCAGATCCTCCAGGAAGCCGGCCTCCTTCCCGGGGCCATGCTGCGCAACGAGTCGCTCTCCTACGTGTGCCGTGACGTCCGGCTGCGCGTCGAAGCGAACTCGTCCCCCCTGACCTGCGGGCTGGCGCCGGGCGCCACGCTCCGGATGCCGGTGGGCCATGCCGAGGGGAACTTCCGGGCCGACGACGACGTCCTCGAGGCACTCGAGGCGGACGAGCAGGTGATCTTCCGCTACTGCGACGACGGCGGCGAGGCCAGCGAGGCGGCCAATCCCAACGGTTCGCGGAACAACATCGCCGGAGTCCGGAACGCCCGGGGCAACGTCGCCGCCCTCATGCCCCACCCCGACCGGGCCTACGAGGAGGCGCTCGGCGGCGTGGACGGCTGCCGTCTCTTCGAGAGCCTCCACCGGTTCACCGAGTCGTGAGCGACGCCGCGACGCTGGAAGCGGCGCTCGCTTCCGGACTCTCGACCGAGGAGTTCCGGCAGATCGGAACCCTGCTCGGCAGACCCCCCAACCCGACCGAACTCGGGATGTTCTCCGCGATGTGGTCGGAGCACTGCTCCTACAAGTCCTCGCGCCGCCACCTCGCCCGCTTCCCCATCGAGTCGGCCCGGGTCATCGAGGGACCGGGGGAGAACGCCGGCGCGGTGGACATCGGCCACGGCCTCGCCGCCGTCTTCAAGGTGGAATCGCACAACCACCCCACCTTCATCGAGCCGTTCCAGGGCGCCGCCACCGGCGTGGGCGGCATCCTGCGGGACATCTTCACGATGGGCGCCCGGCCGGTAGCGCTCATGAACTCGCTCCGTTTCGGTCCCCTCAGTCTTCCGAAGAACCGCGCCCTCTTCACCGGAGCGGTCGCCGGGATCGCCAACTACGGGAACAGCATGGGCATCCCCACCATCGGCGGCGAGGTCTTCTTCGAGGACTGCTACTCGCTGAACCCGCTGGTGAACGCCTTCGCCCTCGGCATCGCACCCGCGGACCGCATCTTCCGGGCGCGCGCCGAGGCGCCGGGAAGCCCGGTGTGGTGCGTCGGCAGCAAGACCGGGCGCGACGGCATCCACGGCGCGTCCATGGCGTCGGCGGCCTTCGACGAGGAGGCCGAGGCGAAACGGCCGACGGTGCAGGTCGGGGACCCCTTCCTCGAGAAACTCCTCATGGAGGCGTGCCTCGAACTCATGCAGGGGGACGCGCTGATCGCGGTCCAGGACATGGGGGCCGCGGGGCTCACCTGTTCCACCTCGGAGGTGGCGTCCCGCGGCGGCGCCGGGGTGGAGATCGACCTCGACCGGGTCGCGCAGCGCGAGACGGGCATGAACGCCTACGAGATCATGCTCTCGGAGTCCCAGGAGCGGATGCTCCTCGTGGTCCGGAGCGGGCGCGAGGCGGAAGTGACCCGGATCTTCGACAAGTGGGACCTCGACGCGGCTCCCATCGGAAGGGTGAGCGGCGACGGCCTCCTCCGGGTCCGGCACCAGGGGCAGGTCGCCGCCGAAGTGCCCTGCCGGGCGCTGACCGACGACGCGCCGGCGTTCGATCGCCCGGTTGCGCGACCGTCGTGGTGGCCCTCCCCCGAGGTCACCCCGGCCGACCTGCCCGAACCCTCCGACTGGAACGCCGTGGTCCGGGAACTGGCCGGATCCCCGGAGCTCGCGAGCCGCCGCTTCGTGTACGAGCAGTACGACCACATGGTGCGCAGCGACACGGTCGTCCGTCCGGGCGGCGACGCCGGCGTGGTCCGGATCAAGGGCATGGACCTCGGGATCGCCATGACCCTCGACGGCAACGGCCGCTACACGGCCCGGGATCCCCGCCGGGGCGGCGCGCTGGCCGTCGCGGAAGCCTGCCGGAACCTGGCCGCGGTGGGCGCCGTCCCAGTGGGCGCCACCAACTGTCTCAACTTCGGGAACCCGGAACGGCCCGAGATCATGTGGG
>CAYUVU010000279.1:0-5305 GCA_964448205.1 uncultured Acidobacteriota bacterium
GATGGAAGGGGCGAAGTTCTGCTGCAGCCCCGCGCCCCGCGACGAGGAGTGCCAGGAGGCGCTCTGGGAGGGGATCGTCGACGGCACCTTCGACGTGGTGAGCTCCGACCACGCGCCCTACAGCTTCGACGAGAAGGGGAAGCTGGCCTGGGGGCCTGAGCCGCCGTTCCCGAAGATCTGCAACGGGGTGCCCGGCGTCGAGCTGCGGATGCCCTTGCTGTTCTCCGAAGGCGTCGGCAAGGCCCGGATCAGCCTCCAGCGCTTCGTCGCGGTCTGCTGCGAGACGCCGGCGCGGCTCTTCGGCCTCTATCCGAAGAAGGGGACGATCGCTCCCGGAAGCGACGCCGACCTCGCGATCTGGAACCCGGACCAGGTGGTGGACATCCGCTGGGCGGACCTCCACGACCAGGTCGGCTACTCGCCCTACGAGGGCCGCCAGATCAAGGGGTTCCCGGAGACCGTGCTGCGGCGCGGCGAGGTGGTGGTCCGGGACGGCCAGCCGCGCGCCGAGCCGGGCAGCGGCCGGTTCATCGTCCGGGACCGGCCGAACTCCGCCGAGCCGCTCTACCGCCCCTCCTGGTCGGTCGCCCTGGCCCGCAAGTTCGGCGCGGTGGACTTCCTGAAGTAGGCGACTCGCCCGCCCCTCAGCGGAGCGGCACCGGGGGGCCGAACGCCCGGTCCTCTTCCACCACGATGACGCCGTTCTCCTCCACGTAGGCGTCCCACGCCGCGAGGAGCTCCGCCAGCACGTCCGGGCGCTCCGCCGCCAGGTCTGTCAACTCGCCGGGGTCCTCGTCGAGGTTGTAGAGCGCCCAGTCGCCCTTCCCGAGGGGCGGCGCGAGCCAGGCGATCTTCCAGGGGCCCCGGCGCATCGCGCGGCGTCCGAAGATCTCCCACCCGGCGGTGGGCTCTTCGTGGACGGTCTCCGTGTCCCCGCGCAGGAGCCCGGCGATGGACTTCCCGACGGGCGCGATCCTGTCCTCCGCCGACGGCATTGCCGCCCCGGCGAGTTCAAGGAAGGTCGGGAACAGGTCCGTGACGTGGACGAACGCGCCGGACACGGCTCCCGGGAGGTGGGCCGCCAGCGCCGGCGGAACGACCGCGAACCCCGGGACCCGGATCCCGCCTTCGTGGACGAACTGCTTGAAGTAGCGGTAAGGGCCGCTCGCGGCGTCCGCCCATTCCGGGCCGTAGTAGACGAACGAGTCGAGGCGCCCCATGTTGTCGTAGGAGAGGTCGAACCGTTGGGGCAGGAAGGTCTCGTTGTCGGCGAGCCGGCTGACGTCCTCGCCCGCCGCCCCGTTGTCCGAGAAGAAGAGGATCAGGGTGTTGTCCAGAGCGCCGAGCTCGCGCAGCTCCGCGACGAGCCTGCCGATGTGATGGTCGAGGCGTTCGACCATCGCTGCGTAGATCTCCATCCCGCGAGCTGCGACGCGGCGCTCGTCGTCGCTCAGGTCGTTCCAGCGGCGGGCGAAGTTGGGCACCGGAGGCACCTCGGCGTCTTCCGGGATCACGCCCACGCGCTTCGCGCCCGCGATGCGGCGCTCGGCCAGGGCCTCCCAGCCGTCGTCGTAGGCCCCCGCGTAGAGATCGAGGAACTCGTCCGGCACCTGGAGCGGCCAGTGCGGCGCGGTGTAGGTGCCGAGCGCGAAGAACGGCTTTCCAGTGGTGTTGGCCTCCCGGATGTAGGCGATGAGTTCGTCGGTGTAGGCCCGGGTCGAGTAGAAGCCCTCGGGGAGCGGGACGACTTCGCCGTCGCGCCGGTAGCGGATCTCGTCGAGGGTGTCCACCGGCGCCGCGTCCTCGAAGTGGCTGGCCGCCCCGGGGAGGAGCACGAAGGAGCGGTCGAAGCCCCGGTGCGGCGGGCTGTGCTCCGCGGCCTGCCCGAGGTGCCACTTGCCGGCGATCGAGGTGTGGTAGCCGGCGTCCCGCAGGACGGCGGGGAGGTGGAAGACGTGCTCGTTGAGGTACCCCTCGTAGCCGATGCGGCCCTCGAGGTCGTCTCCCATCAGGCTTGCCATGCCGCCGAGCCCGGCCCGGTGATGGTCCACCCCGGAGAGCAGCATCGCCCGGGTCGGCGAGCAGGTGGCGGCGGTGTAGAAGCTCGTGAACCGGAGCCCGGAGGCGGCCAGCGTGTCCAGGTTCGGGGTGCGGATCTCGCCGCCGAAGGCGCCGAGGTCGGTGTAGCCGAGGTCGTCGGCGATCAGGACCAGGATGTTGGGACGGGGCGCCGGCGCGTCCTCCGCGCCGCAGCCGAAGAGGAACGGACCGAGGAGGAGCGTCGCGGCAATCCGGCGGAGCACGGGGCGATTATGCGCTGCCCCCGGTCCCGGCTCCTACAATTCCCGCCCCATGCGCATCGTCCGGGTCGCCGCCGCCCAGGTCGGCGGCATCCAGCCGGACGAGACGCGGACGGAAGTCGTCGCGCGGTTGCTCGACCTCATGGAGCGGGCGGCGGGCGCCGGCTGCCGGCTGGTGGTCTTCCCCGAGCTCACCCTCACCACCTTCTTCCCCCGCTACTTCCTCGAGGACACGTCCTCCGCGGACGCGTACTTCGAGACCGCGATGCCCGGGCCGGAGACCCGGGCCCTCTTCGACGCCTCCCGGCGGCTCGGCGTCGGGTTCCACCTCGGGTATGCCGAACTGGTCCGGGAAGGGGACCGCAACCGCCACTTCAACACCGCGATCCTGGTGGACGGCGGCGAGATCATCGCGAAGTACCGCAAGGTCCATCTTCCCGGACACGCGGAGCACCTTCCCGACGCCCCGTTCCAGCATCTGGAGAAGCGCTACTTCGAGGTGGGCGACCTCGGCTTTCCGGTGTGGAAGGCCTTCGGCGGGGTCTTCGGGATGTGCATCTGCAACGACCGCCGCTGGCCGGAGACCTACCGGGTGCTCGGCCTCCAGGGGGTCGAGATGATCGTGCTCGGCTACAACACCCCGGAGGTGAACATCCACCACCGGGAGCCGGCGCACCTGCGGATGTTCCACCACCGGCTATCGCTCCGGGCGGGCGCCTACCAGAACGCGACCTGGGTGGTGGCCGCGGCGAAGTGCGGGGTCGAGGACGGCAGCCGCCTGATCGCCGGCTCGGCGATCGTCTCGCCGAACGGGGAGATCGTGGCCGAGTCCGCGGGCGAGGGGGACGAACTGATCGTCGCCGACTGCGATCTCGACGTGGGGACCGATCTGAAGCGCCACGTTTTCGATTTCGCCCGCCACCGGCGGACCGAGCACTACGGGCTGATCACTGAGCGGACCGCGCCGGTCCTGCCTGACTGAGGCGCGGGGGTTCCGTCACCCGGGTGACGCCACCCCGGGGCAAACCCACGCGCCGGGCTACTTCTGGCCGCGTCAGAGCCCGAATTCCCGCTCGATCTCGTCTGTGCTGTGGACCCTGCCGGCATCAATGTCTGCGTCTCCCTCCCGAATCGCTTCTCGTGCTCCGTCGGTCAACTCTTCGTCTTCCTCGGGCGCGGCGAGCAAGTTCGCCAGGAATGCATCGCGTTGGATGGCCAGTTCGGTTACGGCACGGAGCGCAGCCGGCACGATGGGCTCCGGCAACCGGGCGACGAGGCGGTGGAGTTCCTCGCGCGGATCGGCATCCATGACTTCCACCTTAGCGCGCGTCCCAGGATGGGCTTCTCAGGGTTAGGCGGGCAGCACCGTGCGGCCGCCGAGCCGCCGGATCAGCCGCACCAGCGGCCAGAGGAGCGCCAGGTAGAGCAGCGCGGCCAGGATCAGCGGCGACGGGTTGAAGTGGACCCCCTGCGCCACGCGCGCCATCCGCAGCAGGTCCGGGAGCGCCACCACGCTCGCCAGCGAGGTCAGCTTGACGGCCTCCAGCGTGTTCCCCGCGAGGTCGGGCAGGACGTTCCGCACCCCCTGCGGGAGGATCACGTGGCGGAGGGTCGCCATGGTCCCGAGCCCGGTGGAGCGGGCCGCCTCCCACTGGGTCGGCTCGATGCTCAGGATGCCCGCCCGCAGAATCTCGCCGTAGTACGTCGAGGTATTGATCGTGAGCGCGATCCCGACCCCGAGGAGCGGCGGCGGTTCGATCCCCAGGAACGGCAGCCCGTGGACGATGAGGACGAGCAGCACCAGCGGGGGAAAGGCCCGGACCAGGTCCACGCCCCAGGAGAGCGTGCGCGCCCCCCAGGCCGGCGCCAGGGTCTGGGCGAGCGCGAGGCCCGCTCCGAAGCAGAGTCCGCCGGGGACCACGATCAGGCACGCCTGGAGCGTCACCCAGAGCCCGCGCAGCAGCAGGCCGGAGCTCTCCGCCATCACCCCGGGGTTCAGGAAGGTCTGGAAGAACTCGGACACGACGGGTCAGCGGATGTGGAAGCGGGTCTCCAGCCAGCGGCCGATGCGGACGAGGGGCAGGAAGAGCGCCACGTAAACGCCGGCGGCGAGCAGCAGCGGGGCCGGGCTCGCGGTCTGGGCCTGGATGCTCGCGGCCTGGTTGAGGACCTCGGGGACCGCGACCACCGAGGCGAGCGCGGTGTTCTTGCCGGTGGCGATGGCCCGGTTGGTCAGTGGAGGAATCGTCAGGCGGACCGCCTGCGGCAGCACCACCCGGCGGAAGGCCTCGCCGCGGCTGAGCCCGGTGGAGAGCGCCGCTTCCCACTGGCCCCGGTTCACCGACGTGATCCCGGCCCAGAAGATCTCCTCGGCGGAAGCGCCGAGCACCAGCCCGAGCGCCACGAACGCCGCCATGAAGCCGCTCAGCTCGATCCCGGCGAAGGGGGCGGCGAAGTAGAGGACCACCAGCAGCACGAGCGGCGGCAGGGCGCGGAAGACGTCGGCGTAGGCGGCGATCACTCCGCCGACCGGGCGGAGCGGCGCCCCCCGGATGAGCGCCCGGACAGTGGCCAGCACCAGCCCCAGCGCGACCCCGGCGGCGATCGAGGACAGCGCGAGCCCGAGCGTCACGCCGATCCCGGACCGGATCCCCGGCCAGGCGGCGGCGAGGACCTCCGGGTCGAAGAAGATCCGCATCGCGGGACTCGTCAGGTCAGAGGCGGCTCAGGAAGCTCTGCAGCCGCTCGCTCTTCGGTTGGTCGAGGATCTCCGCCGGGGGGCCACACTCGAGGATCTCGCCGTCGGCCAGGAACGCGATCCGGTCGGCGGCCTCGCGGGCGAAGGCGATCTCGTGCGTCGCGATCAGCATTGCGACCCCGTCCTCTCTCAGGGACCGGATCACCCGGAGCACGCTTCCGACGAGTTCGGGATCGAGGGCGCTCGTCGGCTCGTCGAGGAGCAGGATGCGCGGCCGGAGCGCCAGCGCCCGCGCGATGGCCACCCG
>CAYUVU010000280.1:0-1754 GCA_964448205.1 uncultured Acidobacteriota bacterium
GATCCACGCTGTGCGGGGTCGCGGCGACGTTCGCCGCGACCCCGCACAGCGTGGATCCGCGCAGTCCCAGTTCGGGAATGAGCAGCCGGGCGGCCGCCACGCTCCCGGCGAGGGCGCCGGCGGTGTTGGCGGCATAGAGCCAGCCGGCCGCCCGTCCTTCGCCGCGGTCCCGGATGCGCCGCCCCAGTGCCGTCAGCGTCGGCAGGGTTGCTCCCATCAGGGTGGCGGCGGGAAGCAGGAACAGAGCCGAGATGACGGCCGTGAGCAGGAAAGCCCCCGAACTGGGATCCGCCAGGCGCGCCAGCGGGAGCGTCCCGCCCAGGTAGAGCGGCAGCCCCGCCGCGAAACCGGCGGCGCCGATTTCGAGCAGCAGGAATCGCCGGGCGAGCCGGGCCGCGCCCAGCTTTCCCCCCGAACGTCCGGCGAGCAGCGCGCCGAGCCCGAGCCCGCCGAGGAACATCGCGAGGACCAGCGTCAGCGCGGCGTTCGTGGTGCCGAGCACCACCGCGAAACGCCGCAGCCAGACGATCTGGTATGCCAGGGAGGCGAAGCCCGAGAGCAGCAGCGCGAGCGGGAGGAGCGCTACGGCGGAAGAAGCGGCCGCGGCTCGGGCGCGCCCGGGTGCCGGGCGCCGGATGGAGCGCGGAGAACCCGTGGGCTCAGCCCTCCCGCTCCGAGAGCAGAATCCGAAGTGCGAAATCGCGGAGGTCCGCTTCCGGAACGTCTCGGAGCGCCTCGATGAAACCTTCCGCCTGATCCACGCTCTCCTGTGCCACCGACGGCGCGAAGACGCCCGTCGGGTCGTAGTCCGCGCGCCTCCTTCGGTCCTGGAGCGTTGCGAAACCCTCCGCGAAAGCCCGGATCGCTTCGGGATACGCGGAGATGAGGCGCTGATTCTTGCAGTGCCGCTTCGCTTGCCGGTGCTGGTGCGACCGATACACCGTCTGCCGTGTCCCCGGACGCAGGGGAACACCCCGGCTGCTCGCAAGTCGATCGGCGCGAATCCGCGCCAGGCAATGGAACATGGCGTAGTACGCGGTGCTCACCGCCCGCCGGGCGTGAGCGCTGTCCTGTCGGTCCCGGGCTCCTTCGAGCAGGAGGCGGGCAGCCGCGATCAGTTCCGCGCTGTCGAGCCCGTCAGTGTCGGACATCACCGGCGCGCAGGAACCGGGGCATGGGAAACCGGGTTTCCCCGATCGCGGCAAGCTCCGTCCACATTTCGTCGATCAGCGGTACTCCGAGCCCGATCTTGCAGCGGAGTTCCTCATCTTCCGGCCGGAAGTGGATCTCCACCCGAAGATGGGGGTCGCCATCATGGTCCAGTTCCGGCCAGACACGGATCGCGGGGAAGTCGATTCCCGGGTATCGGGCGCGCACCACCCGCACCACGACATCCTCCAGTTCCTGGCGCCGTTGCTCGGTCATCCGACGTCCTTCTCCATCAACGCCCGGGCAGCTTAGCAGTCCGAAACCGGCACGCGGGAATCGCTAGCGCACCCCCCGATCCGGGTCCCCGCCGCCTCCCGGCTGGTGCAGATAGCCGCTCCGCGCCCGGACGCTCGCGCCCTCCCGGTTTACCGTCACTTCCAGGCTGCGCCATCCGGCGGGCTCGGCCGGATCGGGCACGAAAGCGAGCACGTAACGGGCCCGCATCTCCTCCAGGATCTCGCTGTAGGCGGCGAGCAACCGCTCTTCGTCCCGGCTCTGGACCAGCCGGCCGCCGCTGAGTTCGGTGACGTGGCGCAGCAACTGGA
>CAYUVU010000281.1:0-10379 GCA_964448205.1 uncultured Acidobacteriota bacterium
TGCAGGAGGTGTCGCTCCTGTGCGATCACATCGTGATCGTCGCGGCCGGCCGCGTCGTCGCCGCCGGATCGCCCGACGCGATCCGCGAGTCGGCCGGCTGCGAGGACCTCGAGGACGCCTTCGTGCGGCTCACCGGTCCACCAGGAGAGACGAATGCGTAGCGCCGGCGTCGTCTTCCGGAAGGAACTCCTCGACGGGTTCCGCGACCGGCGCGCCTTCATCGCGGTGCTGGTCTCGATCAGCATCTTTCCCATCGTGATGCTGGTCATGGGCCGCTTTGCCGAGGGCATCCAGGACGAGCTCCGGAACATGGAGCTCCCCGTCGCCGGGCGGCAGAACGCTCCCGCGCTCGTCGAGTGGCTCGCCCAGCAGCCGGGCCTGGAGCTGACCCCCGCCCCCGAGGACCCGGAGTCCGCGGTGCGCGACCGCGAGGTGGACCTGGTGCTGCGGATCCCGGCGGACTACGAGGAGCGGTTCGCCGAGGGACGGCCGGCGGAAGTGGAACTGGTCGCCGACAGCTCCCGGACCGCCGGGGGAGCCAAGGCGGGCCGGGTGACGCGGCTTCTCGAAAGCTACGGGCAGGAGGTCGCCGCCCTGCGGCTCGTCAGCCGCGGGATCAGCCCGATGCTCGTCCGCCCGCTCGCCGTGGAGCGCGCGGAGGTCTTCAGTTCCCGGCGGCGCCGGGCGTTTTCCGCGCTCGGCTTCATCCCGTTCTTCCTGCTGATGAACGCCTTCTTCGGCGGGATGCAGATCGCCTCGGACGCCATCGCCGGCGAACGCGAGCGGGGCTCCATCGAGGCGCTGCTCCTGAACGCGGTCCCCGCGCGGTTCCTCATCCTCGGAAAGTGGGCGGCCGCGGCCGTGTTCGCCGTCTTCCTGACGCTGCTCGGCATCGGCACCTGCATCCTGGTGCTGCGGTTCATGCCGGGCGCGCTGAACATCTCGCCGAGCGTCACCGACTGGTTCCTGGTGGCCCTCACGGCGATTCCGCTCGCGCTCTTCTGTTCGGCGATCCAGGTGGTGCTCTCCACCTACGCCAAGTCCTACAAGGAGGCGCAGACCTACTTCGGGTACGTGGCCTTCCTCCCGATGATCCCCTTCTTCGCGGTCACCTTCAACTGGGTGGAGCAGGGGACCTGGACCGCATTCATCCCGATCCTGGGCCAGCACCTCATGATCCTGAACGTGATGGCCGGCGAGGCGGTGGCGGCCTGGGAGCTGGCGCTGGCCGGTCTGATCGCTCTCGGGGCGGCGGCGGCGTTGCTGCGGTTCGCCTCAGGCCTGTTCGTCCGCGAGAGCGTCGTCTTCGTCCGCTGAGCGGACGACGATTGCGGCCTGGATCCGGCGGCCTTCCAGCCGGTACTTGCGCTCGAAGTTGGATCCGGCGAGTTCTCCTTCGTTCGCCGACGCGGGCGGTTCATAGCGGCTGCGGACCAGCTTCCGCCGCGCCGCCAACGCCTCTTCGATCTGATCGAAGTAGCCGGGGTCGTCGGTCACGACCCGGAGCGGCGCCCCGGCGGCCAGCACCCGCTCGCAGGCGGTGAGGAACTCCGGCTGAATCAGCAGGCGGCGGTGCGCGTGACGGCGCTTGGGCCAGGGGTCCGGGAAATACATGTGAAGCCCGGAGATCGATCCTTCCGGCATCGCCTCGAGCACTTCCCGGGCGTCCCCGCGGACGATCCGGGCGTTCGGCCGCTCCCGCCGCCGCAGCCGGTCCGCGGCGTAGAGCCAGTAGCGGCGCGCGCGCTCGACCCCCAGGAACAGGGTGTCCGGACGGAGCTCCGACTCGGCGACGAGGAAGGAACCCTTGCCGGAGCCGATCTCGACCTCGACGGGAGCCTCGCGCCGCTCACCCCCGAACAGCCCGCGTGGGTCGAGCGGCGGCTCGAGTTCGTCGAGCGCGAATCCGTACCCGGTGGGGTTCGCGTCGCGCCGGGTGCGGACATGGCTGCGACCCATGTTCCGGAATTGTGGTCGGAAAGGGTTGCTTCAGCGCCCGTCCCGGCGCTGCGCGAAGAGCCACTCGTAGAGCCCCTCCTCGCGGTAGGCCGGGACCCAGGAGTCGTGCCGGACTCCCGGATACTCCGTGTAGCGGGGCTCGGCCCCCGCGGCTTCGAGCGCCGCGACCATGCGCCGGGACTCCTCGGTGGGCACCCGGCGGTCCTCGGCGCCGTGAAACACCCACGCCGGGATGTCGGCAACCACCCGCGCGGTCTCCGCCCAGGGATCTTCCGGGTGCGTGGCTGACGGATGCCAGTCGGGCACCGGCATCCGCGTCCGCCTTGTGGTGATCCCACCGCAGACCGGAACCAGCGCCGCGAAGCGCTCCGGGTGGCGGTAGGCGAGGGCCCAGGTCCCGTAGCCGCCGAGCGACAGCCCGGTGAGGTAGGTGCGGTCCGGGTCGCCGCCGAACTCGGCGACCGCCGCATCGAGCGCGGCGAGCGCCATCCGTTCGATCTCGGGAGTCCCCCACCAGGCGCCCCGCGGCGACTGGGGCATCACCACCAGCGCCGGGAAATCGGGCTGCTCACGAAGCACCGCGGGCAGCCCGATCTCGGTCTGCCGCATGCCGTCGGTTCCCGTTTGCCCGGCGCCGTGGAGAAAGAGGATGACGGGAGGATTCGTTTCCTCGCCGGATAACACTGCGGCGGGGACGAAGACCTGCCATCCGTAGCTTCGGTCGTCCATCTCGATGGTTCGGGGGAGGACCTGCCCGGACGCGGCGGAAGCGGCGGGACCCGTCAGGAGGCTCAGGGCAAGACCGAGGAGAGCGAGACGCATCGCGGCGGGATGCTACAGCGAGAGCAGTCGGGGAGGCCGTGCACTTTCGGTGATCCATATCTCGATATCCTGCCCGGTGCTTGCGGCAGGAACACATGTCAGAAGAGGTTGTGTATCGAGGGGTCGCCAAGGTCTTCTGGCACGGTCATAGCCAGGCGGTGCGCCTGCCGAAGGCCTGTCGTTTCGACTCGAGCGAGGTGGAGGTGCTCAAACGCGGGCGGGAGGTGATCCTTCGGCCCCGCGGCAAGGACTGGGACGCCTTCTTCGACTTACCGAAGTCCGGCTCGCTTCCCGATCGGGAACAGCCCGCTTGGGACGATCGGGACATCATCCTGTGAGGTTCTTCCTCGTCAACGACCTCCCGATCGCGGCGCATGCCCGCAGTCGGGGTTCCCTCTTGGTGACCAACACCGAGCGGGAGATCGCGCGCGTGCCGGGCCTGCGGATCGAGAACTGGCTGCGACTCGTTGAACCGGTTTCCGAGCGGGTCGACCCATAGACTCATCGGACCACGGAGCGCCCATGACCATTGCAGAAGCCATTGCGGCGGAGTTCCAGGTGGAAGCCGCCTCCACCCGCAGGTTCCTCGAACGGTTCGAGGACCGGCACGCGGACTGGCGGCCCCACGAAAAGTCCATGACGGCGTCGCGGCTCGCGACTCACGTGGTGGAGTGCCCCGATTGGGCGTACACCGTTCTGGACGCCGACGATTTCGACCTGGCCGCCATGGACTACCAGCCGCCGCACTGGAAGACCCGGGCCGAACTCCTCGAGAACCACGAGCGAATCGGCGCCGGGTTCCTGAAGCAGTGCGAAGGCCGCTCCGACGACGCGATGCGGGCGAAGTGGCGTCTGCTCCAGGGCGACCACGTCCTGATGGAGACCACCCGGGAGGCGGCGGTTCGGAACATCATCCTGAGCCATCTGGTCCACCACCGCGGCCAGCTCAGCGTGTACTACCGGCTGCTCGGGATTCCGGTTCCGGGTCCCTATGGCCCGTCCGCCGACGACCAGAACGGGTAGCAGAGCCGCGCTCGTCCTCGGCGCGGGCGTCATCGGCCTGTCCTGCGCCTACTTCCTGCGCCGCGCGGGCTGGGAGGTCACCGTCGTCGACCGGGGCGAGCCCGGCCACGGCTGTTCCTGGGGCACCGCCGGGCTGCTCTGCCCCGCCCATTCCCAGCCGCTGCCAGGGCCGGGGGTGCTGGCGAAGGCGCTGCGCTGGATGCTCCGGGAGGACAGTCCGTTCCACATCCGCTTCCGGCTCGACCTGTCCCTGCCGGGGTGGCTGCTCGGGTTCGCCCGGGCCTGCACCCTCGCCCGCTCCCGCGCGAGCTTCCGGGCCATCCGCTCGGTGTCCTCGCTGAGCCTCCAGCTCTTCGAGGAGGTCCGCGAACGCGGCGATGCGGACTTCTACTTCGAGCGGCGCGGCGGCTACTGGGCTTTCGTGACGGAGGCGGGGGTGGCGCACGCCCGGAAGGAGGCTGAGGAACTGCGGCGCAACGGTTTTCCCGTCGATTTCCTGGGGGGCGATGCCGCCCGCGAGCGGGAACCCGCGCTCTCCGCCACGGTGCGGGCCGCGATCTTCCTCCACGGCGACGCCCACGGGTCGAGCCTCGGTTTCGCGGAGTCGCTCGCCGCCACCCTGAAGCGGCAGGGGGTCCGGGTGGAGACCGGCATTCAGGCGCTGCGGCTGCTCCGGGACGGAAACCGCATCTCCGGGGCGGAGGTGCAGACCGGCGACGGAGTCCGGGAGGAGCGCACCGCCGACGAGACGGTCCTCGCGCTCGGCGCGCACTCCCCCCTGCTCGCGCGCACCGTCGGCGTTCGCCTGCCCATCCAGCCGGCGAAGGGGTACAGCGCCACGGTCCGGACGTTCGAGGGAGTTCCTTCGATTCCCGTGACGGTGGCGGAACGCAAGGTCATCATCACCCCGCTCCAGGACGTCGCGCGCTTCGCGGGCACGCTCGAACTCGCCGGCTACGACCCAGGCCTCAACGAACGGCGCTACCGGGCGGTGATTGCCGGCGGACAGGCAGGGCTGGCGGCCCGGATCCCGCTGGAGGACGAAGTCCCGTGGGCCGGTGTCCGGCCGCTCACCCCGAGCAGTGTGCCGCTCATCGGCCGGCCGTGCGGACGAGACGGGCTGCTGGTGGCCGCCGGCCACGGGATGCTGGGCTTCACCCAGTCGCTCGGCACCGGCCGGCTGGTCCAGCAACTCGCGAGCGCCGAGCCGCCCAGCGTGGACCTGGCGCCGTTCGCGCCGTAGCCTCGGAGCGTGGGGGAGCACCGCCGGCCTGGAGCGCCGGCTTCAGCGGGCACAGCGGCCCGCAGGGCCGCGGGCGGTTCATCGCTACCCGGGCGCGTTGGCGCGAGCAGCGGAGCCATCCTCGCGAACGAGGTCCGTCCCGCCGCCCGCCTGCGGCGGGCTGTGCCGGCTGAAGCCGGCGTTCCAAGCGGTCCCCGCCACCCTCGGCCTCAGCGTCCCGGCGCGCGTTTTCATGCCGGGCGGCGCAGGCTAAGGACCTAGTGCGCCTCCGCGAGTGTCATTCGGTGCAGCACCAGCACCGTGACGGCGCCGTACACGGTGCCGAAGAGGGCGCCGAACAGCGGGCTCTCGCCGTCGAGCCCCGAGAACGAGCCCACCGCCATCGTGACCAGCGCGGCTCCCAGGAACCCGCCGGCACAGCCGCCGGCGAGCCACATGGGACGCGAGACGTGCCCTCGCAGTACCAGGGTGTGGGCTCGAAGGAAGGCAGCGATCCCGAAGACCAGCACCGCCGCCGCACCAAGTACCTCGGCTCCCAGCAGAGTCAGGCCGGCGAGAGCGCCAAAGCCGGCCGCCGCCCCCGCCGCCCCGGCGGCGGCGCCCGCCGCCGGCCAGCGGGCAGCCCAGGGAACCCGGCGGCGAAGAAGCGGCCACTGCGCCAGCGCCACGCCCCCGAGCGTCCCGCCTCCCGCCACGACGCCCACGATGGCCTCTCCGAAGACCGGTCCGAGCGCGTCGTGCGCCGCGCCCCCCACCAGATAGGAAAGGGGCCGGGCCACCGCGGCGGCCACCGCCATCCCGACCGCGCTGGCGAGGA
Organism: uncultured Acidobacteriota bacterium; assembly: GCA_964448205.1. Taxonomy (GTDB): domain Bacteria; phylum Acidobacteriota; class Vicinamibacteria; order Marinacidobacterales; family Marinacidobacteraceae; genus Marinacidobacterium. The sequence continues at coordinate 5,865 of CAYUVU010000281.1, forward strand.
TCCAGCGAATCCGGAACGACCGGTCCGCAAGCGCAGCTTCCAGGTTCGCCAACGCGGCGAACCTCAGCGGACCTTCTCGGAGTAGTTCACCCCAACGTAGATGCGGACCGCCGCGCCCTCGTCGTTCACCTGGAACCGCACGAGTTCTCCGTGGGCGCCGAAGCCCTCGCTCTCCAGCCGGAAGACGTGCGCCTCGCCGGTCGGCTTGAGGACACCCTTCGAGCGGTCCGGGTTCTCCGAGAGCGGGGAGAAGACCACCAGTTCGTCCTCGAGGCGGAGAACGCTGGTGTCTCCCCAGCGGTTCCGGTAGGTGCCGATGTAGATGTCCCACGCGGAGTCGTACGCCGCCTTTTCTTCTTCTTCCTCCTTGAGGTGCGGGGCGACCCACTCGAACGCCTTTTCGACGAAGCGGCCGGGATTCCCGTCGCCGGCATTCGTGAAGACCACCACGCCGACCTTCTCCTCAGGACTCAACTGCGTCTGGGTGCGGTAGCCGGGGTAGGAGCCCCCGTGACCGACGAGATCGCGGTCTTCGGTGTGGCGCACCGAGAACCCCAGTCCCCAGCCCCCGGTCCAGGAAGACTGGACCCAGTGGACCCGCTGCATTTCGCGCAGGGTGTTGGTCGCCAGCACCTTGTCGCTCTTGCGGTCGCGCACCCGCATCTGCCACTGCAGGAACCGGAGCATGTCGGGCACGTTGGACGAGAAGCCGGTCGCGGGATCGAAGGAATGGGCGTCCACGAAGGGCATGCTCTGCCGGGCGCCGTCCGCCATCCGCCGGCCGTATCCGGTGACGAGGCGGCTCTCGTGGTCGGCGGGAATCGGTCCGACGCTCGTCGAGTCCATCCCGAGCGGTTCGAGGATCCCCTGGTTCACGAGTTCGGCGAAGGACTTCCCGGAAGCCGCCTCGGCCACCATGCCGGCCAGCGTGAATCCCAGGTTCGAGTACTTCCACTTGGTCTCGGTGGCGTACGTGGTCTCCTGGTCCGAGACCGTGTCGCGCACCGCCTCGGCCTCGGGGAACTCGAACTCGGTCCAGGCGGGATGGATGGACTCGCGCGGCAGGCCGGCGGTGTGGGTGAGGAGGTGCCGCACGGTCACCGCCCGGGCTTCCGGATGCCGGTTCTCGATGTCGAACCAGGGGAGGTGCTCGGTGATGGGATCGTCGAGACGAAGCGTCCCGGCATCCCGCTCGCGCAGCACGCTGATCGCGGTGAAGAGCTTCGAGTGGGAGGCGATCCGGAAGATCGAGTCCTCTTTCATCGGCGCTTCGGGATCCAGGGAGGAGTGTCCGTACGCCTTCAGGAACACGACGTCCTGATCGTGGACGATCCCGATCACGAGTCCGACCCCCGAGTACTCGACCTGCGTGCGGACCCACTCGTCGAGCATGGTGATGCCGGCCTCGACCTTCGGGTCCGGATGCTCGGCCGCGGCTGCGGGCGGTGCAGAGAGAAGGGCGGCGAAGACAGCGCCCGCCAGGGCAATTCGTCGAAGCATGGTTCCGTGAGAGCGGCTAACGCCGGAAGACGACGGCCCCATCGACCACGACCACGGCGGTCTTGGCGTAGGTGCCGATCGGGTGGGAATCCCAGATGACAATGTCGCCGTCGAGTCCGACGGCGAGACTTCCGATCCGGCCGTCCACTCCCAGGATCGCGGCGGAGTCCGCGGTCACCGCACCAAGCGCCGCCTCCCGCGGGAGCCCGTGCGCCCAGGCGACGATCGCTTCCATGGCGACCGACCGGCCCCGGGAGCCGAAGGTGGAGAGCGCGATCCGGACGCCGGCCTCGTGGAGGATGCCCGCCGTCGCGGGCGAGTGGCCCTTGAGTTCCATCGGGCCCCCATCGCCGATCCCGATGACGGAAGGTCCGACCACCACCGGCACGCCCGCCTCGGCGAGCCGGGACGCCACCGCCGCGGCGCCGGCCGCCTGGTCGAGGACCAGCCGCACGTCGAACTCTCCGGCCACCCGGAGCGCCGTCTCGATGTCGTCGGGCTTGTTGGCGAGCATCCGGAGCGGGAGTTCACCCGCCAGCAGGCGGCCCAGCACTCCTCCGGCCTCACCCTCGATTGCATCTTCACCGGCGCGGATCAGGGTGCTGCGGAAGTCGTAGATCATCCCCTGCCGGGTGGTGCGTCCGACCGGCGCTTCCCTTCCGGGAGCCGTGTCCCCGACGGCCGTCTCGCCGAACGACGCGGCCACCGCCGTCTCCTCGGCCACGATGGCGGTGTCCGCGGCACCCGCCAGCTTCACCACCGCTCCGGTGCCGCCGATCAGCAGCCGCGGATCGGGGGCCAGATAGACCGCGGTGACGCCGGACTGGAGCCACAACGGAGCGAGGCCCTCGGCGAACCGGTCCACCGCGCGGACCTGCGGGGCGATGGCGTCGCCGGCTTCCCCGACCAGGTTGATCAGCGCCCCGCCGGCGGTGGGACCGCTCCCGAGGAAGGTCTGCGCATCGATGAATCCGGGGGTGACCACCATCCCCTCGGCCGCGATCACCTCGGCGCCCTCGGGAACCTCGACGCCGGCCCCGACGGCGGTGATCGTCCCGCCTTCGATGACCACCGTCGCCCCGGCGAGGACTTCCCCGCTTCCGGTGTGGACCTCGCCGCCCACGATGGCCACCGCCTGACCGGCGGCCATCCCCGGGCAGGCGAGCGCCAGGGCGAGGACGATCAGCCGGCGGCGAAAGCGGTGCATCACCAGCCCTCCGGCACGACGTCGCCGAAGACGTTGTGTCCGGTTGCGCGGTTGAAGACCTCCACCCCGTCCACGAACACCCGCATCACCAGGCTCTCGTAGGCGAGCGGATCCTCGCCGCCGAGGATGACCACGTCGGCGTCCTTCCCCGCCTCGAGGCTGCCGATCCGGTCGTCCACGTGGAAGATCCGGGCGCCGTTCAGGGTGAGCGCCGCCAGCGCATCCGCGTGCGACATGCCCTGCCGCACGAACATCGCCCCCGTGTGGCGCAGCCAGTAGGAGTGACCGTCCGGGGGATCCTGATGGAACGCGACCAGGCCGCCGAGTTCCACAAGTTTCACCGGACCCAGGAGTTCCTCGCTCTCGCGGCTGTCGCCCGGCAGCACCGGGCCGTAACTCACCGGCATCCCGAGTTCGTGGAGTTCCTCGGCGAGTTCGAGGGTCGCGCCGCCGTGGTGGATGTACGAGTCCAGGTTGAACCGGCGCTTCAGTTCCATCGCGTGGCGCATCTGCTGCTCGGTGCTGGAGTGGACGCCGAGCACCCACTCGCGGGTGAGCAGCCTGCCGAGGGCCTCGTAGGTCAGGTTCCGCGCGGGCCTCGGGTTCGCGGAGTCCGCCTCGTGAGCGGCGATCGCGTCGAGGTAATCCTGGGCGGCCTCGAGTTCGCCGCTCAGCAGGTCGAAGACCTCCTGCTCGGTCTCCGGGAAGCCGGGATACGGCGTCGTGGCGCGGATCGCCATCTTGATGCCGCCCTGAGCGAAGAACATGTCCTCGACGGTGCCGCCCCGCGACTTGACGAGAACCGCCTGGCCGCTGTTGGGGCTCCGGCTGCCGGTGGTGATGTTCTGGGTGGTGATTCCCGAGGCCAACATCAGCGCGAAGGCGGGGTCTGCCGAGTCGAGCCCGTCGATCGCCCGCACGTGGGCATTGATCGGTACCGAGAGTTCGTTGTTGTTCGCTCCCGTCGCCGGGATGTTGAGCACCTTGAATCCGGTGTGCGAATGGGTCTCGACGATCCCCGGGATGACGCTCATCCCGGTGGCGTCGATCACCTCGGCTCCGGCCGGCACCGGAACGTTGGCGCCCACCGCCTCGATCTTCCCGTCGCGGATCACCACGGTGCCGCCGGGAATCGGGTCGGAACTGACCGGATAGACGAGCCCGCCGGTGATGGCGATGAGCCCCTCCTCCGGCGCACCCGGGCCGCACGCCGACACGGCAAGCACCGTCGCCAGCGCAACGGTAAGGAACGCCCTTCCTCTCATGGTTCCAAGTTTCTCGACTCTATCAGGCTGCCCCTCCGCACGTCCTCCTGCACCCGCCGGTCAGGAAAATGGCTGAAGCCGGCGTTCCCGGCCGTACGCGCCACGTTGGGCAAGCAGCAAGGCGTCGTGGGGTCGGAAGGCCGGCGGTCCCGGTTCCCTATACAGTCGCGGCATGACGGGCGCGTGGGCCAACGTGGACGGCTGGATCGGGCCGGCGCACGAGGCGCGGGTGAGCCCGGTGGACGCCGGGTTCCTCTACGGCGAGGCGGTGTACGAGAACCTGCGCACCTACGGCCACGTGCCGTTCCTCTTCGGCCGGCACCTGGTCCGCCTCCGGCGCTCGGCGGAGTTCCTCGGGATTCCGCTCGCCGTCTCCGACGCGGAGATCACCGCCCGCCTGCGGGCGACGCAGGAGGCCACCGGCATCGCCGGTGAACACTCCCTCCGGGTGATCCTCACCGCCGGACCGCAGGGTGGCCAGCCCGCCCTGATCATCCTGGTGCGGCCCCTGCCGCCGCTTCCGGTGGACCCGGAACGGGAGGG
>CAYUVU010000282.1:0-4709 GCA_964448205.1 uncultured Acidobacteriota bacterium
GTCCATGGAGGCGACGATCGCCCAGAAACGGGTGACCTACGACTTCCACCGGCTGATGGACGGCGCGACCAAACTCAAGACCTCGGAGTTCGCCGACGCGATCATCGAGAACATGGGCTGATCCGCGGAACCACCAGCCGGATGACCGCCAGAGGGGGTTGCCAATGCGACCGAAAGTGACCGTGGTCGGCGCCGGGAACGTCGGCGCCACCGCCGCCCAGCGGCTCGCCGACGCCGAACTCGCCGACGTCGTCCTGATCGACATCGTCGACGGCATCCCCCAGGGGAAGGGCCTCGACATGCTGGAGGCCTGCCCGGTCACCGGCAGCGACGTCCAGGTGACCGGCACCTGCGACTACGCCGACACCGCGGGTTCCGACGTGGTGGTCATCACCGCCGGGCTGCCCCGCAAGGCGGGGATGAGCCGGGACGACCTGCTGCGGAAGAACCACGCGATCGTGAGCAGCGTCACCCGCCAGGCGATGGAGCACTCGCCCGACGCCATCCTGGTGGTGGTCTCGAACCCCCTCGACGCGATGGTGCAGGCGGCGCTCCGCGCCAGCGGACTGCCGAAGCACCGGGTGGTCGGCATGGCCGGCGTCCTCGACTCGGCGCGGATGCGGGCCTTCATCGCCCAGGAAGTGAACGTCTCGGTCGAGAACGTCCACGCGTTCGTGCTCGGCGGGCACGGCGACGACATGGTGCCGCTCCCGCGCTACTCGACGGTCGCCGGCATCCCCCTCCCGGACTTCATGCCGCAGGAGGCGATCGACCGGATCGTCGAGCGCACCCGGAAGGGCGGCGGCGAGATCGTCGCCTACCTGAAGACGGGCTCGGCCTACTACGCCCCCTCGGCGGCCATCGTCGAGATGGTGGACGCCATCCTCAAGGACAAGAAGAAGATCCTCCCCTGCGCGGCCTACCTCGAAGGCGAGTACGGCGTGGACGGCCTCTACCTCGGCGTCCCGGTGAAGCTCGGCCGGGCGGGCATCGAGGGGGTCGTCCAGATCGAGCTCACGCCGGACGAGCAGGCGGCGCTCGACCGCTCGGCGGCCGCGGTGCGCGAACTCACCGAGAAGATCGGGGTCTAGACCGTCCGTGAACCTCCACGAGCACCAGGCCAAGGCGCTCCTCGCCGAGTACGGCGTCCCCATCCCCCGCGGCAAGGTCGCGTTCAGCGTGGACGAGGCGGTCGCCGCCGCTTCGGAGTTGGGCCTGCCGGTGGTGGTGAAAGCGCAGATCCACGCCGGCGGCCGCGGCAAGGCCGGCGGGGTGCGGCTCGCCCGCACCGAAGACGAAGTGCGCGCCGCCGCGGACGCGATCCTGGGCGCCACCCTGGTGACGAAGCAGACCGGGCCCGAGGGGCGGCTCGTGCGGCGCCTCCTGGTCGAGGAGGGCGTCGCGATCGCCCGCGAGCTCTACGTCAGCTTCATCATCGACCGTTCGACCGGCCGGCCGATGTGCATCGCGAGCGCCGCGGGGGGCATGGACATCGAGGAGGTGGCGGCGGAGACCCCCGAGAAGATCCTGACTGTCACGGTGGATCCGGCCATGGGGATGCAGCCCTTCCAGGCCCGCCGGCTCGCCTTCGGGCTCGGTTTCGAGGGGCAGGTCTTCAGGAACGGGACGAAGTTCCTCACCGCGCTCTACCGCGCTTTCGAGGGGCTCGACGCCAGCCAGGTGGAGATCAACCCGATGCTGGTCACCGCGGGCGGCGACGTGCTCGCGCTCGACGCCAAGGTCTCGGTGGACGACAGCGCGCTCTTCCGCCAGCCCCAGGTCGCGGCGCTCCGCGACATCCACGAGGAGTCGCCGTTCGAGGTCGAGGCCAGCAAGCACCGGCTCAGCTACATCAAGCTCGACGGCTCGGTGGGCTGCATGGTGAACGGGGCCGGGCTGGCCATGGCCACCATGGACATCGTGAAGCTGGCGGGGGCGTCCCCCGCAAACTTCCTCGACGTCGGGGGCGGCGCCAGCGCGGACCAGATCGAAAACGCCTTCCGCATCCTCTCCTCGGACCCCGACGTCCGGTTGGTGCTGATCAACATCTTCGGCGGCATCCTCCGCTGCGACCGCCTCGCGCGGGGGCTGATCGACGCCGTCCGCAAGCTCGGGGTGACGCTCCCGATCGTGATCCGCATGGAGGGGACGAACGTGGAACTCGCCCGCCGGATGCTCGAGGAGTCGGGGCTCGACTTCACCACCGCCGACGGGATGCGCGACGCGGCCGAACAGGTGGTGAAGCGCCTGGCGGGCCAGGAGGCGGCATGAGCGTCCTGGTCGGCAACGAGACCCGCCTCGTCGTCCAGGGGATCACCGGACGGGAGGGCGCCTTCCACGCCGAGGCCTGCCGCGACTACGGCACCAACCTGGTCGCCGGGGTGGTGCCGGGGAAGGGCGGCCAGACCGCGGTCGGCGTCCCGGTCTTCGACACGGTGGCCGAGGCGGTGGCCACGACCCGCGCGAATGTCGGGTTCGTCCTGGTTCCTCCCCCGTTCTGCGCCGACGCCTACGCGGAGGCGGTGGACGCGGGGCTCGATCTCGTGGTGAGCATCACCGAGGGCGTCCCGACCCGCGACATGGTGCGGGTCATGCGGACCGTCCCGCCGGGCGGCACGCGCATCCTCGGCCCGAACTGCCCCGGCGTCATCTCCCCCGGCAAGGCCAAGGTCGGCATCATGCCGGGGTTCATCCACAAGGAGGGTCACGTGGGGGTCGTCTCCCGGAGCGGGACCCTCACCTACGAGGCGGTCCACCAGCTCTCCCAGCGCGGCATCGGCCAGAGCACCTGCGTGGGTATCGGCGGCGACCCGGTGATCGGGACCCAGTTCGTGGACGTGCTCGAACTCTTCGCCGCCGACGACGACACCGAGGCGGTGATCCTCATCGGTGAGATCGGCGGCGGCGCGGAGGAAGAGGCCGCCGAGTTCATCCGCCGCGAGCTGAGGAAGCCGGTGGTCGCCTTCATCGCCGGCCAGACCGCTCCGCCGGGACGGCGGATGGGACACGCCGGCGCCATCGTGATGGGCGGCCAGGGGACCGCCGCGGGCAAGATGGAGGCGCTCCGTTCGGCCGGCTGCACGGTCGTCGAGAGCCCCGCCGAGATGGGCGCGGCCATGGAAGCCCGCCTCCGGGGATAGCAGGAACCAGCAATGCGAACGTTTTCCATCGTGAAACCCGACGCGGTGGCCGCCGGGCACACCGGGGCCATCCTCGAGGCCCTCGAGGCGGCGGGTTTCCGCATCGTCGCCATGCGGATGGTCCGGATGACCAAGGCCGAGGCCGAAGGCTTCTACGTCGTCCACCGCGAGCGGCCGTTCTTCTCGAGCCTCACCGACTTCATGTCGTCGGGCCCGGCCGTCGTCATGGCGCTGGAGCGGGACGACGCGATCTCCGAGCTGCGGCGCCTGATGGGCGCCACGAACCCGGCGGATGCCGCCGCCGGCACCATCCGGGCGCGCTTCGCCTCCTCGATCGAGCGGAACGCGATCCACGGCTCCGACGCGCCGGAGACCGCCGCTTTCGAACTCGGGTACTTTTTCCCGGGCGTCGAGCTGAGCTGAACCCGCCGCGGGAGGAACCCGAAACTGCCGAGCATCAAACCGGACCACTGGATCCGCCGGATGGCGCACGAGCACCGGCTCATCGATCCCTTCGTGGACCACCAGGTGGGGCAGGGGGTCATCTCCTACGGGCTCTCCGCCTACGGCTACGACATCCGGGTCTCGGACGAGTTCAAGATCTTCACGAACGTCCACACGGCGATCGTGGACCCGAAGAACTTCGACGAGAAAAGCTTCGTGGACTACAAGGGCGAGGTCTGCGTGATCCCGCCCAACTCCTTCGCGCTCTCGAACACCGTCGAGAACTTCCGGATGCCGCGGAACGTCTACGGCATCTGCATCGGCAAGTCCACCTACGCCCGCTGCGGGATCATCATCAACGTGACCGGGTTCGACGCCGAGTGGGAGGGCAACGCGACACTCGAGATCTCGAACACCACCCCGCTCCCCTGCCGCATCTACGCGGGCGAGGGGATCGCCCAGGTGCTCTTCTTCGAGAGCGACGAAGACTGCGAGGTCAGCTACCGGGACAAGAAGGGGAAGTACCAGGGCCAGGAGCACATCACCCTGCCCACGATTCTCGGACGCCCCTCCGAACCCTGACGTGGAGCTGATCGCGGGAGCCGCCCTCCGGCGCCGGCTGAACGACGATCCCCCGCTGCTCACGGGTCTCGTGGACCCGGAGACGCAGATCCAGATGAACGGGGTGGACCTCACCCTCGCCGAGGTGAGCCGGTTCGGCGCGGGCCCCGGCCGCGTGGACTTCGACAACGCGAGCCGCCGCATCCCGTCGCCGGAGCCGCTCGCCCCCGGCCCGGACGGCGTCTACCGGCTCGCCGCCGGCCCCTGGTGGGTGCGCTACAACGAGGTCGTCAACATCCCGCCGGACGTGTTCGCCATCGGCCGCACCCGCTCGTCGCTGCTCCGGAGCGGCGCGCAGATCGGCACCGCGCTCTGGGACTCGGGCTACCGCGGCCGCAGCGGGTCCCTGCTCACGGTGCACCACCCGGACGGGCTCGAACTCGTCGCGGGCGCCCGCATCCTCCAACTGGTCTTCTTCCAGTTGGCGGCCCCCGCCGAGCGGACCTACGCGGGCGCCTACCAGGACGAGTAGCGGGCCGGCTTGGAGCGCCGGCTTCAGCCGGC
>CAYUVU010000283.1:0-2698 GCA_964448205.1 uncultured Acidobacteriota bacterium
GTCAGCTGTCGGCGCCTTCCATTGCGTAGCAGCCCTTATCGCCCGCATCTTCCGTTCAATTCGCTCGGCCTCCGCCTGAGTGGCTGCGCGAAGGGTCCGCCGCACCCATTCAGAAAGGCTGAGACCCTCGCCGTGGGCCACGCGGCGGGAGTCTCCGTATTCGTCGTCCGACATGACGACGTGGAGCCGCTTCATGGCTCCCACCCGGAAGGAGAGACCCGGCCAACACCGAAGCGCCCGCAATCCAGCACGGTCTTGCTGCTCCTCGGCCGTCAGACCATGTTGTCCGGGCGGACCCACTCGTCGAACTGCTCGGCGGTGAGGAGGCCGAGGGCGAGGGCGGCTTCCTTCAACGAAGTCCCGTCGGCGTAGGCCTTCTTCGCGATCTTCGCGGCGTTGTCGTAGCCGATGTGCGGGTTCAGCGCGGTGACGAGCATCAGCGAGCGCTCCAGGTTCTCGCGCAGGCGGCCCTCGTTCGGTTCGATGCCGATCACGCAGCGCTCCCGGAAGCTGTCGCAGCCATCCGCGATCAGTCGCGCACTGCCGAGGAAGTTGTGGGCAATCAGCGGCTTCATGACGTTCAGCTCGAAGTTGCCCCCCGCCCCACCGACCCCGATGGCCACGTCGTTCCCGAGGACCTGGGCGGTCGCCATCAGGAGCGCCTCGGACTGGGTGGGGTTCACCTTGCCCGGCATGATGGAGCTCCCCGGTTCGTTCGCCGGGATCCGGATCTCCCCGATGCCGGAGCGAGGGCCGGAGGCGAGCCAGCGGATGTCGTTCGCGATCTTGTGGAGCGACACCGCCACCGTCTTCAGCGCCCCGTGGCCGGCGACGAGGGCGTCCTTCGAGGCGAGCGCCTCGAACTTGTTGGGGGCGGTCACGAACTGGCAACCCGTGAGGCGGGTCAGCCAGGTCGCGGCCCGCGCCCCCATCTCGGGGTGGGCGTTGAGGCCCGTCCCCACCGCGGTGCCACCGAGCGCCAGTTCCCGGAGGTGCGGCAGCGACGCCTCGATCCGCGCGGCGCCGTGGTCCAGTTGGGCCGCATAGCCCGAGAACTCCTGGCCGAGGGTGAGCGGGGTGGCGTCCTGGAGATGGGTGCGCCCGATCTTCACCACCGACTGGAAGGCCTCCGCCCGTTCGGCGAGCGCCGCGGCGAGCGCGCGCACCGCGGGGAGGACCCGCTCCTCGAGGGCCAGGACCGCCGCCACGTGCATCGCGGTCGGGAACACGTCGTTCGAGGACTGGCCCCGGTTCACGTCGTCGTTCGGGTGGATGAGCCGCCCCTCGCCGCGCGGTCCGCCGAGGATTTCGCTGGCGCGGTTCGCGAGCACCTCGTTCATGTTCATGTTGGACTGGGTGCCGCTGCCCGTCTGCCAGACGAGGAGCGGGAACTCGTCCGGATGTTCGCCCGCCAGCACCTCGTCGGCCGCCGCCGCGATGGCGTCCGCCTTCTCCTCGGAGATCCGGCCGAGATCCCGGTTCACGAGGGCCGCCGCCTTCTTGACGAGCGCCAGCGCGGCGACGATCTCCCGGGGCATCCGCTCCCCGGAGATCCGGAAGTTCTGCCGGGAGCGCTCGGTCTGCGCCCCGTAGAGCCGTGCGGCGGGAACGGCCACGTCGCCGAGGGTGTCTCTTTCGATTCGGGTGTTCGACTCAGCCAACGGATTCTCCTTGTGTGGGACGGTCGTGATGCACCGGAATCGTACTGCGGGGGGTGCCGACGGAAGCGGGAATCCGGCGTCGGCTAAACGGGAACCGTTGTGCTAGCACTCCTGTGCTAGCATTCTGGCTGTCCCCCCGGGAGGTTGTAACCATGGGTTCTGCCATCACCGTCCGCGGCCTGAACGAGGCCGAGAGAATCTGGCTCAAGGCGGAGGCGAAGGACGCCGGGATCTCCATGGAGGAGTTCGTGCGCCGGATGATCCGCAGGCAGCGCGAGGAGAGCACTCGCGGGGAAAGCGTGGCCGACATCTGTCGGCGGTACTTCGGTCCGGAGAACGGGGTGGAGTTGCCTCCCCGAGGCCAGTATGGCTACCGGCCCCTGGAGTTCCCGGAGGACGAGTTCCCGCTGGACGACGAGAAATGAACTCGCCGTTTGCGTGGCTGTTGGACACGAACGTCGTCTCCGAGCTGATGCGGCCATTCCCGAACCGTGCCGTGCTGTCGTTCCTCGGGCGGCGGGGAGCGGCAACCCTCGGGATTGCTGCTGTAACCGAGTGGGAGATTCTCAACGGCTTCGGAAAGATGGCGGCAGGCGGGCGCCGCTCTGAACTGGAGGCACGGTTTCGTGAGTTTCGAGAGCGCCTCTTCGGAGATCGCATTGCCGAATGGGCTTCCGACGAGGCCCGGACCTGCGCCCGGATCATGGAGGAGAAACGGAGGCGCGGAGAATCGCTCGACGCCCGGCTTCCCGACGCCTTTCTCGCCGCCGTTGCGGTCCGCCGCGGCCTCACCATCATCACCCGGAACACCCGCGACTTTGAAAACACCGGCGCCCGGACGGTGAATCCCTGGAAAGACCCGTAACCCGACGCTCGGTGACTCAGCGGCATCCGCCGAGGGCTCGAGACCTTGCCCTGCGCCTGGTGACGCCTCCAGCTTGGAACGCCGGCTTCAGCCGGCACAGCGGCCCGCAGGGCCGCGGGCGGTTCGTCGCTACCCCAGATGCGTCGGCGCGCGCAGCCGAGCCATCCCAGAG
>CAYUVU010000284.1:0-4283 GCA_964448205.1 uncultured Acidobacteriota bacterium
GAACCGGGGGGCGGCGGGGGCCGGCGGAGTCGCCGAGAAGGACGTGGCCCTCTCGGTGGCGCTCGCCCTCGGCGACCTGCTGGAACGGGAGCACGGATTCCGGGTGGTGCTCACCCGCGACTCGGACCGCGACGTGGCGCTCGACGACCGGATCGCGGCGGCCAACACCGCCCGCGCCGACGTACTCGTCAGCATTCACCTGAACGCCTCCCCGAGTCCGGCGGCTTCCGGGACGCTCGTGTATCACCTGACTCCGCAGGCCGCGGGCCGGGCGCCCGCGGGGAGCGCGGTTCAGTTCGTACCCTGGAGCAGCGCGCAGGCGCCCTTCGTGCCGGCTTCCCGGCGGCTGGCCGAGGCGCTGGCCGCGGAACTCCAGGTATTGGACATCGCCGCGGAGGGGGTGGCCGATGCGCCGGTACGGGTGCTGCGGGGAGCGGCGATGCCGGCCGTGCAGGTGGAACTCGGATTCGTCACCTCGCAGCGGGACCTTTCGCGACTGTCGGACCCGGCATTCCCCCGCCAGGCGGCGCGCGCGCTCGCCACCGGGATTCTCCGGTACCAGCGTTCGCTCAGCAGCCTGCGGCCCACGGGGGACTTTCGGTGACGTCCGCCCGGCGCCGCCGGATTCCCGCGGGCGCGTTCCTCCCGGTCGCGGCCTGGTGGGGCGTAACTGCGTGCGGCGCGGTTCCGGTGGAGGAATCGGGCGCGCCTCCGGCGGCCGGCGATGCGGCAGCGGTTGCCCCGGCCGGCGCGGAGGCCGCCGCTCCCGCGAGTCAGGATCCGGATGCGCAGGGCGCCAGGCTGTTTGCCGCCGGGCCGGACGGCCTCCTCCACCTCCGTGAGGTGGAACTCCCCCGGGTGTCCACCACTCGCGGCCGCGCCGAGGCGTTGGTGCAGAGGATCGTCGAGGAGTCCGGGACGTTTCCCGAGGAAGTGCAGGTCCTGGATGTGTTCGTCAGTGGCCGCGGAGTTGCCGTCATCAACTTCACGCTCGACCTGCTGGAGGGCCACTCGGGCGGGCTGCACGCGGAGGAACTGACGGTGTACAGCCTCAGTCACACCCTGGTGGAGAGCCTTCCGGCCATCGCGGAGGTGCGGCTCCTCGTGGAGGGGCGGGAGACCGAGACCCTGGCCGGGCATCTCGATCTCCGTTCGGGATTCGGAAGAGCCCCGGAGCGGCTGCTGGCTGATTCGGACGGCGGTCGCGGGTGAGCCGGCGCGGCGGACGCGGGGAGCGGGAAATCCGCGACCTGGGGCTTCAGGCCGGGTTTCTCCGCCGCGCCCCCGGTTCGGTGCTCGTCCGCCAGGGAGACACACGCGTGGTCGCCGCGGTCAGCGTCGAGGAGGGGGTCCCCGGGTGGCTGCGCGGGAAGGGCCGGGGGTGGCTCACCGCCGAATACGGAATGCTGCCGCTGTCCTCGGGCGAGCGGATCCGCCGGGACCGGAGCGGAGTGCCCGGGCGCACCGCGGAGATTCAGCGGCTCATCGGACGTTCGCTGCGAGCCGCCGTGGACCTCTCGGCGCTTGGCGAGCGGACCGTCCGGGTGGACTGCGACGTCATCGAGGCCGATGGCGGCACCCGGACCGCCTCCATCACCGGCGCGTTCGTCGCGCTGGCGCTGGCCCTCCACCGGCTGCAGGCGCGCGGCGGGCTCGAGGAGAACCCCCTGCGCCGGCAGGTCGCGGCGGTGAGCGTCGGCGTCGTGGACGGCCGGGTGCTCCTGGACCTCGACTACTCCGAGGACTCCCGGGCCGCGGTGGACCTGACGGTCGTCGCGACGCCGGCCGGCGAGTTGATCGAGGTTCAGGGCGCCGCCGAGGCAGCGCCCTTCCGGCGGGAGGTCCTGGACGAGTTGCTCGACGCGGCGCTCGAGGGGATTTCCACCATCGCGGCGCGCCAGCGTTCGGTGCTCGCCGGTGTTCCGTTGGCCTGACGGCCGGCGGGGCGGGCGGGAATCAGTGCAACAGGCCCGACAGCCAGTGGAGCGTATTGAGCACGAACTGCCGGTTGTCGTTGCCCGGCTCGTTCATTCCCATCGGGGTGGCCGTCGGCGGATCGCCCCTTCGGCTGACCTGGGCGGACAGCATGGCCGCCTCCCCAAGGACCACGACCCGTCCCTGCCCAAAGGTCATGGCAATCCCCTGCGCCCGGCCGCCGACGGGCTCCGAGAGCTCATCGATCAGGTCGTTCGCGGTCGCCGCCCGGCCCGCGACCGCGGCGCGGATGGCCTCGAGGTCGGTCCGGTTCCGCACCTCCCGGGCGGTTGCGCCGAGCTTCATCAGCACGGTCGCCCCCGCGGGGACACCCAGACTCTGACCGGAGAACGCCTTCAGGGTTCTCACCTCCTCCGATGCGTCGCGGCCCCGGAGTAGTGGATGGGCCCCGAGCAGGCCGTTCTCGCGCGAGGTCACGAACCTGGTCTCGATCGCGGCGCCCACTTCGCGAAAGTCCCACACCCATCCCTTGCCCATCGTCACCCCAAAGCGTTGGCCGAGACTCTCGGCCGCGCTCCCGAACGGGGCGTGGTCCGCGATCAGCAGCAGCGAACCGCCTTCCCGGACCCAGTCCTCGACGGCGTCCGACTCCCGCTCGGTGAAGGCGGGAGTGCCGGGTGCGGCCCCGGGCGGTGGCAGGGCGTTCGAGATCACGAGGACGTCCACTCCCTTCAACGCGTCCCGGTCGATGGGAGTCCTGCCGGCCACCACCGCGTAGCCGTCGTTGCGGAGCAGTTCCGCGAAGGGCCGGTAGCGGCCGGTAGCGGTATGGAAGTTGGCGTGCGCCTCATCGATGACCACGACCGGTCCGTTCGCCGGGTACGCGGGCTCCTCCACCGAGGCATCGAAGTCCGGGTCCGAGGTTTGAGACTGCGCGGCTGCCGGGCCGGCATGAAAGGCGCTCGCGGCCACGAGGCATGCCAGCGTGACGATCCTGCATGTCGGGAGCATGGGAACCTCCCCGCTTTCTCTTGATGAAGGCCGGTAGCCGAACGCCTTGACGCGTGGCGCCCGAGCGACCATCGTAGAGCCAGATCGTGCCGTCCCTCCTGCTCGCCACCGGAAACCCGGGCAAGGTGCGGGAGATGCGGGCCGCGCTCGGCGGAGCCGGAGTGCGCCTGCTGGGTCTTCCCGATCTCTCCGGTTCCCGTCCCGCCGAGCCGGAGGAAACGGGAGAGGGATTCCTCGCCAACGCCGGCATCAAGGCCCTCCACTACCAGGCGGCGACCGGGCTTGCGGCGCTCGCGGAGGACTCCGGCCTGGAGGTGGACGCGCTGGATGGCGGTCCCGGGGTCCGCTCCGCCCGCTGGCTGGGACGCGACACCCCCTACCCGGAGAAGAACCGTCGCCTCCTCGAGTTGCTGGCCGCGAATCCGGCCCGGGGGAGGGGCGCCCGCTACCGGTCGGCGGTGGCGGTCGCCGTGGCTGGCCGCATCGTCTTCCGGTCCACGGGGACGGTGGAGGGAACGATCGCGACGGCCCCCCGTGGCAGCGGAGGCTTTGGCTATGACCCGGTGTTCCTGGTTCCGGAATTCGGCAGGACCATGGCGGAACTGAGCCTTGGGGAAAAAGAGCGCATCAGTCACCGTGGCCGGGCGCTGCGGCCGGCCGTGCGTTTCCTGAGAGCGGCCCTCGCCGCGTCGGCACCTATAATCCGCTAGCTTCTCGGGGCGTGGCGCAGTCTGGCAGCGCGCCTGCTTTGGGAGCAGGAAGCCGGAGGTTCAAATCCTCTCGCCCCGACAAACCTGGTCGACGGGGCCGCAGTGAGCGATCCCGGCCGGCCCGATACCGAAGCGCGGGAGCGCCAGTAGCTCAGTAGGACAGAGCGGCGGCCTTCTAAGCCGCGGGTCGGGGGTTCGAATCCTCCCTGGCGCGCCAACCGGCCGCCGCTTCCTTCTCGGTGGTGGATGTAGCTCAATGGCAGAGCACCGGATTGTGGTTCCGGTGGTTGGGGGTTCGAGTCCCCTCATCCACCCCGTCGAGCGGTTCCCGGATGGGGCCACGAGGCTGGGCTGACGTGATCCCTTTGTTGCTGCTTGGGGAACGGCCCCATCCGGGAACCGCCCGGCGCTTCGCGCCGCAATCGGAACTCCCTTGCGCGCTGGCGCGCGCGGCGGCGAGATTCCGATTGGTCGTTACTTTTTGTGAAAGGGGGTAACCCCCTTTCACGCTTTCCCGCGAAATCGCGGGCAGCGAACCGCCGGTTCGCTGCCATCAGGTTTTCTTTTTTCTTCGCTGAGGTGCGTGTACGGCTGCGAACGCCGGTCTCCACCCGACTTC
Organism: uncultured Acidobacteriota bacterium; assembly: GCA_964448205.1. Lineage (GTDB taxonomy): Bacteria > Acidobacteriota > Vicinamibacteria > Marinacidobacterales > Marinacidobacteraceae > Marinacidobacterium. The sequence goes on from CAYUVU010000284.1 coordinate 4,276, forward strand.
GCCACTTT
>CAYUVU010000285.1:0-14161 GCA_964448205.1 uncultured Acidobacteriota bacterium
GCATGGTGACGATGCGGGCGTCCCGATCGGGAACCTGGTCACGGAAGGGGACCGCGCCCCAGGTGGTGGGGATTCCCGCGGTGTCGAAGCAGTCCTTGATGCCGTAGGGAATGCCGTGCAGCTCGCCGCGGTAGCGCCCCGCTGCAAGTTCGCGGTCGGACTCGTCGGCTTGTGCGAGCGCCTGGTCGGCGGTGACCGTGATGTAACAGTAGAGGCCGGACGCGAGGCGCTCGATGCGCGACAGGTAGATCTCGGTGAGGCGGCGGCTGGTGAGCCGGCCCGTCCGGATCCAGTGGGCCTGCTCGCGGACCGAAGCGTAGGCAATGTCGGCCTCGGTGTCCGGCAGCGCGCCCGCTGCGCCGTCCGACATTTCGATGCGGTCCGCCTGCTCGGGATACGACACCCCGGGCAGGCGTGGATCGAAGGTGATGGCCGGCTGGAGGCTGAGTTCGCGCGGGACGTCGCGGAGCTGGAGGACGCCTGCGACCTGGCCACCGATCGACTGGAGGAGCTGGTCGCGCTCCGCGGCGGTGTAGGTCACGCCGAGGAGCTTTTCGGCCTCGGCCAGCGTTCCGGCGGTGATGTCGGCGGCCGCGTTCGCCCCCGCTCCCGCGGGTGCCGCCGACCCGTCACCGGCGTCCGGCTGGCACGCGACGGTCCCCGCCGCGAGGGCGGCCGAGCCCGCCAGGAAGTCTCTGCGTGTGGTCCTGGGGTTCGATTCCATGTCGCCCTCCCGTCCTTCGGTAGCGGAACGCGTTCTCGCGCATCCAGTCAAAGCTCTTGGGGCCGGGCGGGTCCGCGCAGGCCCCTGGATGAAGTTCCTGCCGAGGATATGGCCGTCATCGGCGAAGCCGTGGACCGGCTGGGCGCGGCTACCCGCATTGATGGGGCCGCATTCGGGGGACCGGGTGCGCAAAAGTGGATGTCTCCCAACTGCGCAAGAGTCGGTGGCTCTCGACAGCCAACGGCCGTGATCGCGCCGCCGGCCTGGAACGCCGGCTTCAGCCGGCACAGCGGCCCCAGGGCCGCGGGCTGTTCGTCACTGCCCCGGGTGCATTGGCGCGCGCAGCGGAGCCATCCCGGCGAACGAGGTCCGTGTGGCCGCCCGCCTCCGGCGGGCTGTGCCGGCTGAAGCCGGCGTTCCAAGCCGTACGCGTCACCCCGGCTGTTGAGCGCCACGCCGAGGCGGAGCCACTTTATTCCGCGCGGAGTAGCGACGTGCGCGGCGCGGAGCGCCGCGCGTGCCGGTCTGGAGACCGGCGTTCCAAGCCGTTGCGCTACTGGTTCTGCTGGGCGTCGGTGGTCATCTCGTCCGTGACCGCGAACCGCTCGAACCAGTTCCGCAGCAGGAGCTGCACCCGCATGAAGTTCGTCGGCGGACGGCTGCGGCTGTGCCAACTGTCGGTAAGCCGCACCATCGCCGTCGGGATCTTCCGCATCTTGAGTGCCTTGTAGTACTGCTCGGTCTGCTCCATCGGGGTACGGAGGTCCTTCTCCCCGGTCATCAGCATCGTCGGGGTGGTGACGTTGCCGACGTACATGAGCGTCGAACGGCGGAGGTGCTCCTCGGGGTCGTCCCAGGGCAGCTTCTCGAAGTTCCGGTACCAGCTCGCCCCGTCCGTCGTTCCCACGAAGCTGAACCAGTTCGTCACCGGCGCCTTTGAGACCGCGGCGGTGAAGCGGTCCGTGTTCCCCACGATCCAGGAGGTGAGCACGCCGCCCCCGCTGCCCCCGTAGACGAACAGGTTGCGCTCGTCGATATAGCCGCGCGCGATGACCTCGTCCACGCCCGCCATCAGGTCGTCGAGGTCCTTCCCGGGGTAGGCGTTCTTGATCTCGTTGCCGAAGGAGCTGCCGTAGCCGCTGCTGCCGCGCGGGTTCGTGTAGAGCAGCACGTAGCCGTTCGCCGCGTGATCCTGGTTCTTGAAGTCGAACCCGCTGTTGTACATGGCGTGCGGTCCGCCGTGGATGCGGAGGATCAGCGGGTACTTGCGCGACGGATCGAAGTCGGGCGGTTTCACGATCCAGCCCTGGATGTCGAGCCCGTCCGGCGACTTGTACCAGATCTCCTCGACCTCCCCGAGGGTGACCTCGGCGAGGATCGACGCGTTCGTCACGTGCAGGGTCGCCACGCTGTCCGGTGAATCCACGTCGAACGCGACGAGGTTCCCGGGGGTGTGGTACGCGCTGACCACGCCCGCCGCGGTGCCGTCCCCGCTCACCGTGGACACCGAGAGCATGTGGTTTCCGGAACTCACCGGACGGACCTCACCGTCGAGCGGCGCCAGGTAGAGGTTGTTCGTCCCCCGGAGCTGCGCGTTGAAGTAGACGCCGCTGCCGTCGGACGTCCAGCCCACGATGCCCGGCCGGCGGCCCATTTCGGTGGCGATGACCCGGGCATTCCCCCCGTCGGCGTCCATTACGTAGAGACCCTCCTCGCGGTAGGTGTCCGTCGTGTGGTCCATGCCGGTGTAGGCGATCATGCCGCCGTCCGGAGAGGGCACCGGCCCCGAGTCCGGACCGGTGCGGCTCGTCAGGGTGGTGATCCGGCCGGTGGCCACCTCGACCCGGTAGATCTCCGATTCGCGCCAGGCGTGCTCGGCGTCCGGGGTCCGCAGGGACGTGAAGACGATCTCCGACCCGTCGCCGACGAAACGCGGCCCGTCGTGGTGGTAGTCGCCGCTCGTGAGCTGGCGCGGGGTGCCCCCGTCAGCGCTCACGACGAAGATGTGCCGAAAGCCCCGCGGGTGGTACCCCAGTCCGTCGCGCCGGTAGTTCAGCCGGGTGACGATCCGGGGCGGCCCCGTCCACTCGGCGCCTTCGGGCGCCTTCGGCATGTCGATCGCCCACGCCGGGTCGGGCCCGGGGTCCACCACCGCCCGGAAGGCGAGGGAGCCGCTGTCCGGAGCCCAGACGATCTGGGACGGGGGGCTGTCGAGCCGGGTCACCTGGCTCTCGGCGCCCTCGGCGTCCATCCAGCGCACAAAGATCTGGCCGTCCCGAAGGAAGGCGACCCGGGTGCCGTCCGGCGACCAGCGCGGACTCCCGCCGTCGGTCAGGAAACGGTTCTTCGAGCCGTCGGCGCCGATGAGCCAGAGTTCCGTTTTCGTCCGGTCCTTCATGGCGTCCACGAAGCTGCGCTCGTAGACCACGTTGTCACCGTCCGGGGAGATCTGCGGGCCCTGCACCGTCTCCCAGGATAGGTAGTCGGCAAGCGCGAGCGGCCGCATACCCTCCTGGGCGAGCGCCGCCGTGGAAACGACGAGCGACAGGGCCACCGCGGCGGCCCCACCGAGTCTCAGACCTTTCAAACCACGAATCCGCATCGGGACACCTCCGCTGCTACGGCGCCGGTCGGCCGGCGCGCCAACAGACGAGTTTACGGGAGTCCGCGGCCTGATGCCGGGTCGCCACCGGCCCGCGCCGGCCGGCTTTCCCAAACCCGGTTTAGTATCGAGGCGCGCAGCGATGCGGGGAGCCGGTCCTCAAGGCCGGCGTTCGTTCCCGGAGACCGCTGGAGGGTGACCATGATGAATCGCAACATCGCGACCGGCCCTGCTTCACGAGTACTCGTTGCGCTGTTGTCAGCGCTGGTTTTCGCGGCCGCCGCGGGATTCGGCTGCTCGCCGCCGGCCGCCGACACGGCGCCGGAGGCCGTCTATCCGGGTGCGTCGTGGGAACGGATCGCGGATCCGGCCTCCTCCGGGTTCTCGGCCGAGGCGCTCGACGCAATCCACCCATACGTCGAGGGGATCAACACCACCGCCGTGATGGCGGTGGTCGGGGGCCGCGTCCTCTTCGAACACGGGCCCGTGGATGAGATCAGCTATCTCGCCTCGGTCCGGAAGAGCATCCTGGCCATGCTCTACGGCCGCTACGTGGAGGACGGGACGATCGATCTCGAGCTCACGGTCGGCGACCTGGGCATGGACGATGTCCAGGGTCTCATGCCGATCGAGAAACAGGCGCGGGTGCTGGATCTCGTCACCGCGCGCTCCGGGGTCTATCACCCGGCCTCGAACTCGGGGGACAACCTCGCGGACGCGCCGCCTCGCGGCTCGCAGGAGCCCGGCGCCTACTACCTGTACAGCAACTGGGACTTCAACGCGGCGGGCGCCGTCTTCGAACAACTGACCGAGCGCAACATCTATGACGCGCTCGGAACCGACCTCGCGCTCCCCCTCGGATTCGAGGACTGGCACCGGTGGATCCACCGCAAGTCGGGAGACGCGACCCGGTCGCGCAACCTCGCCTACCACATGAACCTCTCGACCCGCGACATGGCCCGGATCGGCTACCTGATGCTGCGGGGCGGCGTCTGGGGGGAGGTGCGTGTGCTTCCCGAGGGATGGGCCGAGCGCATCTCGGGCCTGGTCACGCCATCGGAGGAGATGAACCCGGAGGGCCGGCGCGGAGGCGAGTTCGGCTACGGGACCATGTGGTGGGTGTGGGACGGCCCGGCGGTGCCGGAGGCGTTCCGCGGCGCCTACACCGGACGCGGCGCCTGGGGCCAGTACATCACCGTCATTCCGTCGCTCGACATGGTCGTCGCGCACAAGACGGTGCCCGAGGTCGCCACGCCGTGGGACGACTACCGGGGGATCCTCGACCGCCTCGTGGCAGCCCACTGCGGCGCCGGCTGCTGACCGCGGGCCAGGTCGTGGCGGCCGGCGTCACCACGTCTGGGCTTCGTCCGAATAGAGCTTGAGCGGCAACCGGTACGAGATGCCGGTGTCTTCGAGCGTCGCGTGTTCCACGAGCTCGGCAAAGCGATTGGCGCGCGTCACGTAGGTCCGGCCCAGCAGCCGATCGAAGAGCCCGCCGAGGCGGCGCTGGAGCCGCATCGCGAAGAGCATTCCCGCGGTGTGCTGGCGCGGGAACCTGAGCTTGTCGGCGAGCTCGTTGCCGACGAGGGCCCGCGAAACCCGGAGGCCGTAGTTCGCCAGGGCTGCGCGTTCGCCGGGTTCGGAAAGCCCGATCACGACCGGCGCCACATTGAGCAGCGAGTTGGCCATGACGATGGCGGACTCGCCCGGCTCCGGTTCACAGGCGGCGCCGATACGGCATATCTCGAGGGCGCTGGCCTCGTCGCGAAACAGGATGGCGTCCGGAACGCCGAGCAGGACCGCCGTATAGCGCCAGATGTGCATGTAACCGGCGCGTCCCTCCGGAGTCAGCCTCGCCCCGAGCCGCTCCACGTCGTCGAGAAGCATCGCCGAGAAAACACCGGAGGCGAGAGCCAAGTGGGCACTGCTCAGCGGTACTCCGTACACCGACTCGTCCCACCCGCCCGATTCCCGAATCAACCGCCGCACCTGGGCGTGCACAAAGCGGATCCGGACGGTGTACTTCCAGCCGTCCGCCTGTCGCTCGAGGCCGCCCGGGAAGGTGACTTCCACAAGCTGCCGGATGTTGTGTTTCAACCTCCGGACCGCGTGATCGATCAACCGGCCGGTGGTGAAGAACGACAGGCTGATCAGCGTCGAGAACCCCCGCACCAGACCACCGGCGAGGAGGCCGAGAATGAAGAGGTCGGGGTCGGCCTGGAAGGCCGCACAGCCCGCGTTCATCGCGCTCCGGTCGAGCCAGGGAGGGGGCTCCGATGTCCGCTCGAAGAACTCCCTCAGGGCGTCGGGCGCCTCGGCGAGCCTGGCTTCGTCCTGTTCCATCCCGGCATCCAGCAGCCGATGGATCGCGGCATCGCCATAACCCGCGAGGGAGGCGACGGCGGCGTCGGCCAACGGGTCACCCATGGTGGCGTGCCGCACGTACCGATGGGCAAGCTTCGGATTCATTCTTGCCGCCCGTTCGAGACCCGGGCGGTAGGCGGCGGGAACCAGCATGAAGTTGTCGAATGTGACACTCCGAGTGTATCTCCATGCGTTGCATGAGTGTTACGCCACCAAACGGGCTCGGCAGCCCCTTTGAGTTTCCGGAGGCGCCGGAACTCCGTCCGGCCGCCGGCGCCGAGTCAGCGGAACGCTGCGTGGAGCGGTTGCTGGTTTCCAGGAAAGACTGAGCCGGGCGAACCGCCTCAGGTCACCGATTGCCGGCGGCGGAAGCGCGGTTGTTCGTGCTCCCCGCTCGTCAGGACCTCCCGAAGCGCCTGGACCGCGTCCCAGACATCCCGGTACCGCACGTAGAGCGGGGCGAACCCGAACCGCAGGTAGTCCGGCTCGCGGAAATCGCCGATCACTCCGCGCGCGATGAGGGCCTGCATGACCGGATAGGCATCGGGGTGGCGGAGCGAGACCTGGCTGCCCCGTTCGCCGGCGTCCCGGGGACTCCCGACCGCGACGCCCCATTCCGACAACCGCTCTTCCGCCAGCCGCAGGAACAGATCACCGAGTGTTTCGCTCTTGTCGCGCACCTGGTCCATCGCCACGCCCTCGAAGGTCCGGAGTCCCTCTTCGAGGGCGATCATCGACAGGATCGGTGGAGTCCCGACGAGGAACCGCCGCATCCCCGGCGCCGGCTCGTGGTGCAGACCACAGTCGAACGGATGGGCGTGGCCCATCCAGCCCGCGAGGGGAGACTCCAGACCGTCCTGGAGCACCCGGGAGACATAGAGGAATCCGGGAGCGCCGGGGCCGCCGTTCAGGTACTTGTAACCGCAGCCGACCGCGTACTCGACCCCGTCCCGATGGAGGTGCAGCGGCAGCGCTCCGGCGCTGTGACTCAGATCCCACACCACCGGCACTCCCGACCGGCGCGCCGCGCCGGTCACGCGCTCGAGGTCACGCATCCGTCCCGTCCGGAAATCCACCTGGGTAAGCGTCGCCACCGCGACGTCAGGCGTGCAGGCGTCCTCGAAGACCTCGGGCGCGACCAACCGGAGCGTGGCCCCGGCGCTCGAAAGCAACTGCGTCAGACCGGCCGCCACGTGCAGGTCCGTCGGGAAGTTGCTCTCGTCCGCAAGCACCACCCGGCGCTCGCCCGCTTGCCGGAGGAGCGCCCCCAGCAGCTTGAAGAGGTTGAGCGACACCGAATCGGCGGCGATCACCTCGTCCTTCTCAACACCCAGCAAGGGCGCGATCCGCGCCCCGACCCGCTCGGGGAGATGGAACCAGCCGTGACGGTTCCAGGAGCCGATGAGATCCGCGCCCCATTCGTCCATGAGCAGCGAGCGGATCCTCTCCCTCATGTGCACGGAGAGAGGGCCAAGCGAGTTTCCGTCGAGGTAGATCACTCCCTCGGGGAGCTGGAACCGGTCGCGGAAGGAGGCCAGCGGATCGGTCCGGTCCCGTTCGAGAAGGTCGTCTCGGCGAAGCCGTCCCCCGGTGGGGACGCTCGCCGCCGTCCGCCGGTGTCCATGCATGGCAGGGATTATTCCGCCCAGCGCCGCTTCCGCACTACATTGCCCCTTCCCCCGTCATCAGTGGCCAGACCCCGGTGAGCTCTTCCCTCTCCCCCTTCGACCCTGCCGTCGCCGGCTGGTTCCGGGAGCGTTTCGAGGCGCCCACCGAGCCTCAGGCGAAGGGATGGCCCGTGATTGCACGCGGCGAAGACGTGCTGATCACGGCTCCGACGGGTTCGGGGAAGACGCTCGCCGCGTTCCTCTCCGCGGTGGACCGGCTGATCCGGGAAGCGCGACAGGGCCCGCTCCCCCATGAGACCCGGGTCGTCTACGTCTCGCCGCTGAAGGCGCTCAGCGCCGACATCCGGCGCAACCTCGAGGTCCCGCTCGCCGAAATCGCCGCCCGCGCCGGGGGTGACGGCGGCTCGTTCCCCGCCGTCCGCGCCGAACTCCGCACTGGCGACACCCCGGCCGCGGAACGCACCCGGATGACCAGGAAGCCGCCCCATATCCTGGTGACCACCCCGGAATCGCTCTACCTCCTGCTCACCGCCGGCCGCGGCCGCGAACTGCTCTCGACCACCGACACCGTCATCGTGGACGAAATCCACGCGCTCGCCCGCGACAAGCGCGGGAGCCACCTGGCGCTCTCCCTCGAACGGCTCGACCGGCTCGCCGGCCGGCCGCTCCAGCGGATCGGGCTCTCGGCGACGGTGCGGCCGCTGCCCGAGATGGCCCGGTTCCTCAGCCCGCGGACACCCGGGGGGCCGGCGGTGGTGCCCGTCGGGCACCGCCGGGAGATGGACCTGGCGGTGGAGGTTCCGGACTCCGAGCTCGCGGCGGTAGCGACCCACGACATCATGGAAGACATCCGGGACCGGATCGCCGCGCTCATCGAGGCGCACGACACCACCCTGGTGTTCGTGAACACCCGCCGGATGGCGGAGCGGTTGACGCACGTGCTGAGCGAGCGCCTGCCGGAAGACGCGGTGCTGGCCCATCACGGGAGCCTCGCCCGCGAAGTCAGGCTGGAGGCGGAGCGGCGGCTCCACGAGGGAGACGTCCAGGCCATCGTCGCCACCGCCTCGCTCGAACTGGGAATCGACATCGGCTCGGTGGACCTGGTGTGCCAACTCGGCTCGCCGCGTTCCATCGCGGTCGCACTCCAGCGGGTGGGCCGCTCCGGCCACTGGCTCGGCGCCGTCCCGAAGGGGCGCTTTTTTCCGACGACGCGGGACGAACTCGTCGAGTGCGCGGCGCTGATGGGAGCGGTGAACGCCGGCGATCTGGACCGGATCCGCATCCCCGAAGCGCCCCTGGACATCCTCGCGCAGCAGCTCGTCGCCGAAACCGGGGCAACTCCGGACGAACGCCACGACCTCGACGGCCTGTACCGTTTCGCGCGCGGCGCCTATCCCTACCGTGGTCTCGAGCGGGCGGCGTTCGACGCGGTGGTCGGGGTGCTCTCCGAAGGCGTCGCGACCGCACGGGGACGGCGCGGCGCCTTCCTGCACCGGGACTCCGTCTCGGGCACGGTGCGGGCTCGGCGGAATGCCCGCCTGGCCGCGATCCAGAACGGCGGCGCAATCCCCGAAACGGCGCAGTACCAGGTGGTCGCCGAGCCCGACGACCGGGTGGTGGGCCAACTCGACGAGGACTTCGCCATCGAGAGCACCGCGGGCGACGTGTTCCTGCTCGGCACCACGTCGTGGCGAATCCGGCGCATCGCCCAGGGACAGGTTCGGGTCGAAGACGCCGAGGGGGCGGCTCCAACGATCCCCTTCTGGAGAGGCGAAGCGCCGGGACGCACCGCGGAACTGAGCGCCCGGGTGGCCGAGCTTCGCGACCGGGTGGATCAGGACGCCGCGGAGGCGCGGCACGGGTTGCAGCGCGACTGCCGCCTCGACGGCGCCGGGACGGATCAACTCCTCCGCTACTTGGCCGCCGGCAGGGCCGCGCTCGGCGCCATGCCGAACCGGCGGTCGGTGGTCGCCGAGCGGTTCTTCGACGACTCGGGCGGCATGCAGCTCGTCATCCACGCTCCCTTCGGCAGCCGGATCAACCGCGCCTGGGGACTTGCGCTGCGGAAGCGCTTCTGCCGCTCCTTCAACCTGGAGCTCCAGGCGGCGGCGACCGATGACGGCATCGTCATCTCGCTCACCGACCTGCACTCCTTCCCGCTCGAATCGGTCTTCTCGTTCCTGACTCCCGAGAACCTGGAACACGTGCTCACCCAGGCGGTCCTCGGCGTTCCGCTCTTCGCGGCGCGCTGGCGCTGGGCGGCCTCGCGCGCGCTCGCCGTTCCCCGCCGCCGGCACGGCCAGCGGGTGCCGCCGCCGATCCAGCGAATGCTCACCGACGACCTGCTCGCCGCGGTGTTCCCGGACCAGGCCGCCTGCGCCGAGAACCTCGCCGGCGAAGTCAGGATTCCCGAGCACCCGCTGGTGGACGAGGCGATCCGCGACTGCCTGCACGAGGCGCTGGACGTCGACGGGCTTCGAGCCTTGCTCGAAGACATCCGGGACGGGCGAGTACGGACCGTGGCGGTGGATACGCCCGAGGCGTCTCCGTTCGCGGCCGAGATTCTCAACGCGAACCCGTTCGCCTTCCTCGACCCCGCGCCGCTCGAGGAGCGCCGTTCCCGGGCGGTACGGATGCGGCAGTCGCTCCCGCCCGAGCTGGACACCGAGGCCGTGCTCGACCCCGCGGCGATCGCGCAGGCCGCCGCGGAAGCGGCGCCGCTGGTTCGCGACGCGGACGAACTCCACGACGCGCTCCTGACGGTCGGAGTGGTCCGCCAGACCCCGGAGTGGGAGGTGTGGTTCGAGGAACTCGCGGAAGGACATCGCGCTGCCGCCTTCGCCGTGGGAGACGCCCGGTTCTGGGTCGCCGCGGAACGGTTGGGACTCGCCCGGGCCGTGTGGCCGGACGCCTCCCTGCCCTCTCGGGTCCCGGCCCCAAGTGCCGGCGACGTTCCGGACTCCCGGGCGGAAGCGGTGGCGGCGATTCTGCGCGGGATCATGGACTCCTCCGGTCCGGCGAGCGCGGGCGCGCTCGCCGCCCGCCTCGCCCTCCCCGAAACCCGGATCGAGGCGGCGCTCTCCCTGCTCGAGGCGGAAGGACTGGTGCTCCAGGGCCGGTTCCGCCGGTCTCCGGCAGCCGACGGCCCGCTCGAGTGGTGCCACCGCCGGGTGCTGGCCCGCATCCATCGCCTCACCCTCGCCCGGCTGCGCCGCGAGTCGGCGCCCGTGAGCGCCGCCGCCTTCCTCGAGTTCCTCGCCGGGTGGCAGCACCTGACCGCGGAAACCCGTCTCCACGGTCCGCGCGGGGTCCGGGAGGTGATCGCCCAGCTCCAGGGACTCGAAGCGCCCGCGGCGGCCTGGGAGTCCCGGATCCTGCCGGTGCGAGTCACCGGCTACCGGCGCGACTGGCTCGACGAGAACTGTCTCTCGGGGGAAGTGGTCTGGGGCCGGACGTCCGATCCGGAGCCGTCCCCGAGCGGGAGCCCGGCGCGGCCGACCCGGGCCGCTCCGATCGGCCTGCTCCTCAGGAGCGATCTCGGCCGGTGGCTCCGGCCGCGCGGAGCGGACCCGGACGACCTCTCCTCCGCCGCCGGCAAGGTGCTCGGGCTTCTGGAACGCGGCGGCGCCCAGTTCTTTACCGAACTCCAGGCGCGATCCGGGTTGCTGCCCGCGGCTCTCGAGGATGCGCTCTGGGAGCTGACCGCCCGTGGCCGGGTCACCGCGGACGGTTTCGACAACCTGCGGGCCCTCTTGGATCCGCGGCGGCGGAGCGCCTACGGGCGCTACCGCCGGCGCAAGGCCCGCTATTCACCGGGCCGCTGGGCGCTCCTCGCGGCGCCCGGCGGGGATGAGCCAGAACCCGCGGACCATGAAGGAGTGGCGCGCCAGCTCCTCCGGCGCTGGGGCGTGGTGTTCCGCGAACTGCTGAAGCGGGAGCGGACCCCGTCGCGCTGGCGGGACCTGCAGCTCGTCCTGCGGCGGCTGGAGATGCGCGGCGAGGTGGTGGGCGGCCAGTTCGTCTCCACCTTCCCCGGGGAACAGTTCGCGCTGCCCGGGGCGGTCGCGCCGCTCCGCCGGGCGGGCCGGAACGGGGCCGAGCCGGGGGCGCGGCTGACCATCGGCGCCGCCGATCCGCTGAACCTGTCCGGCATCCTGGTTCCGGGACCCCGCATCCCCGTCACGTCGTCGGAGAACCTGATCCTGGGGGAAGGCGGGCTGACCTCCGCGGGGCAAGGTGCCATCCGGCCGGCCTTCGATCCGCAGACAGCACCTCCGTCAGCGGGGGCGCCGGAGCATGTCGGCGCGCCGAACCCCGAGCCTCTTCGCGAGCCGTAAATATGGTAATATGGGTTCGGTGAAGACCACCATCGAGCTCCCGGACCCGATCCTGCGGCAGGCCCGCATCCTCGCGGCCGCTCGCGGGACGACGCTGAAGCAACTGTTTACCGAAGCCCTCGAAGAGAAGATCCGCTCCACTACGGCAAGGACGGGAGGTTCGGGAGACCGCCCGCCGTGGATGGCGACCTTTGGAGAACTTTCCCACCTTTCGGAAGAGACCCGCCGCATCCAGCGCATCATTGACGACGAGTTCGGACGCCTGGAACCCGAAGACCTCGAGTGATCCTCGACACGAACGCCCTGTCCGCCTGGGCGGACGGCGACGCCGACGTCGAGGCATCCGCCCTCCTCGCGAACCAGCCCGTCGTCCCCGTCGTGGTGCTGGGCGAGTACCTCTTCGGGATTCGCCAATCACGCTATCGCACTCACTATGAAGACTGGCTCCGGCGCACGCTACCGTTGGTGCAAATCGCCATCAGCGATTCAGCGACCGCTGAGTCCTACGCCACGATCCGTCTTGAACTGAAGCGCTCCGGACGTCCGATTCCGGCGAACGACCTCTGGATCGCCGCGCTGGCGCGGCAGCATGCGCTACCCGTCCTCAGCCGGGATACCCATTTCGACGCCATCCGCGACCTGGAGAGGATTCCCTTCTGACGCGGGACGAGCGCAAGCCGGTCGAGGCGGCGCGCACGGCGTTCCGCGAGCGTTTCGGCCGCGCCCCCGAAGGAGTCGCCTTCGCTCCGGGACGGGTGAACCTCATCGGGGAACACGTGGACTACTGCGGACTACCCGTCCTTCCCGCCGCCCTCTCCCACGGCGTCGCGCTCGCCTTTGCGGCCCGCCAGGACGACCGGGTGCGGTGCCTGACGACCGCACCCGGATTCGACGAAGCCGATTTCTCCCTCGGGGAAACGCGGGCGCCCGCGGGTTTCGGGCGCTATCTGGCCGCCGCCGGAGCCGCCCTCGACGCGGGCCGCTGGGCGCCGGCGTCCCGCGCCGGGTTCGACGGGGCGATCGCCTCCGACCTTCCCGTGGCCGCCGGTCTTTCGTCTTCGTCGGCGGTGGTGATCGCGGGTGCGCTCGCGCTGCTCGCGGTTCGGGGCCGGGTGTCCCCCGGCGCCGGCCCGCCGGACGAAACGGCGATGCGGCTTGCCCTCGATCTCGCCGACGCGGAACACGGAGTGGCCATCCAGGGCGGCGCGATGGACCAGTCCATCTGCCTGGGCGGCAGGCGCGGACACGCGCTCCACATCACTTTCGAGCCGCGCGGCTGGACCCCCGTCCCGGTGGACCCATCACGGTTTCGCTTCCTGGTCGCCTACAGCGGCCAGCGCGCCGACAAGGGAGCCGCCGCCGGGCGTGTCTTCGACGAACGTGTCCGGCAGACGCGGGAAGCGCTGGTCCTCGCCCGAACGTTCCTTCCGGAGGCCGATGGGTATCCGGCGCTCCTCGCGAACCACACCCTTCCGGAACTCCTCGCGGTCGCGGCGCGGCTGCCGGAACCGCTGGACGGACGGTTCCGGCACGTCGTGACCGAAGCCCGGCGCACCCGAGAGGCCGTGGAGCATCTCCGGAAGGGCGACGCCCCCTCTCTCGGCGAGGCGCTGGACGCCTCCCACGAGAGCCTGCGGCGCGACTACGAGGTCAGCACCCCGGACCTCGACGAACTCGTCGAAACCGCCCGGATTGCGGGGGCGCTCGGCGCGCGGCTCACCGGCGCCGGCCTCGGCGGCTCGGTGGTGATCCTCGCCTCGCCGAAACGGGAAGCGGCGATCCGGTCCCACTTGACCGAGCGGTACTACCGCCCCCGCGGAATCGCCGTGCCCCAGGGCGCCCACCTCCTGGACGCCGCACCCGCCGGGCCGGCATTCCTCGCGCCCTGAGCGGTCAGGGAGCCGAGCCGGGTCGCGCGAAGGTCCCGGTCACGTCGCTCGCGAGACTGTAGAGAACGGGCACCACGAACAACGTGACCAGGGTGGCGAAGGCAACCCCGAAAGCCAGCGACACCGCCATCGGAATCAGCAGAGCGGCCTGATAGCTGCGCTCCGCCAACAACGGGGTCACGCCGGCGCAGGTGGTGACCGACGTGAGGATGACGGCCCGGAAACGCGCCGGTCCGGACTCGAGCGCCGCCTCCCGGGCCGATAGCCCCCGCGCCCGGCGCCGATTCGTGAAGTCGAGCATCACCAGCGCGTCGTTCACCACGATCCCGATGAGCGGCACCATCCCGAAGAGGCTCATCGAGTCGAGGTTGATTCCCATGATGAGATGCCCGAACAGGGCTCCGGCGAGTCCGAACGGGATCGCGGCCAGGATGAGGAACGGCTGGGTCCACGAACCGAGCGGGATCGCGAGCAACACGAAGATGAGCATCACGGCCAGAAGCCCGCTGCGCGCCAGGGCTTCCTGGCCCTCCTCCGCCTCGCCCGCCATCCCGGCAACGCTGAAGTCGTATCCCGGGAAGCGCTCGCGGAGCCCGGGCAGCACCTGATCGCGGGCG
>CAYUVU010000286.1:0-7377 GCA_964448205.1 uncultured Acidobacteriota bacterium
CCCCTATGAACACCCGCAGCAAGACCCGCACCTGCCTCTGGTTCGAAAGCGGCGGCGAAGAGGCCGCCCGCTTCTACGTGACGCTTTTGCCGGACAGCCGCATTGAATCTACCTACCGGAGGTCGCCCGATCAGCCCGCCATGGTCGTGGACTTCACCCTCGCCGGCGCGCCGTACCAGATCCTGAACGGCGGCCCGGAGGTCGCCCAGTCGGCAGCCGTGTCCATCTCGGTGGTGACCGAGAACCAGGCGGAGACGGACCGGCTCTGGGACGCGCTTACCGCGGACGGCGGGAAGGAGGGCCGGTGCGCCTGGCTCACGGATCGCTGGGGAGTGTCATGGCAGATCGTGCCGCGCGTCCTCATCGAGAGTTTCATGTCCGATGACCGCGCGGGGGCGGAGCGGGCCTTCCAGGCGATGCTGAGCATGAACAAGGTTGACGTCGCCTGCATCGAGGCCGCGTTCCGGGGAGATCAGGAATGAGCGGCCTGACCAGCGCCTACTGGTTGTACGTGGACGACCCGACCAACCGGACGCGCGTCCACACTGGCGCGTGCCGATTCTGCAATCACGGTGCAGGCGTGAAGGGATCGCGACTTCCCGACAATCGGTGGCACGGCCCGGTTGCACTTGCGGATGCTGTGGCGAAGGCTAGACGGATCGGCAAGCGGGACGCCGCGGGATGTGGCCGGTGCCTCCCTGATCTGCGGATCTGTTAGTGAACTTCAGACGGAGGGCTAGCCGGGAACGGACTCGGCCGCCCGCAGCTCAGGGCCAGCAGCTCCTTCTTCGCGCGGGTGGGCGCGACATGGAGGAGCACGCGCTTCTTCGTCTCCGCGTTCTTCGGCCTCGGTGCCGGCTCGGCCTACATGCCCAGCGCCAATCTCGTGTGTCGGACCGCGTCCGCCGCGTTGAGAATCCGCATCCCACGATAGGGATGGAGCGCCAGCAAGTCGCTGTCCCCACTGACGATCAGATCCGCGGCAGCTGCGATTCCCGTCGCGATCACGGCATCGTCGTCCGGGTCCGACGGGACAGTTCGCGGGATGGACTGCAGTGCGACGGACTCTGATGCGAGAGCGTACCGGGCAGCGAGCTGGAGAGGGGTCTTCCGGTGGTGCAGAAGCCTCGGCCGGAATTTCGGCCTGCCCAAGACCTCGACGAGTTCGGCTATCAGCGGGCGACTCGTGAACAACCGGACCCTTGGGTCGTCCGCGAGATCGAGGATCCGCCGCGGGTTCCCGCCCCAGAGCAAGCCCGAGATGACAGTGGTCGTGTCAAGAACCAGCCGCACGCCGCTGTCTTTCGGCACGGACGGCGTCCACTTCTGCCTGGATCTCCTCCATCGTCATGGGTGGGATGTTGTCCGCTGCCATTCCCCGGGTGTCCTTCAGCAGTTCCCCGAGGTGAAACCGGCGGAGCTGCTCCCGAAAGATGGCCTCCACCGCGTCCGGAGCGAGAAGACCGGCCTTCTCAATCTCCCTCTCAAGATCTTCCGGCAGTTCCAGCGTGACAGCCATGACGGTTTCCGCGTCCCGAGCCGGGACGAATTCGCATCCTAACACCGCCCCGCGCCGGGTCGGGGCGTCGGCCCGTTGCCGTGAAATTCAGTCCCGGCGAAACACCAATTGGCGCAGGCTCCGAGCGCCGACCTCCGGCCGGTGGGAGCCGGCATTGCGCGGGAGCGCCAAATCGGCCTGGATTGCTGACGGAGGCGCGGCTCGTTTGTGATGTTCTAGGAACGGGAGCCGAACACTTCGCCGAGCACCACGCTATAGATCCGACTGGCGTGGGCGCCGAAGCAGGCGAACACCACCTCTTCGAGGGTGCTGCCGCCCGAGAGATGGCGCCGGGTTTCGGTTAGCGCGATGCGGGTTGCCGGCTCAAGCGGATAGCCGTAGACGCCGGTGCTGATCGCCGGAAAGGCGAGGGAGCGGATTCGCTTCTCCTCGGCGACCTGAAAGCAGCGGCGATAGCAACTCGAGAGAAGCGCGGCTTCCCCCCGGCCGCCCCCGCGCCAGACCGGGCCGACGGTGTGGATCACGTGGCGGGCAGGAAGCTCGTAACCGCCGGTCAGCTTGGCGTCCCCGGTCGGGCAGCCGCCGAGGGTGCGGCACTCCTGGAGGAGCCGGGGGCCCGCGGCGCGGTGGATGGCCCCGTCCACGCCCCCGCCGCCGAGCAGGGTCTCGTTGGCGGCGTTGACGATCGCGTCCACCGCGAGCGTGGTGATGTCGCCCTCGAAGATTCGGATCCGGTCGCGTGGTGGGGTCATGGGGTCGGTTTGGACGATACCGCTCGTGGGCGCCAGTAGGCCCGCCGGGCTTACGCGCTTTGCGGGCCTGCGGCCCGCGTGCCGGTCTGAACCGGCAGTCCCAGTTGGCGGCGCTATGCGGCTGAACAGCCCTGCACGTCAGCCGCCCTCCGGGAAGATGCAGCGCAGCAGGTCGATGTCGGAATAAAGCACGGCCTCGGCTTCCGGCCCCCAGGCGCCCCGCAGCGCCCACGACATCGGGACGCCCACGGTGGTTCGGTTGTGTTCGTAGTCCTCGGTGTGGATGTAGCCGAGCACATGGAAGATTTCGTGGTGGGTCACACCGTCGACGAAATGGCCGTACGGCGGCGGCGTCCGTTCGTCCTCGCACCCTCGACACGGCCAATACGTCAGAAAGGGCTGGAGGAAACTGAACGAGGAATCACAGTTCGCTTGTCCGTCAGCTTCGGCCGACCCGTGGTTCACGTCGTCCATGTAGAAGATGTGGATCTGGCCTTCTTCCCGCGGGAGCGGGCAGGTGCTCCGGAATCGCTGCTCGTCCTCGTTCCAACCCGGCGGCATCCCCGCGGGAACCGGGACGACGTCACCCATTTCGAGAATCCGGTATCCGAGCTGGTCTTCGATCTTGTCGGCCAGGAGTCCGACGGCATCGAGCAGGTCGAGCAGGTCGGCCTCGGTCACATGGTCCGGGAAGTTGTCGATCATGTCCACGCGGAACGGCGTGCCGTCCCATTCCAGGACGAATTTCGAGAAGTTCGCCGCATACCGGCGCTCGTTGGCGCACGCCCGCGGCGCCGGCGTCCCCATCACCGGATGCAGGTCCAGAGGCTCCCCGGGATCGACGGTAACGTCGTGGTTGAACGCGTCCGGCGTGACGGCGTAGATCTCGGCCTCGACGATCTCCACCCCGGCCTCGGTGAATATCGAGCCCTCGGAGAAGTCCAGGGCATCGGCGTGAATGGCGATGCCGTCCGCGTCGTCGTCGTCGAGCGTGACCTCGTACCAGAACTGTTGATGGCCGAACGGCTCATCCGGGGAAATGCCGCGCTTGACCCA
This sequence comes from uncultured Acidobacteriota bacterium, assembly GCA_964448205.1. Lineage (GTDB taxonomy): Bacteria > Acidobacteriota > Vicinamibacteria > Marinacidobacterales > Marinacidobacteraceae > Marinacidobacterium. Next base: position 3,328 of record CAYUVU010000286.1, read on the forward strand.
GGGCATGAAGTCGGCCATGCGAACGTGCCCGCCGATCTCGATGGCAAGCCGCGGATTGCCCTCTACGGTGGTGAGGCCGTGGAACGCAACGCTCACCTGGATTGTCTCGCCCACGATGTAGGCGGGGGGGATCGCGGGTCCCCACAACACGGTCGCCCGCGCCCGATGAGCGTGTGGTGACGGCGTTCGCGGTGGCGGCGCCGTTCCGTTCACCCGATGGGCGGCCAGAGCCTCCCCGGGGCCGACGGGATCGGGCGCGTTCAGTTCTGGCGCGACGGCGTGGATTTCGACCCCGATCTCCACGCCTGCGTCGTTCAGCAGCGCGCCCTCGGCGAAGTCCAGAGCGTCGGCTGCGACGCTGATGCCGTCCGCGTCCAGGTCGTCGCGGGTGACCTCGTAGGCGAACCGCTGATTGAAGGACGGCCGTTCGGGCGGGAAGTCGTGCTCGATCCAGGGCGAGAAGTCGGCGAGGCGGACGTGCTCGCCCACCTGGATGGCGAGCCGCGGATTGCCCCGTACGGTGGTGGTCTCCTGGAACGTGACGCCCACGACGATCCTGTCGCCGGCGGCGTAGCCAGCCGAGGCCCGGGGCACTGAAGCAATCCACGCCTGCGCCCGCAGCGTCGGTCGCCCCGACGGCGGTTCCGGCGCGGGCGGCGGGGCCGGGGCGGGTGCCGGTGCGGGCGTGGGCGCGACGGGCGTGCCGTCCGTACCCCCGCCGCAGCCCGCAAGGAGGCCCAGCGGCAAGCAGAGGGCGAGCGTTCGGATCCTGTTCGGCAAGGCGCAGTGGGCCACGTGGCCTTGTTTCCGCCAGGCTGTTTGGCGACGAAACGAACATGACGGAGATCGTCACCGGATGCCCTACCGAACTTGGCAGTTCTGTAGGCCGGCGCTCCGAGCGGGCGTGCCATGCGGCTGAGCAGCTCTACGCGCTTTGCGGGCCTGCGGCCCGCGTGCCAGTTTGAAGACCGGCGTTCCCAAACGCTGCGCCCCGCCGCCGGGCTAGAGTTTCCGCGGAACACACGAACGGTCCGGATCGTTGATCCCGAATACCTGATCGTGCGTGGCTCTGATGGCTGGTGGGGTCCGGGCCGGGGAAACCGCCCGCGACCGGACAGGGAGGAGGTCTCGCCGCTCCTGGAGCGTGCCCGATCCGGCCCGGCGGAAGGACGCAGACCGCCGAAAGGAGAACCGATGAAATCTCTCGATGCGCGTGGCAGCCGCCGGTGGAATGTCTGCGGCGTCACAACGTTGCTGTTGGCCCTCGCGCCCGTGGCGGCGGCCGCGCAGAGTGCGGGAGAGCAGCGGGAAAGCGCCATCACCGACCGGGTCCTGAACCAGTATCGCGACCTCCTCGAGCAGGAGACGCTCGCGTTCACGATCTCCCAGGCGGTGGACGTCGCTTCGGAACTGCACCCCGAGGTGCGCCTCACGCGCGAACGGCTGGCCGAGTTTCCGAGCCTGGTCCGGGAGGCGCGCTCTCCCTACCTGCCGCAACTCGACCTGAACCTGCAGATCGCCCAGACGCGCGACCCGGGCTTCCGCAACAGCCCCTTCTTTTCCCGGCTGATCGACAGTCCCGACGGTGGCGACAGTTCCGATGGCTTCCCCTTCGGAGGGGGCGGCGCGGGGGATTTCGGCGGCGCGTTCACCTTCGGCACCTACCTGTGGAACTTCCAGGCCTCGCAGGTGCTCTGGAGTTTCGGAATCCGTCCGGCGCTCCGCGGAGTGGAGGTCGGCCGGGCGCGCGTCGAGTCCGAACTCGAGGAAGTGCAGAACCGCATCGCGCGCGACACCGTCACCCGCCTGTACTCCTATCTGCTCGGACTGCGCACCCGCGACGTGCTCGAGCAGGCCGTCGAAACCAGCGAGCGCGGACTGGACATTGCGCGCGACCGGCTCGAGCTCGGCGCGGGGGCGCGTCTCGACGTCCTGCGGGCCCGGGTGCAACTCTCCCGGCTGCGCCGCCAGTTGGCGGACGCCGAGGACGCCCTCACGGTGGAGCGGGCCGGAATCAACGCGCTCGTCGGCCGGGAGCAGTCGAAGGCCATCGAGGTCCTCGACGATCTGGAACTGCCCGATCCCCTGCCTCGCATCCTGCCGGCCGAGGCGCTGATGGAACTCGCCGGTCAGCAGCGGCCGACGGTACGGCAGTTCGGCCTCGACCGGGAACTGCTCGAGGCCCAGACCAGCCTGGCGCTGGCCGACGCGCGCCCCGAGGTCCGCGCGACCGCCTCCTACGGGATCAACACCTTCACGCTCGAGAACACCTACGACCTGCAACTGCACAACTGGAACGCCGGCGTGTCGCTGACCTGGAACCTCTTCGACGGGTTCGGCAGCGGCTCGCGGGTCGCCAGCCTGCGGTCGCAGGTGACCCAGAACGACTGGGAGCAGAACGAGTACGAGTCCACCCTCGAGGTGACGCTCCGGAACGCCACCGCCAACTGGCAGGCGGCGCTGACCGCGATCGAGGAAGCCACGCTCGCCCTCGAAGAGGCCATGGAAGCGGAACGGGTGGCCGGAGAAGAGCTCACCGCCGGCGCCGCGACGGCCTACCTGGTCATGGAGACCGTGCAGGCCCGCCGCGACGTCGAGCTCGAGAAGGCCCGTCACACCCATGACGCCCTGAATGCGCTGGCGGAACTGAAGTACCTCGTCGGCTACCCCGCGAACGCCCCGCACTCGGTGATCGCGGACACGGCTCCCGTCCGCGCCGCGGACGCTGCGGACGCCGGGCACCCGGTGCCCGAATTGGAGGAAGAACGGTGACACCCGCCGCGAACCTGAAGATCCCGCGCCTGGCTCTCCTGGCGTTCACGGTCACTCCCCTGCTCCTCGTCGGAACCGGGTGCGGCCAGGAAGACGGCTTCGCCGCCGAACCGGGGACGGAAACTCCGGATGCCGTCGACCTGCGGCCCGCGGTGGCAACCTCAGCCATCCTTCCCGGACTCCTCACCGACGTGCTGGAGATCTCCGGACGTCTCGAACCCCGGGCCGAGGTGATGATTTCCTCGGAGCTGGGGGGCGCCGTCGAAGAGGTCCGCTTCGACAAGGGAGACCGCGTCCGGGAGGGCGCGCTGCTCGCCCGGGTCGGTTCGGACCTGCTGCGCGCGGCCCTCGCCGAGGCGGAGGCGGAACTCGAGGGAGCGGAGCTGGACTACACGCAGGCGAAGCTCCTGGTCGAGCGCGAAGCGAGTCCGAAGCAGGACTTCCTGGGGGCGGAAGTGAACCGGAAGCGGTTCGTGGCCCGGGTCGAATCGGCGCGGCTTCGGCTCTCCCGTTCGGAGATCCTCGCGCCGGCGTCCGGCGTGATCGTCCAGCGGGACATCGAGCCCGGCGAGGTGCTCGGGCCCGGGAGTCCGGTCGCCGTGCTGCACGACACCTCGGTGCTCCGCGCCACCATCGGCATCCCCGAAACCGACATCGCCTTCTTCGCGGTCGGCAGCCCCGCGGAAGTCAGCGTGGACGCCTATCCGGACCGGTCCTTCGAGGGCCGCATCGCCTACATCGCGCCCAGCGCCACCCGGCCCGGCCGGAACTTCCAGGCGGAAGTGGAGGTCGCGAACGCCGACGGCACGCTGCGCTCCGGCCTGATCGTGCGGACCCGGCTGCAGCGCCGGGTGTTCGAGAACGCCGTCGTGGTCGCCCGCGACGTGCTCGTGGAGCGCGACGGGATCCTGCATGCCTTCGTTCTGGAGGACGGGACCGCGGGCCTCCGCTCCATCACGCTCGGCCCCGACGAGGGCGACCAGGTGGTGATCACCTCCGGCCTCGAGGTCGGCGAGACGCTCATCACCGAGGGACACCGGAACCTGCTCGACGGGCAGCCGGTGCGGGTGGTTTCCCGGACGAACTGAGCGACGAGAACCTGCCGTGAAAATCACGAAGTACGCCATCCGGCACCGTCTGTCGGTCTATTTCCTGATCCTCATCCTCTGCCTGGGTGGGGTGGGCGTCTACGTCTCCATGCCGCGGGAGTCGTTCCCCGAGGTGGAGGTTCCCTTCATCCTCGTCTACACGATCTATCCCGGCGTCAGCCCGACGGAC
>CAYUVU010000287.1:0-3387 GCA_964448205.1 uncultured Acidobacteriota bacterium
AGGATCCCCAGGACGAGCAGGACCAGCACCATCTCGATGAAGCTGAACCCGGCGGCGCCACCGGCGCGGCGAGTGCGGAGGGTCCTCGTCACCATGACCGGTAGAGCGTGCCGTCGAGCGCGCGGCGGGGCGAGGCGGAGCGGATGTCGTAGACGTTCAGGCCGCCCCAGGAGAGGCGTCCCGGATCGTCCTGGTAGGAGCGCAGCATCCAGTCGGCGCGTCCGGTCATCGGGTCCGCCGGGAGGCGCCGGAGGAAGCGGAGGACCGGGGCGCGGCCGTCCGGCCCCCGGGGGCCGGGCACCCCGTCCACCAGCGCCTCGAGGTCCGGCGGGTAGTTCTCGTGGTCGGGCTCGATGAAGTCGGGATCGATCTCACCGGCCTCGGCGGCCTCGTGGTAGGCGTCGATCGCCATCCGGACGGTCCGCAGGGTCCGGCTCAACTCGATCTCGTCGGCCCGGACGGAAGCGACCTTCGCGACCGGGATGATCCCCATCGCCAGCACCGCGAGGATCCCGGCGGCCACCACCAGCTCGATGAGCGTGAAGCCGCGCTGGCGGTCGGGACGGAAGGGCCGCATCAGAACCGGGGCACCGAGGCGAGGCTGAAGAGCGGCAGGTAGATCGCGAGCAGCACCAGCGCCACGAAGCCCCCCAGGATCAGGAGCACGACCGGGGTGAGGAGGCTCAGGAGGACGGTCACCCGGTTCTCGATCACCTCGTCGTTGAAGTCGGCGACCGAGGAGACCATCCGCGCGAGGTCGCCGGTGCCCTCGCCCACCCGCACCATCTGGAGCGCGAAGCCGGGGACTTCGCCGGTCTCCGCCAGGGTCTCGACGAAGGAGCGGCCCTCGCGGACCGCCCCGGCGGTGGGTTCGAGCACGCTCCGGAGGTGCCGGTTGCCCACCGCGCGCGCCGCCACCGGGATCGCGCTGACGAGCGGCATTCCCCCCGCGAGCAGGGTGCCGAGCGACCGCGAGAACTGGGAGACGCCGTACAGCCGGAGCACGTCGCCGATGGCCGGCACGCGCAGGAACGCGCGGTCCCGGAGGCGCTTCGCCCGGGCGGTCCGTGACCAGGCCGCGAAGACCAAAACCGCGGCGAGCAGGCCCGAGACGACCCACAGCAGGTGAGTGCGGACGAACTCCGCGGCGGTCAGCAGCGCGGTGGTCAGGGGCGGCAGCTCCTGCCCGAACCCGGCGAAGAACGGCACGAAGTTCGGGACCACCCCGAGCAGCAGGTAGGCGGCGGTCCCGAGCAGTGCGGTGAGCAGGAAGGCGGGATAGACCATGGCCGCGGTCAGGCTCGACCGCGCCTTCACCGCGACGCGCATGGCGTCCGTGAACCGGACAATCATCCCCGCGAGGTCGCCGCTGGTCTCGCCCGCCTGGAGGCACGCCGGATAGACGGACGGGAAGAAGGGATAGCGGGCGGCCGCCGTGCTCATCGGCACCCCGGACCGGACCTCGGCGAGGATGGTCTGGACCGCCTCCCGCAGGGTCGGGTTCTCCATGCGCTCGACCATGATCCCGAGCGACTCGGCGAGCGGCAACCCGGCGTGCAGCAGCGCGGCGAGCTCCTGGTTGAAGAGCAGCACCTCGCGGCTTCGCACCGGACGCCGGCGCAGGAAGGGTGTCCCTCCCTCGAAGAGGCGGCCGAACGCGGCGAACGAGGACAGGCGCCGCACCGCGAAGACGTGCAGTCCCTGGCCCTGGAGTTCCTGGCGCGCCGCGTCGGCGTCCCGGGCGGTCAGCCGGAGCCGCCGCAGGTCGCCCGCGGGTTCGCCGACCTGGCACAGGAATTCGGGCATCTCGTTTTCCGCATGGTAAACGTGGCGGTGGTACCCGTGTTGTTTCCGGCATGCGACGGCTAGACTCGTTCTCATGAGTCGAAAGAAGACCGCCAGGAAGAAACGCCGGTTGCGCTCCGCCGGAGCGCATGGGGGAGGCTTCCGCAACGAGCAGGTGCTTTCGGAGAACCGGAGGGCGCGGCGGAACTTCGTGATCCTCGAACAGTTCGAGGCGGGCATCGCGCTCACCGGCGCCGAGGTGAAGTCCTGCCGGGCCGGCGGGGCGAACCTCAAGGACGCTTACGGCCGCGAGCGGAACGGCGAGATCTTCCTCGTGAACTGCCACATCGCGCCCTACGTGAACGCGCCGCCGGAACAGGGGAATCCGGAGCGGAACCGGAAGCTCCTGCTTCACGAGGACGAGATGCGGCGGATCGCCGGCAAGCTCACCACCGCCGGCCTGACGCTGGTGCCGCTCCGCATCCACCTCCGGAACGGCTGGATCAAGGTCCAGGTGGCGCTCGCGAAGGGCAAGAGCAACCGCGACCGCCGCGAGACCCTCCGGCGCCGCGAGGCCGACCGCGAGGCCCGGGAAGCCCTGGGTTAGGGGAACGCCGGCCGCCGGCCGGCCCCGCGGCAAAGGAGGGCCGCGCACATGACCGACATCAACGAAATCGGCGCCACCGCATTCGTCATCGCGGCCATCCGGGCCGGGGAGTCCGAGAAGCCGCAACCGCTGTTCGACGACCCCTACGCGCGGTGGTTCTCGAACGACCGGGCCCGCGCGGTCGCCGGGCAACTGGACGTGGCCTTCCCGCCATCGACCAGCATGGTCCGCTTCCGTACCGGCTACTTCAACCGCTTCGTCGAGCGCGGGATCGCGGCGGGGGCCCGGCAGGTGGTCCTGCTCGGGGGCGGCTTCGACATGCGCGCCCATCTGTTCGACGGCGCCCGATTCTTTGAGGTCGACCAGCAGGCCGTCCTCGAGTTCAAGCGGGCGACGCTGGCGGAGAACGGGATCGAGCAACCGCCATCCCTCTTCGCCAACTACCTCAAGGCCGACGTTCCGAACGGCCTGGCCGATCTCGGCTTCGACCCCGCGGCGCCGACGCTGATGGTCTGGGAGGGCAACACGATGTACCTGCCCCCCGAGAGCATCCTGCCGTTCCTCAACCGGCTCGCCGAGGCCATGACCTCGTTTCGCATCGCCTTCGACTACTTCGCCGTCGACCTCCAGAGCCGCGACTTCGAGAACGAGGAGGACCGCCGGCGGCTCGAGGACGTGGAGCGCGCGATGGGCGCCAACTTCCCGACCGGGTTCGCCGACCTGAACGTCTTCGAGGAACAGGCGCCGTTCCGGGTGGCCGAGGACGGCTCCTTCGCCGGCCTCGCCGAGGAGTTCGGTCTCGGCGAAATGGTGGCGGCCTATCCCGAAGACTGGCGCGAGACCCTCAAGCTCTACCGCTACTGCGTACTGGAGAGGAGGTAGGACGGCGGATCGCCGCATAGCGCCGCCGGCCTGGAACGCCGGCTTCAGCCGGCACAGCCCGCCGCAGGCGGGCGGCGACACGGACCTCATACGCCGGGATGGCTCGGGTGCGC